>JAJZZI010000163.1 GCA_021797635.1 Bacillota bacterium | reverse complement strand
GCGGTCGGGATCAAACATGTTTACCAGGTTTACGGCCGCCTGACCTACGTAGTCAGCGATATTATGCACCGCCTGCAGGGCGAAGCGCTCACCTTCGAGGGCGCGCGCGATGACCTCCACGCTGCTGGACATGGCGGCACCTTCTGGGTAGGAGCGAGCGGATTCGAGCAGGGCGCGGGTCGAGGCCAGTGCCTCAAAGCAACCGCGGCGTCCGCAGGGACACGTCGGACCGTCGAGCATCAGGGTGGTATGGCCGACCTCGCCGGCTGCGCCGGACACGCCCGTAAACAGGCGCCCTTCCATGACAATGCCGCACCCGATGCCCACTCCAAGGCTTAAATAGATGAGAAGCGCGCTCGCCTTGCCGTTGCCAAAGTAATACTCCCCGAGTGCGGCAGCGTCTGCTTCGTTGGCCACCATGACGGGAACCCCCACGGCTTCTTCAAAGAATTCCTGTAAGGGGACGTTGGACCAATGGAGGTTGGGAGAGGAGACCAAGATGCCGTTGGAATTTACCACCCCGGGCACCGAGACGCCAAGACCCCACACCGGATCCGATTGCGAGGCTAATAACTGGGAGAGATGATCGGCAATCGTGGGCAAGATGTCAGTGGGATTGGAATCGGGGGACAGGGGATAAATTTGGTGTTCGCTTAACCGCCCCGATAGGTCGACCAGGCCAATTTGGAAATGGTCGACTTCCAATACCAGGCTAAGCAGCCTAGCCGCTTGAGGACGAAGCAGAAGAAGCTTTTCCGGTCGCCCTCGGCGCTCTTGAGGGACGTCGACCTCTTCCAGGAGGTTTTGATTTAGGAGCTTTCGGGTCACGTGCGACACCGTCGAATCGGTAAGGTGGGTGTACCTGGTGATATCGCGACGCGAAACCAAGCCCCCATCGATGATGGCCAACAGCACGGCAATTTCATTCATATCACGCATTAAATGGTGGTCGACGCCATGGTGAGTTTTTCTCCGCATGATGGCCTCCTGACGCCTATAATTAAACTGAAGTCTTGCTTGATGCGCAAGCCTTTTCCCTATTTATTTCCGAGCACTTGCACATTGAGCAGGAATTTTACCGAGTGATACAGTAATTAGCAGGAGCCCCATTTGGACCGTGGTTCGGTTGGTCTAGGGTGGATGGGCTTGAGACGATAGGGAGGACAGTCATGACGATTCCAAGTGATAAGTTTCAACCGACTAAGGCCGACCGCTTTACCTTCGGCCTATGGACCGTGGGCAACCAGGGCAGGGATCCCTTTGGGGATGCGGTAAGAGCGCCATTGTCGCCGCTGGTCACCGTTGAGCAGTTATCGAAACTAGGTGCCTACGGAGTGACATTGCACGACAACGATTTGATTCCGCTGGGTGCTAGTGCCAGTGAGCGCGAGAATATTTTGCGAGATTTTAAGAAATCGCTAGCGGATCATGATATGCACGTGCCCATGGTCACGGTCAATCTCTTCTATCATCCCGTCTTTAAAGATGGCGCGTTTACCTCGAGCATGGCCCCCATCCGACGGCATGCAGTGGACAAGGCCAAGGCGGCAATTGACTTAGGGCAGGAACTGGGTGCCCACACCTTCGTGCTCTGGGGAGGCCGAGAGGGCAGCGAGGTGGACGCCGCCCGCGATCCCCGCGACGCCATGAAGCACTATCGCGACGGGGTCAACCAACTGACCGAGCACATCCTAGCCAACGGATACCACATGCGCATCGCGATGGAAGCCAAGCCCAATGAACCCCGAAGCGATATCTATCTGGCCACTACCGGGGCTATGTTAGCCTTCATTGCCACCTTAGATCATCCCGAGATGGTCGGAGTCAACCCCGAAATTGCCCATGAAAAGATGGCGGGCCTGAACCCATATCACTCTATTGGGCAGGCGCTGGAGGCAGGCAAGTTGTTCCACATCGACCTCAACGACCAAAAGCCGGGACGCTACGATCAGGACCTCAGGTTTGCCTCGGACGATCTTAAAGGGGCGTTTTACGTCGTGAAAATGTTGGAAGATGGGGGATATCAAGGCCCACGCCACTTTGATGCGCACGCGTACCGCACGGAGGATGCCCAAGGGGTTTGGGACTTCGCTCGGGGCTCGATGAGGACCTATCTGATATTGAAGGACAAGGTGCGAAAATTCGCCAGCGATGCGGAGATTCAAGGCATTCTAAGCGAACTGGCCCAGTGGTCGGCTAGCGAGGAACCCTTTGACCGCGAGCGCTGGGGAGCGGTGGGCTATCAGTACGAAAAATTGGACCAATTAGTGGTCGAACTTCTGTTGGGCGCTCGTTGAGCGCTCAACCGGGTGATTAGGAGTGAGTTATGGATAGCGAAAACCGGTCGGCCCTATATCGCGATCAAGCGGCATCGGTTGAGGCTCGGGTGGAGGATTTACTGAGCCGCATGACGCTTGAAGAGAAGATTCAGCAGTTAAATGCCATCTGGGTGTACGAAGTGCTGGACGAGGGCAGCTTGGACGAGCAGGAAGCCACCGAGCGCTTGGGCCTTGGCATCGGACAAATCACCCGTATTGGTGGAGCCAGCCACCTGGGGCCCGTGCAGTCAGCCCGGATGGCCAATCAAATTCAGGCCTATCTTCGCGACCATACCCGCTTGGGCATACCCGCCTTAGTCCATGAGGAAGCCTGCAGCGGTTATATGGCCAAAGATGCGACATGCTTTCCGCAGACGATTGGCATTGCCAGCAGCTTCGACGTGGATTTGGTGCATGATATGGCCCAGGTGGTGCGCGACCAGATGCGTGCCGTGGGCGCCCATCAGGCGCTCGCGCCGCTGTTGGATGTGACCCGCGATCCGCGCTGGGGCCGCACCGAAGAAACGTTTGGCGAAGACCCCTATTTGGTGGCGCAGATGGGCATGCATTATGTCCGCGGGCTGCAAAAAGGGGACGCCCATCAAATGGTCATGGCCACCGGCAAGCACTTCGTGGGATACGGTGAGTCGGAAGGAGGCATGAATTGGGCCCCGGCCCATATCCCTTGGCGCGAGCTGCATGAAGTGTTTCTGTTTCCCTTTGAAGCGGCGGTCAAAAAAGAGAGCTTAGCCTCGATCATGCCGGGCTATCACGAGCTCGACGGCGTGGCTTGCCACGCCAATGCTTGGCTCTTGACCGAACTATTGCGCAAATCCTGGGGTTTTCAAGGCTTAGTCGTTTCTGACTACTTTGCCGTAGCCAGTCTTAACACGTATCATCACCTGTTCGAGCAAGCCAAGAGCGCTGCGCTGGCGGCCTTAAAGGCCGGTGTCGATATCGAACTGCCCAGTCGGGACTATTATGCGAAGCCGTTGGCCGAGGCGATCGAGAGTGCGCCGGATTCTCTCGCTTGGTTAGACGTATCGGTGAAGCGGGTCTTGCGTTGGAAATTCCGGCTGGGACTGTTTGAGCAGCCGATGGTCGATGAGGGCGCCGCCAGGGTAATCTTTGACGTGCCCCAGCAGCGAAAGCTTGCCCGTAAGGCGGCCCAAGAGTCGATCGTGCTATTAAAAAATGACTTTCAGACCTTGCCCTTATCGCCTGAGGTCCGTACGATTGCCGTCATTGGCCCTAATGCGGACGCCGTTCGGAACTTAGTGGGGGACTATGCTTATCCCTGCCATGTGGAGACCTTGATTGACCAGCGCGACAGCGGCAATGTCTTCAACACGCCCCTGCCCAAGAACCTTCGCTTAGAGGATCAGGTGGTGCCGATGGTGAGTTTGTTGAAGGCACTGCAGCAGCGGGCCGGCTCTGAGGTCAAGGTTTCATATGCCAAGGGAGCCGACATTCAGAGTCAGGACCGCTCGGGATTTGCCGAGGCGGTGGAGTTGGCCAAGCACGCCGAGGTCGCCGTGCTTGCCGTCGGGGACCGCGCTGGGTTGGTCGAGGGCTGCACCAGTGGCGAGTCGCGCGATCGCGTGGATCTGAGCCTGCCTGGGGTGCAGGCCGACCTTATCCGTGCCGTGGCCCAAACCGGCACCCCCGTGGTCTTGGTATTAATTAACGGCCGTCCCGTGGCCCTAGAAAACGATGTCGTCGCGGCCGCCAGCGCTATCTTAGAGGCGTGGTTTCCCGGCGAAGAAGGTGGACCCGCAGTCGCTGACGTGCTTTTTGGCGATTACAATCCTGGGGGACGGCTTCCAATATCGTTTCCTCGCTCGGCTGGCCAAATTCCCGTATATTACTACCACAAGCCTTCAGGGGGACGCAGTCACTGGCACGGAAAATATGTGGAAATGGGCACAGACCCCCTTTTCGCCTTCGGCTACGGCCTAAGCTACACCCGCTTTGAGTACGGCAACCTGCAACTGGAGCGAAGCCCCTTGGCCGTGGGCGAGACCCTTCGAGGGAGCGTGGAGGTGGCCAATGTCGGCGATATCGGTGGCGATGAAGTGGTGCAAATCTATGTGGCGCGACCGGTGTCACGCATCACGCGCCCCGTCAAGCAACTGCTGGGCTTCATCAGAGTGCCCTTAGCACCCGGCGAAGCCAAGCGCGTTCACTTCGAACTGGCCGCCGATCTCCTGGGATATTACAACGAAGCCATGGAGTTTTCGATAGAACCCGGTCAGATTGAGATTCAAATTGGGGCATCCTCGTCAGATATTCGCCTCAGCCAAGGGGTGGATTTAGCGGGTGAAGCGCGTGCCCTTACCCGTCAGACGTTTTCCGCCCTAATCACGGTGGACAGCGCGGGTTAACTGGGACCTCGTTTGGGGAGCCGGAAGCCAAGATCGCGCCGCTCCCCGAATGTCTGGCCTGAAGTCTAAAAATTAGGAGGGACGGACATGGGGAAAGCATCGCTGGCTAAAGCGTACGCACCTTGGTTTAAAGTGGGCGCGGCGGTCAACCATCGTACCATAAAGAGTCATGGACCCTTGATTGTTCAACATTTCAATTCGGTGACGGCGGAAAATGAAATGAAGTTCGAGTCGTTGCACAAGCGGCCGGACAGCTTTTCTTTTGATCAGGCCGATGACATTTTAGATTTCGCGACAAGCCATGGTATTGCCATGCGAGGGCATACGTTGGTATGGCACAATCAGACGCCCTCGTGGGTGTTTTTGGATGACCAGGGGCGCGAGCGACCGCGCGCGGAGATGCTAGGTATCATGCGCCATCATATTCATGCCGTGGTGAAACACTATCAGTCCAAAATCTATTGCTGGGACGTGGTCAACGAAGCGGTGGCCGATAGCGGGGATGAGATTTTACGGCCAAGCCCTTGGCTAAAACAGGTGGGTGAGGATTACCTGGCGCAAGCGTTTTGGTACGCCTATGAATCGGATAATCAGGCGGCGCTTTATTACAATGACTACAATGAGACCGACCCGATCAAGCGCGAAAAGATCTATCGATTGGTTAAGCAACTCTTGGATCAGGGGGTGCCCATTCATGGCATCGGCATGCAGGGCCATTTCAAGCTAAACACCATCAACCTGGACCATGTTAAAGCGGCGCTCGACCGCTATGCCTCACTCGGGGTTCGCCTCCAAATTACCGAATTAGACATCTCGCTTTACGACGCCGACGACCGCACCACGGACGTAAAATCCCCCGACCCGGATCGTCTTGCCCTACAGGCAGATCGCTATGGGGAACTCTTTGCCCTCTTTACGGAGTACGCCTCCGTGCTCGACGCGGTCACCCTTTGGGGAGTGGCGGACGACGAGAATTGGCTGGATGATTTTCCCGTCAAGGGCCGCAAGGACTGGCCGCTCCTCTTCGATGGGGAGCACCAGCCAAAAGTGGCCTTAAAGCGCCTATTAGACCAGGTGGATGCCTAAGCGCAGAGGATGGTCGTGGTGGGACGGATTGGATGACTTTCTCGATGGAAAAGCGAAAGGAGCATTGATCGTGCATCAAACCAAGCGAAATATGGTGGTGGTGTCGGCCGCGGCCTTAGTCTTTTTGGCTGAGCCTGCAGTCTTTGGCCAGAAGGCCCCGACACCAAAAGCCCAGGTGAACGCCAGTATCAGTTGGAATGTCAAAAAACAAGTCATAGTAGGCTTTGGGGCATCGGGCGCCTTTGGACAGGCGGCCCTACTGGAGTCGTTTGCACCACCCACCCGCACCAAGATCTTAAATCTCTTGTTTTCGCCTAAGCAGGGCATTGGGCTCACCGTGGTGCGCAGCTTAGTCAATGATGGCAGTGGGGCAGAAGGCAATGGACAAACGATTGAACCCTCGCCCGGTACCTGGAATTGGTCGATCTTGCCCGACTCCCAAATTTGGCTGATGCGACAGGCGGCGAAGTACGGAGTCAAGACACTGATGGCGACGCCTTGGAGTCCTCCTGCCTGGATGAAGGCCAATAACGCGCTTGCTGGCGGCACCGGCCAGACCAATAACACCCTACTTCCCCAGTACTACCATGCCTATGCGGTCTACTTGGCCAATTACGTGAACGGCTACTTTAGCCATTTTCATGTTCGAATTACGGACATTTCTGTACAAAATGAGCCCGATCAGAACCAGACCTATGATTCCGCGATTTGGACTCCGGCCGAATTTAACACCTTTATCAAGAACGATTTGGGACCGGTGTTCGCGCAAAAACGGGTCAAAGCCAAGATCATCATGCCTGAGCAATCGTTCTGGGGCGAGCAGTACGCCCTGCCCACTTTACGAGACAAGGCGGCGTCTAAATACGTGTCGATTGTCGCCGCCCATGGCTATGGTGGCACGATTGCACCCTTAAGCGTCGCTCAAAAAGAGGGAAAGCAAATCTGGGAGACGGAGTATTCCACCTTTACCCCGGAAGATCCCTCTATGACCAACGGTATTTCAGTGGCCCAAACCGTCAATCAGTATCTGACCGTCGCTAATGTGAGCGTCTGGAACTATTGGTGGTTGGTCAACGGGCAAACCAATGACAATGAGGGGCTGATCAATCTCATGGGCACGTCGGGCTACGTGGCCAACAAGCG
Source organism: Bacillota bacterium (assembly GCA_021797635.1). Classification (GTDB taxonomy): domain Bacteria; phylum Bacillota; class Sulfobacillia; order Sulfobacillales; family Sulfobacillaceae; genus JAJZZI01. Next base: position 25,470 of record JAJZZI010000163.1, on the reverse strand, counting down.
CCTCTACACGCTGGGCAATTTCAGCCGCTTTATTCGACCGGGCTACGTGCGCGTGGGATCGTCCGTCCATCCCGCACCAGGCATTTCCATGTCGGCCTATAAGGATACCAAGACGGGTCAATTCGCGGTGGTGGTGATTAACGCCAACCACGCCCCTAGAACCTACGCCCTTGCCGGACTGCCCCAGGGAGTTAGGGTGGCGACGCCTTTCGTGACCTCCGCCAGCCAAAATCTCGCCAAGGGGCCGGGACGGGTGGTCACTTCGGGCAGGCTATGGGCGAAGCTTTCGCCCATGAGTGTCACGACCTTCGTCGGGCGGATCGGCAACTAGGGTTCAAATGGTTCCACGGCCAACGTCTATAATGAAAGAGGATGCACCAGGGACGGCCAGCGGGTCGATGGGGCCATTAGGTGAGAGGGGAGTCGAAGATGAAGGCAGCGGTGCTGCGGGCAAAGGGCGATCTGGTGATTGAGGAAGTTCGTGCCCCGGAGTCCATTCCCCAGGGGTACGTGAGGGTCAAAGTGGGGGCGGTGGGGCTATGCGGATCTGATGTGCATTATTATACGCACGGGCGAATTGGGGACTTTGTGCTAAAGGCCCCGATGGTCTTAGGACACGAGGTCGGGGGGACCATTGACGGCGTAGGCGACGGGGTGGAGTTGCCCGTGGGAGCGGTGGTCGCTTTAGAACCGGGACTTCCCTGCGGCCTTTGCCACCCCTGTCGACGGGGAGATTACAATCTATGCGCCGAGGTCAAGTTTTTTGCCACGCCTCCCGTCGACGGAGCCTTGGCCGAATATGTGCTCCACCCAGCGGCCTATACCTTTTTGGCCGAAGGCTTGGATTCAAAGCAGGCGGCCTTGGCAGAGCCCCTGTCCGTCGGGGTGTACGCTGTCCGAAGGGCAGGCATCGCTCTAGGCATGACCGTGGCGGTGGTGGGTGCTGGGCCGGTGGGGGTGCTGACCGCGCTGGCGGCGGAAGGGCAGGGGGGCGACGTGCAACTTTTTGATGTGCGGCGCGATCGCGTGGACCAGGCGGCCGAGATGGGGTTCAACGCCCACCTAATCGAAACGCGCCCGCACCGTGACTATGACGTGGTCATCGAGTGCAGCGGATCGGCGGGAGGGCTTGGCTTTGCCCAGGACCATTTGGCTCGCGGGGGCACGTTGGTCTTGGTGGGCCTTGGCGAGGAGGGTGACATGCAGCTCAACGGGCTCAAGATTTCCACTCGAGGATGGTCGGTGCAGGGGATCTTTCGCTATGCCAATACCTTTCCTGCAGCCATCCATCTGATTCGCCGCTACCGCCAGCGGCTTGAACCATTTACCCAGCATGGGATTTCCGTGGACCAGCTTTCCCAATACTTAGCGGAAAAAAGCTACCTTCGCGTGCTCAAAACCATGGTGACGTTTTAGCATTCGTCCAGCTATCTATCGACCCAAGCGGTCAGGAGGCCACTTAATGTACATCTCAGACATCAGGGCGACGACGGTGTCCATGCCGCTCGAGGCGCCGCTATTGCATAGCAATGGAGCGCATTGGGGCCGTTTCGTGCGTACATTAGTGGAGGTCGAGACCGATGAAGGCATTATCGGTCTGGGAGAAATGGGGGGCGGCGGTCAAGGAGCGCAGGCTGCCTTTCAAGGCTTAAAACCGTATCTCGTGGGGCACGATCCCTTTAGTCTGGAAGAGCTGCGCTTTAAAATCGCCAATCCTACGGCGAGCCTCTATAACAACCGCACTCAGCTTGCCGCCGCTATTGAATTTGCCTGCTTAGATATCATCGGGCAGAAACTGGGAGTGCCGGTATATCAACTGCTGGGCGGCAAGCTAAGAGATTCCGTTCCTTTTGCCAGCTATTTATTCTTTCGGCTGCCTAATGCCACCAGCGGGCGCGGTGAAGTTCAAACCACGGAACAATTGGTGGCCCATGCCCGCGATTTGAAGGCGCGTCATGGTTTTTCGACGCACAAGCTCAAGGGCGGAGTCTTTGCTCCGGAATATGAGCTTTCCGCCTATCGTGCGCTCGCCGCCGCCTTTCCCGAGGATCGGTTGCGCTACGATCCCAATGCCGCGCTCTCAGTAGAAGACGCGATTCGCTTCGGCCGAGCGATTTTCGACTTGAATAACGACTACCTCGAGGATCCGACCTGGGGCTTAAATGGCATGCGCCGAGTGCGGCAGGCGGTGGGCCTGGCCTTGGCCACCAACACCGTGGTGGTCAACTTTGAACAGTTGGCCGAAAACATTTTGAATCCGGCCGTCGACGTCATTCTGCTCGATACGACCTTTTGGGGAGGAATCCGCGCCTGCATCAAGGCGGCCCAAGTCTGCGAAACCTTTCAATATTCTATCGGCGTCCATTCGTCGGGAGAACTGGGCATCCAATTGGCCACCATGCTGCATCTGGGCGCGGTGCTGCCCAACGCCACCATGGCCGCCGACGCCCACTACCACCACCTAGAGGATGATGTGATCCAGGGCGGAAAAATGCACTACCAAGGCGGCAGGATCGCCGTTCCCTCAGGGCCTGGGCTGGGAGTGCGGCTCGATCAGGCCAAGGTGGCGCGGTACGCCGAGGAATATCGGCGGTTAGGCGACTACCCCTACGACCGTGACCCTTCGCGACCGGATTGGTTTCCCTTGATTCCTAATCAACGCTGGGCAAAGCCACCTTCCCCAGGGGAGGTCTAGCCGAAACGCGCGAGAACGTTCTTGGTAAAAAGAACCGAGGATATGGGGCCCCTTTTAAAATGACAAATCGGAAAGGAAGACGAACGACATGCGCCTACACGGCAAAGTGGCATTGGTCACCGGCGCCGGTCGCGGCATCGGCGCGGCCATCGCCCGAAAGATGGCTCAGGAAGGGGCTCGGGTTATTTTAGTGAGCCGAAGCCTCGATCAACTGTTGGAGCAAAAACGCGCCATTGAGGCGGCGGAACATCCGCCAGCGGTGGCGGTGATGGCCGACGTCAGCCAACTGCCTTCGGTGAGAGAGATGGTGGAGACGGCCGTGGCCCGTACGGGCGGCATCGATATTTTAGTCAATGCGGCAGGAATTTCCGTAGCGGGAGCTTCGGAGACGTTGGCCGTGGAGGATTGGCATCGTTGTCTGGCCACGAATTTGGACGGCACCTTCTTTTGCTGTCAGACGGTAGGTGCCCACATGATCGCGCGCGGAAAAGGGGGGAAAATCATCAATATCACCTCGCTCGTGGCGCATGCGGCCATTCCCGAGCGAGCTGCCTACGCGGCAAGCAAGGGGGGCGTCAAGCAACTTTCGCAAAACCTTGCCGTCGAATGGGCTCGCCACGGCATTCAGGTCAACACCATTAGTCCGGGGTTCATCTTGACGGAAATCGTGCGCGACTACATTGCTCGCGGGATTCATCGGCCAGAGCGCTTGACGGCACGTATTCCCGCCGGTCGCATGGGCGAGGCGGAAGACGTCGCTGGACCCGCCGTGTTTTTCGCCTCGGATGAATCCAACTATGTCACCGGCACGACCTTGATGGTGGATGGGGGCTGGATGGCCAACGGCTATATTTAGCTTCAAGCGAAAAAAAGGGCGAGAGGGCTTGGCCCCTCACATAGGGCCAAGCCCTCTAGAAGGGTAGGAAGAGTATGGCAGAGCAAAGTGGCCACGCGTTTGACCAAGCCTGGTTGACCTGGCCCGAACTTCCTAAGGGGACGAAAGGGACGTACCGCCAGCCCTGGATGACCCGTGTAATCGCATCGTCGAAGACGGATATGGGTCAAACGGCCAGCCGCGAACTACAAAGGGGCCTGGAGCGTCTTTTCGGCGTAAATATCGAGATTTTGGATCAGATGGATCAAGGCGAATCGGGGGTATGGCTGGGGACGCTGGCGAATTTTCGCCTGGAGTCCATAGCCAGGGATATTTCCGTGGAGCAGATGGCGGATTTAGAGGGCATGGGGGAAGAGGCTTATGCCATCTGGCCCTTGGGCCCCGGGGTGGCGGTGGTGGGCGCAAGCGACCGTGGCCTTTTGTACGGAGCCTTTAGTCTTATTCGGCAGATGGCGACCATGACGTCGCTGCAGGACATGGTGGGCCAAAACGCCCCCGCCAACCCCCTTCGTATGCTCGATCACTGGGATAACCTGGATGGCAGTGTGGAACGCGGCTATGCCGGCGGTTCCCTGTTTTTTAGCCAGGGACAGGTGTTGCCCCCGTCTTCGCGGCTTACGGCCTATGCCCGTCTTTTGGCTTCGGTCGGGATCAATGCTGTAGCGATTAACAATGTGAACGTCCATGGGGAGGAATCTTACTTTATTACCCCAAAGCATTTGGCCGATCTCGCCGCCCTGGCCGAACGCTTTCGAGGATACGCCATCCGCCTGTTCCTCAGTGTCAACTTTGCCTCGCCCGTCGAAATCGGGGGACTTAGCACCGCAGATCCCTTGGATGAAGCCGTTCAGCAATGGTGGCAGGACAAAGCCGCGTTAATCTATTCGTATATTCCCGATTTCGGCGGTTTTGTGGTCAAGGCGGACTCGGAGTTTCGGCCGGGTCCCTTCACCTATGGACGCGATCATGCCGACGGTGCCAACCTATTAGCTCGAGCACTGGCGCCGTACGGTGGTTTGGTGATATGGCGATGTTTCGTCTACGATTGTCAGACCGACTGGCGCAATAGAAAGCTCGACCGCGCCCGAGCGGCTTTCGACCATTTTGTAAAATTGGATGGTCGCTTTGCCGACCACGTCATTTTGCAAATCAAAAATGGGCCTATCGACTTTCAGGTACGTGAGCCCGTATCGCCCCTATTGGGGGCGATGGCGCATACGCATCAGATGTTGGAACTGCAGATTACCCAAGAGTATACCGGGCAGCAGCGGGACCTCTGTTATTTGGTGCCGCAGTGGAAAGAAGTACTCGACTTTGATACCTATGCGAAGGGGCCTTCGAGCACTATCGCCGAGGTGGCCTCGGGCAAGGGGCTGGATCGTCGCTTAGGCGGCATCGCAGGCGTGGCCAATGCGGGTAACGACCCCTATTGGACGGGACATCCCCTGGCTCAGGCCAATTTTTACGGATTCGGGCGCTTGGCGTGGGATCCCAAGCTGGCCAGCACTCAAATTACGGCCGAGTGGATCCATCAAACCTTGGGCCACGCGCCTTTACTCGTCGACGCGCTTTCCTCGATGCTGCACGATTCTTGGCGGATTTATGAGAGTTACACCGCGCCTCTCGGGGTCGGCTTCATGGTGAATCCGGGACATCATTACGGACCGAATGTGGATGGCTACGAATATTCCAAATGGGGTACGTATCATTTTGCTGACCATCACGGCATAGGGGTCGACCGAACGGAAGCGACGGGGACCGGCTATGTCGGCCAATATCGCGAGCCTCATCGAAGCATCTATGAAGATGTTCAAAGCTGCCCGGATGAACTCCTGCTGTTCTTTCATCATGTGGCCTATGGCCATCGCTTGGGTTCTGGCAAAACGGTCATCCAGCATATCTACGACAGTCACTTCGAGGGGGCCGAGGCGGCCAGGGGGCTTTTGGCGCGCTGGCAACAAATTTCCCGCGAGGTGCCAGCCCAGTGGGCCGAACGCGTGGCCGAGCGCTTGGCTTGGCAGGTACAAAATGCAGAGGAATGGCGTGACGTGGTCAACACCTATTTCTACCGCAAGACGGGCATCGGCGATGAACGGGGACGCTTCATCGTTCCGTGAGTTGGCGATCAAGCCCACTTTCTGCCAAGGATGGCGCCTGCCCCGGTGGCGGGCGTGATATACTCGAGCCAGAATGCCAGCACGACATCATAAAATAGAGCGCAAGGTCAGGGGAGATCGCTTTGCAAAGGGCTCGAGTGATCGTGGCGGGTCTCGGTGGCATGTCGCGAGAGTGGCTCAAATATGCGACGTCGCACGCCAAAGACGTTGAAATCGTGGCCTTGGTCGATGTGGTTTTGCAATCGGCCCAGGCGCGAGCGGCAGAGTTTCAGTTAGCCGTTCCCATCTTTCAAGACGTTCAGCAAGCGTTGATTGAGGTGCCTGCCGACTTGCTCTGGGATATTACGTTACCCGAGAGCCGTGAAGCGGTGGTTACCTCGGCACTGGAGCATGGCCTCGACGTTTTTTCAGAAAAGCCGATGGCCGACAGCTGGCAAGCGGCGCGTCGCCTACAAGAACGTGCACGCGATTGCGGGCGGCGCCTCTTGGTCATGCAGAATCGACGGTATCATCCGAAGCTGCGCGCTTTTCGACACCTGCTGCAAGAAGGCCGCATTGGCCAGGTGGGGATGGTAGCGGCCGACTTCTTTTTGGGTCCCCATTTTGGCGGATTTCGCGATGCCATGGATGAGCCGCTCTTGCTCGACATGGCGATCCATACCTTCGATCAAGCTCGCTTTCTCTTAGGCGGCAGAGCCAAAAGTGTATACTGCCACGCCTATAATCCGCCCGGGTCCTGGTACCAGGGCCACGCGTCGGCGATCGCCATTTTTACCTGGGATAACGGAGCGGTGTTCGAATACCGGGGATCGTGGGCGGCTGAAGGATGCCCCACTTCGTGGGAAGCGGATTGGCGGGTCGTGGGATCTCGAGGGACGGCCAGGTGGGATGGAGAAGGCGTGCCCTATGCCGAAACGGTAGACGAAGCCGCTTCGCCAAGCTTTATTCGAAAAACGGATCGGACCTGGGCCGTGGTGGAAGACGGGGTTTTAGGCGGACACGCCCGAGCGCTCGACGCGATGATGTCTTCGTGGCGAAGCAACCGTCCCGCGGAAACCGAGGCCAAGGACAATATTCAAAGCCTAGCCATGGTGTTTGGAGCCATTGAGAGTGCTCGCCTTGGACAAAAGATATTTCTTCCCGATGGACTCGACCAGCGCCCCTAGGCCTTCATTAGGGGGCGCCGGACATGGCCTGGGCCAATCACCCGCCTTGGCCGTACGCATCATGGCTTTTAACGTGGCAGAGAGTGCAATAGGGGGAATGCGATGTGGGTGCAGCCGATGGCATGAACTATGCGCCGCAAGGCAAGCCGAGGCCGGTGTGCCAACCGGGCGAATTCGTGATAGCGGCGGTGGGTTTGGATCATGGTCATATTTATGGCATGGTCAACGGATTGACCGAGGCCGGAGCAGAAGTGAAATGGGTATACGATCCGGATCCCAGTCGGGTGGCACGATTTTTGAAAGCCTATCCGGGAGCCCAAGCGGCGTCGAGTGAGGACGAAGTGTTGGATGATCCTCAGGTTCGACTGGTGGCGGGTGCCGCCATCACCTCCAAGCGGGCTGCCTTAGGCATGCGGGTGATGGATCATGGCAAGGACTACTTCACCGACAAGGCCCCTTTTACCACCTTGAGCCAACTGCAGGCGGCAAAGGCCAAGGTGGCCGAAACCGGGTTAAAGTACCAGGTGTACTATAGCGAACGGCTCCACGTCGAAAGCGCCGTGTTCGCGGGCCAGTTAATCGAAGAGGGCGTCATTGGGCGCGTCATCCAAGTGATGGGAACAGGCCCCCATCGCTTAAATGCCGGCAGTCGCCCCGCCTGGTTTTTTCAAAAGGAGCACTACGGGGGGATCCTGTGCGACATCGGCAGCCATCAAATCGAGCAAATTCTGGCGTTCACGGGAGGTCAAGATGCCACGCTGACGATGAGTCGTGTGGCGAATTACGACCATCCTGAATATCCCGAGCTGGAAGACTTTGGCGAGGCGAGTCTGGTGATGGACAATGGCAGTTCTGGGTACTTCCGAGTGGACTGGTTTACTCCCGATGGACTGAGAACCTGGGGAGACGGCCGAACCTTCATACTGGGCACGAAAGGGTTCATCGAACTCCGAAAATACATCGATATCGCTCGCGACCTGGAAGGAAGCCACCTATATCTGGCCAACCAAGAGGGCGAATGGCATCTACCCGTTCATGGCAAGGTGGGATATCCATTCTTTGGTCAGCTCATTTTAGACTGTCTCAATCGCACGGAAGTGGCGATGACGCAGGAGCACGCCTTTAAGGCGGCGGAGCTTTGTCTGATTGCAGAACGAGACGCCGCGGGTGGCGATGGGCGTTACGCTAGGAGCTGAGGGCCTCCATGACTCGTTCGGCATCTCGCTTGGGAAGGGTTGGGCGCCGACCCCAACCCAGCCTCTCGATAAGGACTCGCCCCAACGCGATACCTGGTTGCTCGATCAGGCGAAAGGTGATTTCCGAAACGACCAGACTGGCGGCAAGTCCCAGCACCAGGCGCAGCAACCATCCCGATGGGCTGTGTGCACTGGCAAAGGCGAAATGGGCAATTTGAGCAAGAATCAGCCAGTGGACCAGGTAAATACTATAGCTCCGGGTGCCAACATATTGCAGCCAGCGGTTTCGTACCAGCCATCGCAGGCCACGGTAGTCATGCCAGGTAAGCCAAACCAGGATAAAGTTCGGCACCACCCAGAGGAGATTGGCCGTGTGCGCCGTCCACGAGTGTCCACCTAGAAACAGGGCAGCCACAAGCCACAGTGTGGCCCAACCGGCCATGGTTGGCCGTGCTCGGTAGGCGACGACGAGGAAGCCAGCGGCAAACCAGATCCACTGCACAGGAAAGGACCAGAGCAAAAAGGATTTGGCCCATAGCGGCCAGGGAAACCAAAGATGATGCAAAAGCCAGGGCCAACCTAGCGCCAGGACGAGGCCGCTGGCCAAAAAAAGTCGAGAGTCGACGCGCCCAAAGACCTTTTCCATCAGCCAGGGGAACAGCAAATAAAAGGTCATTTCCACGCCAATCGACCACTCCACGCCGATCCAGGAGTTTTGAAACCATGGCAGCCATCCAAACACAAAGGTCACATGGGTTAAAAGATTAGCCCACGTAAAAATGTGGTGTTTCATCGCATGCGGGACTACCGTGGGATTGCCCGCATGGAGTATAAACGCGGCGATGAGGGTGAGATAGAACATGGGAGCAATGCGCATGAACCGCCTTAACCAAAAGGCCTTCTGGGGTTCACGGTCCACCTCTCGTCGGTGCTTCCAACTAAGGGCCAGCGTTAAGGCGCTCACCATATAGAATAAGCCGACACCTTCAGCACCTTGACCAACAAAACGCATCCACCAGGGGCCATGAAAGAAGGGCCGAATGATATAGGCGTGAAAAATGACCACGCTGAGGATGGCAATGCCACGAAGAGCGTCCAATTGATTGTAACGCGGAGGCGAGACGGCAGCAGTCCGATTTTTCAGTGTGATCATCGTCATCCCTCCAAAAGAAGAATGGAAAACGGCAAGAAAAAATAAAGCTCGGCACAATGAAGGAAAAAACCCTTCCACCGTGCTGAGAAACCGAAATAAACCTTATCGAAGGTTCCCTATTTAATTCGATGGAAACCGACCAAACCCGCGGGTACCCGTGCCTTTATGCTAACAGGAGGATTTTCGCGGAGGAAGTCAACTGAGCGATCTTCAGTAAGACTTTAAGTGTATGGGCCCGGATTGGCAGCGCCAGATTACGTCGGAGAAGCGATGGCTGACGGGGTTCGCTCTGGCCACATTGCTTTCAGTCTGGGCCCCTCAGCAGGGGATTGGAAAAGGAGCCCCAGGGTGATCGTTGGATTGGGCGAAGAGTCCTCGGAACGGACCAGCCGTTTGGGCATATCCTTTTAGCCTAGCCTGGTGGTCGCAAAAGGCGGGAAGGCGCCCTACTTCAGAGGATAATCGGCCCCATCTGCTGAATGTGACCGTCGGAGGTTACGATGCGCTCAAGGCTCCACGGCCCGGATTGATCCAAGGGATACATGGGACGGGCAAGCAAGTGATAGGTAAATGTGTTCAAATCGAGGCTTGATGCGCCTTTGGTGGCCACGAGATAGGAGGCCGCTCCAGGAATTGCTTGCAACATGTCCTCAAAGGCTGGGAAAAGGTATCCGCTTTTCAGCACAAACACTCTGGAAGGGTCTTCGGGATCGATTTTGAATCTTCGAATCCAATCGGGCCCGTGCATGGGCACGCGCTTGGTCGTTGCGATGACCAAGTTGCCCGAGATATCCAAGAGAACCACATCGCCGCCCAGGTCATCGTGAAAATGATGGAGCACTTTGGCCTGCACGTTGACCCGAAGACCTTGGTCTACCAGTTGACCGCCCAGCTCCGTCATGACCTCTGAGCCCACTTGGAACATGGTTTCGGCCACGGTCTTTGGCGCTACGATCGGAGCAAACACCAGGCCGGTGGTTCCTTTCTTGAGTGCCTCGGCTAGGAAATCGATGCGGTCTTCGACGGCTCCCGCGGTGGGGTTGTCACCGCTATCACAAAGATATAAGAGGCTCTCGCGGCTTTTATCTCGGGCACGAGCTAAGGCTTCGGTGATGGATAAGACGGGCGCCGACTGATAAAATCGCTCACGCACGGCAAAGATGCTGCGGGCTAGCGTTTCGACATGGTCGAGAAGCGACGCCGTGGTCTCCGATGACACGACCACCAGACTGGTCATCGCATGAGGACTGTCGGCCCAGGGATATCCTTGAAGGAACGAAGCGTCTAGGACGTCTTTCCTGTCATGGACGAGGCTTTGGATCTGGGACATAATGTGCTTTGTGGGCTCATGGTCGGTTTGGCCGAATTCGCCCGGCAATAGCATGGGCATGCGGAAGGAAATGATATGCGAGGGCTTTGGGGTAGACAACAGCTCGAGCATCAGCCGCGCCGCTCGCCTGCCGGTGTCGACCACATCGCGATGAGGGGCCGTGTGGTAGGCGACGATGCCGTCGACGAGGCGTTGTAGTTCTGGACTGGGGCTGGCATGGAGGTCAAAGGTAACCACCAGCGGCGTGGGCGAATCAAAGAATTCGCGGAGCGTGTTGACGATCTCTCGTTGCGCATCCTGGTGCCCCGTGACCGTCGTGCTGCCGTGCAGGCTAAAGATGACCCCATCTACCTGCCCTCTCTCGACCACCTGAAGTTGTCGCTTAAGGGTCTGCATGTACTTCTGGAAAATGCCCTTGGGCACAGACCCGGCGACGGGTGCCGATACCGCCAGCGTGGGTGCCAGAGCATAGCCGCGCTTTTCTAGCTCGTCAGCCACGCCGAAGAGTTCACTCTCTTTTCCGTGGCGGCGCAACCAAGAAAACAGGGCATCGCCTTCGGCCCATTCGAAGCTAGAGCTTTCCGCCTCAATCGGGTTGAACGTGTCTGATTCATGCCAAAATCCGCCGATGACAATCGTCCGGGCCATACTTCGCCTCCCTTTCCATAGCACCACATTTCACAGGTTGGCCTAATCCAACGTCTCAATATGCTTCTTCGTAGCCCGAGAGAAATCCTTCAGTCAATCCTCGAGTCTTCGCCAGGTCCGACGCCCCGCCGGTTTGGTGGTGCAAACTCAGGGCGAATGGCATCCACGACAATGGCTCTGCTAGACGAGGCAAACGGTGGAGGCCTAGCTGGCGGGGGCTACGCGCCCGCGCCTGATCATGAGTTCATCCCGACAAAAGGCTATACTAATAAGTGAGCGAGGTGGTTGGATTGCGCGAGGATGTTCTTCCTACGGGAACGGCGGCGGTGGCATCGGCCTTGGCGCAATGGCCAACGATGAGCCAATTCTATTTGGCCGGGGGAACGGCCTTGGCGTTGCATCTTGGCCATCGGCAGTCGCGGGATCTGGATTTCTTTACACGGGATGCAACGGCTACATTACCGCCCTTGGTCGAAGTGGATGATATGCTGGCGCACTTCGCACAGGTTCAATGGGATCTTAATACCTCCGAACAGGTCCAGTGGCGACTCGACGATGTGTCGGTCACGCTCCTCGCCTACCCGTTTCCTCACCGGTTTCGATATGATACGTGGCGGGGGTTGGCCGTGGCTGATGCCCGGGATGTGGCGGTGCAAAAGGCTTATACGGTGGGACGGCGTGCTCATGCCCGCGACTACCTCGATCTCCATGCGGTGTTGACTGCGGGCATTGTCTCGCTGGATGATCTCATTCGTCTGGCCCAAGATACCTATCGCGATGCCTTTTCCGCTCGTCTGTTTCTCCAGCAATTAACCTACACGCAGGATCTTTCGGACCGTGATAGCGCGCTTAGCCTGTTAGTGTCTGCGAAGTCCTTTGACACGATCGCTCAGGATTTGAATCGGCAGGTTCAGACCTGGGCCGCCCAGCGACTGCGCTCATCCACATCTCCCCCCAAAGGACCTCGCTTATGACCTTGCCCCTTCGCGTGCGCCGCTTGTTTTATCGTTACCATACAGAGCTGTTGGACACCGAACGCCACGCGGCCCTCATTATCCCCACCGTCTTGTCCGATGGCACCGTGGATGACTGGGACTGGCTGTTCCAGGTGTACGGATGGGAGGCTATTCGGGCGTGGATGGTCGAGCCTCTACATGCCCCGATGCTCCCGCCTCCGATGGAACGATTTTGGACGTTGATTCTTTTGGGGGAGCCCCAGGAAACCCCGCGTTGGGCGGGTGGTAATGCACGTCGTCTGGTACCAGAAAAAGATTTGCCCGAGTGGTTTCCGAACGATTTGCGTTAGATAGGTAGGCATCCCCTTGTGGCAAATTCTACTCGTAGACTCTTCTCTCCAGCTGTTTTTGGTGCCATTCTCTCGCGCCCGAGCCGGCTTCGCGGTGCATCCTGGTTTTTCCCAATCGGACAGGACTAATTGCCTTGATATTTCATTTCCGTTTCACCACCGGACTTCCGATTCCCCGGTCCGATTCTTCGTGCCGAATACGATTTAAGGACGCCACGATGTACGTGGCCTGGTGCGATAGAAGCTTCGGAAAACTCTCCGTGGGCTCAAAGAGCTTGGGAAACCACTCGTCAACGCATTTGATACGGCCTATCCCTGAGCGGGTATGGGGCATTCCCGCAGAAGAGGGGTCATAGCGGCCGTTCACGCCGTCCCCCAAAGTTCGTAACCATGTCTGGTTTGACCCTTGTTCCACAATGATTAATCTTGATTCTCTTCGTTAGACCGAGATTAGAAATGATTCGGCTAGAACAAGACAGGAGATGAATCGATTAGGCCATAAATCGACCGAAAATCGATAAAATGAACGAAAATCGGTTGACACCACTCCGCCTCCAAGCATATAATAAACATATTCCGTAATTCGATTAAGAAACTTCGATCGCCTTTTGAGGAGGGAGTCCTAGATGAGTTCTGACCCTGGAGGCCATAAACGTTGGGCTCTGAGCAACTTGTCACTACAGGCTGACCTTCGCGACCGTCGAGGCTGATTGCGCCCCTGTCGCCGCCGAAGGCAGCGACAGGAGGAAGGCGTATGGCTAAGACCTCAATTGCCGCAGTTTCCGTTGCTAATGAAGAGGAAATCCGAGACCAAGATCGTGCTCGCGTGGCGAGGTTGCGCGCTTCGAACCATTGGACAAAGCGCCTTGCCCTCATGCTTACCTTGGTGGGGCCCGGCATTCTGGTGATGATTGCCGACAACGACGCGGGCGGCGTGGTGACGTATGCACAAACCGGCGCGATGTACGGTGCTGGCTTCTTTGTGCCCGCGATTATCCTCGGGGGGTTCATCGCTTTTGCTGTCCAGGAGATGACCGTACGTCTGGGGGCGGTCACCCATCGCGGGCATGCGGAAATGATTTGGGGCCGATATGGGCCCTTTTGGGGATGGTTTTCCCTGGTCGACCTGGTGGCGGCCAACGTGCTGACCTTAATCACCGAGTTTATTGGCATTACCGTAGGCATGTCCGTCTTTGGCGTGGCCCCTGTGTGGAGTGCCGCTGCTGCGCTCGCTCTGGACGCGTCCATCCTGCTCTTTTTACGCTATTATGCATGGGAACGCGTCTCACTGTGGGTTGCCCTCGGAAACTTAGGCTTCGTGCCTTTAGCGCTCATGGCACACCCCCGTTGGACGGCGGTGGCAACCGCCATTGGCCACTTGGCCATACCTGGAGGAGTCCAAGCCGCGTTCTTATTTGTTGTTCTGGCGAACTTTGGAACCACGATCGCCCCTTGGATGCTGTTTTTTCAGCAGTCTTGCGTCGTTGACAAAGGCTTAACCGTTCAAGATGTTCGCCATGGTCAGTGGGATACCGCCATCGGCAGTTTGTTCATGGTGATGGTGGCGGTAGCGATTTTGCTCTTAAGTGCAACCCTAATGAGCGGGCACAGCGGTCCGGCAAATGACCGGATTAGTCAAATCATTGCCGTAGTGGGCCGTCACCTAGGGACGACGGGCCAGGATCTGTTTGCCTTGGGTCTGGTAGAAGCTGGCACCATCGCCACGATCGCCTTAACCGCCAGCACCTCGTGGGCCATGGGTGAAGCCTTCGGATGGCCGAAAAGCATCAACTTGCCGGCTAAAGTCGCATGGCGATTTTATGTTCCCGGGCTCTTCGGGGCCGTCCTGGCGGCCGCAGTCGTCTTAATTCCTCATGCTCCTTTAGGGTTTTTGAACCTCACCGTTCAGGTCGTGGCCTCGATTTTCATGCCCGCGGCGTTGCTCTTCCTTCTATTACTGTTAAATGACCGCGGTATTATGGGCGTACATGTCAATCGACCCTGGCAAAATATCGTAGCCGTATCCATTATCGGGATCTTAGTGATTCTCAATGGGATGTATGGGGTGTCGGTAGTGGTTCCCAAGTGGTTTTAGTCGAAGGAGGTGGGCACCATGGATCAACACATCGTCAAGGTGGCGGACCCTGGCCACGAGAGGCCGGTCGCCTTGGCCAGAATATCGCCTACGGGATTTGTGCGTTGGGCCTTTTGGGGACTTCGCCTCTATATCGTGGTCATGTTGGTGCTAGTCGTGATAGGATTTAGCCGAGGATTTGTGTAATGACCTCGAGAAAGCCAAGATGTGTCATTAAGCAGAAGGTGGACATGGGTTTTGGTAATCACTAGACGAACACCCCAATAAGTTGTGAATCCGTGGGAGCATTGGTGTCGAGATGATCAAGTGGTAGTCGATACGGCCTGTTGTCAAACACTTGGGCTCAGGCTACCATAAGCGGGTTACAAGGCACGGCAATAAGAGGTCGAGTGGGCGTAGCCAACCAGCCAGGCACGGCAGGGTATGTCCTCGTCGCGTTATTCCTCGGAACTCACAGCGGATCATATTGATACAGTTCGGTCGCCATTTCGTTATGTCGCTAACGCCCCCGTTAATGCCGGAACGGTAGCCATCAGTCGGATAAGACTTCGACGTCGGCCGCTGTGAGTCGCTGACTATCGGAGGCGTTTGTTTCGACTAAGTCGAAGGCCACCGTTTGGCCTTCCTTGAGAAAGCGATACCCTGTCGGAAATCTTACCGGGTCGGACCGAATCGCGCTGAAGTGAACGAAAACATGGTTGCCATCCCGGCCGTCCAGCATGATGCGACCATAGCCTTTGTCCTCCTTGTACCACTTTACAGTCCATTCGCGTCTG
Source organism: Bacillota bacterium (assembly GCA_021797635.1). Classification (GTDB taxonomy): domain Bacteria; phylum Bacillota; class Sulfobacillia; order Sulfobacillales; family Sulfobacillaceae; genus JAJZZI01. The sequence goes on along the minus strand of JAJZZI010000163.1, from coordinate 10,093 downwards.
AACATTGGTCAAACCTCCCATCGGACTGCAGCGCTCGCGTAATTAGCGGCGGGTGCAAGAAGCCCACTGCGATTGCATACCCCGCCGCCAATGAGGTTGTCGCTACCCATCCCCTATATATTAGGTAACTCGCACCCAGCTAGCGAGGTTGAGGAAGATGCGCCCCCGAGTCTTCCTTATTAGTTACGTTAACTATTCTGGCTTCATCCCGCCTGGTGAGGCTTGAGGACCGATGCCACCCCACATGCGCCGGAAGAGCTCACCGGTTGAAATAAGTTCTGCCAAGGTATTGACTTTCACGCAACGTCAACGTTTACGGTGTTGTTGTCAGGAGGTGAATCCATGGAATATACCGTGCACGATCTGGCGCGCATCGCCGGCATAAGTCCGCGAACCCTGCGGCACTATGATGCGATTGAGCTGCTCAAGCCAGCTCACCACAGTGCCGCAGGATACCGGCTCTACGGCTCGGCGGAAGTGGATCGGCTGCAGCACATCCTGTTTTATCGGGAGTTGGGTCTGAGCCTATCGGTCATTCGGGACATCATGCGGGACCCCGCATTCGATGGCGTCAAGGCCTTGCGGGATCATCGGGAGAACCTGCTGACGAAACGCCGGCAGTTGGCCGTGTTAATCGCGAATGTCGACCGCTCCATCGCGGCGACGGAAGGAAGGGTGACCATGAGCGAGACAGAGAAGTTCGAAGGATTTAAACGGCAGTTGATCGCGGATAATGAAGCCCAGTATGGGCCGGAAATCCGCGAGAAATACGGAGACGTCGTCGTCGAGTCATCCTATTCGCAAGTCCAACACATGACCCCCGACGACTATGCAGAGTGGACGCGCCTGGGGGAGGCGGTCAAAGCCGCGCTCCGGGACGCCTTCCAAACCGGAGACGCGGCCAGCGCCAAAGCCCAAGAGGCGGCGGACCTCCATGGACGCTGGCTCAGCTTTACCTGGACGCAGTATAGTCCGGCAGCCCATCGGGGACTGGCTGAACTATATGTGGACGATGAGCGGTTTCGAGCCTACTATGACGCAGAACAGCTGGGCATGGCGGCCTTTCTGCGCGATGCCATTCAAATCTATACGACACGAACCGAATAAACGGCGGCCTTCTGGCCCCTGGGCTCGTTGATCAGGGTCGAGAGCGGATCCGCCGTGAGCACCAGACGTTCCGCTCTCGACTCGTGTCGGAGGACCCCGTCCCTGACCCGTTGCCGCTAATGCGCTTACGCCCCCGAAAGCGCTCTAAGGCTGCGTCGCGTTAGTCTTTTCTCAGCCCATCGTGTTTAACGCGACACCTCACCTGCGGTGACGTTGTGCTTGCACATAGCGTCGCAATACGGCGTTCATGCGGCGCTGATAGCCCGGTCCCTGCGACCGAAAATACTCCACCACGTCCTGATCGATGCGAAGCGTGATCTGCCGTTTGGGTCCCGGCACGAAGACCGCTTCCTGCCAGAACGTCTCGTCGAGTTCAGGCAACGACTCATCGATCAGGTCCGCATCTGCGAGTTTATCCACGGCGTCCCAATTGCTCTGCGATGGTTTGCCAGTACCGTGCCTGCTCACGCGCATTCGCCCTCCTCAAAGAAATAATCCGATAACGTGACCCCCTGAGCGTATAGGCACAGACGCACACCCGCCCCGCGATCACGCCAATGGTCAGACGGCGTTCTTCCCCGTACTCTTGACGCTCATCATGCCACTCGAACCGGGAACTCGTGAACAGCTCCGCTGCATCTGCAAAATCAATATGATGCTTTTCGAGGTTCCGATCCCGCTTTGCCTCGTCCCATTCGAACTCCATGGTTCCACTATACAGCATATGTAGTGACAAACGTAATTACTCCGGCGATTAGCCGCTCTCTGAGATTATGAATCCGAATCAAAAGCAGTCGTTCTGCGGGACATACGCCCCCGAATCACGCGCTTGTGTCCATGCCGCGCCCGAGCTGACCGCACTCCGCCCCATGTCTCGGTTATCTCAATCTTGACCTCTCAGGCAACGCCCAGTCAACGGTTCAGCGTCTGAATGAACATCACCAACATTATTGCTAACAGCAATCCGGCTCCGATGATGCGTTTCCATTTAGGGCCGAGTCCTGGAACCGGATTTGGTGGATAAATCCTCTGATCCCATTCAGGCGCAATGGGGGACTGCCGTAACGTCATGTACCCGAGCCACGTGGCGCTTGAGAACGGGCGCTCGCGGCACCTGCGAACGTCATAAGGGGGGGGCATCACAATTAAAAAGGAGCCCATAGGGACAAAAAACACACCCCACCCCTCACCGCTGGTGAAGCTCACGAGTGCCGCCCATATGGGGCCATAGCTGGCATTAATCAGGAATGCCTGCCGAACCGTCTGGGAACGCTGTTTTAAGCCGTACCATCGTAGATCAGCCTGCAAGCACAAGAACTCTCCTGTGCCGATCCACAGACCTACCGCGCCACCACTCATGCTGACCATCCTCCTCGCACAGCCCTTCCGGCGCCCGGATTGACGTCCCTGTGGCGTCGCGTACTATATGCACACTGTAACCACTGGGAGTAGGCTTGTCGCTAGGAGGAGAATGTAGGAACCAGGTGTTACTTCACGATGCGAATGATGCGCTAATCGGCCCGTAAACGCAGGATCTCAACATCCATGAAATGCGGACTTATGCCAAATTCATGCATAATAATGTCGGACACCCAGAATGAATCATTGCATTTGCTATGGGTCCACGACAATCCAGGAAGAATACTGCCCATTCAAAACGCTGGCCGTGCCGGTTATTTGTTCTTTCGTAATCTTTTCGATAACGACATGCGTGCTACGGGCTCAGCCCTCAACCTAACGGCCTCCTCAAGCTCGGACAGGCGAGTCTGCATCGCTAGAATATCCTCCATCAGGAGTTTGTTTTGGTAAAGAAGCTTGGCCTTTTCATCCTCTAGCCGCCGGATGTCGTTCCGATACCGTGCTATCCGGTCTTCGCCCACCGACTTACCGCGACTCGATTTTGGTTCCGGAGCGGGATTCGCAACGTTCCGGGACTCTGCGGCCTGCTTTACCTTCAGCAATAATTCCGGGTGATTATAGATGGTTTTACGTTCGATGCCGGCCCTCTTCGCAACGCCGGATAATGTAACCGGTTTGCCGGCACGTTTTAACGCCTCGAGGGCTTGCACCACCTTGTCCGTCGTGGACCGTTTATCCATTCAGCGCGTTTACCTCCGTTGCCGGTTTTGCTCGTAATTCCAAGTCGGTGATAATTCCTTGGAGATACTCTCGGTGGTTTCGCAACTTATCGGCATAGGGCCCCTCTGTCGTCTTGGCCAATTCCTTGGTAACCGCGGCAAGTCGCGCTTGGTGTATGGGCAAAAACTAGCGTGGTAATGAAATTTGGGCACCTTCGGCAAATTCCATCACCGTGACACGGTTCATGGCGCATGGGATGCATGCGGCAGCACTTGGATTTTCATGGCCTTGCGGAGCTTGTCTACGTCCTCGATGGCCCTACCTTGGAACGGATTGGTTTTCGATAGCTGCTCCTTGAGCAACATCGCTCGCTTACCAGCTAGGGCATTGTCCGCTGAAAACACTTGAGCAAAACGTTCCCGGATCTTGTCTTCCATATGACTATACGACCCCGTCATGGCGATGGAGGCGTGGCCCAACATTTCCGCCATATCTTGAATTTTCATGCCTTGCTCAAGCGCATAGGTCGAAAATATATGCCGGAATACATGGGAGGTCAAATGCACAAGCTGACCGTTTTCCTGGATGTCATGCCTTTTTACAAACTTCATGAGCCGATCTTGCTGGGCCTAAATTTCCTCGACGAACAAGATCCGTACCCCCCGTCTTCAGGGTTCCCGTGGTCTGAGCATGTTAAACCGAGAGCGCGCTACATTCATATTCATCTCGATATAGAAGCAGACTAGAGTGCCTTTCGTACAACGGCGCTTATCGCGGTGTTCGCACCTCTCGTGGTGGGGGCGATGATCGGTGCTAACAAAAATCGTTGCGTCAGGGCCGTTGCACAAAGACCAAGACCCGATCGGAGGATGAGGGAGGGGCAAGCGGGTCCCGTGGAACAACGCGGCATACGCCAGAGACTTGGCGGGAGGGCTTTCAAGGACTATGCTCAAATAGATACGAAAGAGACTTCATGCGGGAGGTCCCCAATATGGAAGTGCAATTGGCCTATGGAGCAGGTCAACTGTCGGTGAGTGTCCCCGACGGCGCTACGGTGCTGCGCCCTCAGGCGATCCCGACGCTTAGCGATGAGATCGAGGCGGTACGAGTAGCCCTGAGAAATCCGTTAGGGACGCCGCCCCTGTCTGAACTTCTCCGAGGTAAAAAGAGTGTCGCCATTGTGACCCCCGATATTACCCGGCCCCTTCCCACCGCGCGGCTGCTTCGGGTGCTGTTGCCCTTCATTCACGAAAGCGGCATAAGGCCGGACCAAGTGGTGCTCGTGAATGGTACGGGATCGCACCGTGGCAACACCCCGCAAGAGCTGACCGCCATGTACGGCAAATCTGTGGTCGAACGCTATCGCATCGTGAATCACGATGCCTATGCCAAGGAAGGCTTGACGATGGTGGGTCAAACGGCGGGAGGGACTGAGGCCTGGATGAACCGGCACTTTGTGCAAGCGGAGGTTAAGATAGTCTTGGGCCTCATTGAACCGCACTTCTTTGCGGGATTTTCCGGTGGCGCTAAGGGGATTTATCCTGCGCTTGCGGGCATCGATTCCATTATGGGCTTTCACAATGCCGCGCAGATTGGTCACCCTCGTTCGACCTGGGGAGTGCTCGACGGCAATCCCCATCAGATCGAGTGTCAATCGGTGTGGAAGCTGATTCAGCCAGATTTTCTGCTTAACGTGACCGTAAATCAAACGCGAGGGATTACGGGTGTGTTTGCTGGATCGTTAGAAGAGGCCTTTTTTGCGGGCGCCGAGTATGCTCGGGCCGTGGCGATGACGGCCGTGGATGCCCCGGGATTTGATATCGTCGTTACCACCAACAGCGGATATCCGTTAGATCAAAATCTCTATCAAACGGTTAAGGGGATTTCAGCCGCCGCCAAGGTGGTCCGCCCCGGAGGATCCATTGTTTGTGCGTCTGAGTGCCGGGAAGGGTTTCCCGACCACGGGGAGTTCCGCGGCCTGATGGAGATGGCGTCGACTCCCGAAGCCCTGTTGGCTCAGATACACCAACCTGGATTTCGCCGATTCGATCAATGGGAGGCGCAGGCGTTGGCCGGCATTTTGACCAAGGCAAAAGTGTGGTTGTACTCGGCTATGGAGGCCGATGCGGTCCGAGGAGCGATGCTTCACCCAGCCCCCTCGGTAGAGGCTGCCTTAGACGAGGCTAGATCGATGGCAGGTTCAGGGGCTCGCATTGGGGTTTTGCCGGAAGGGCCGATGACGATCCCCTATCTTGCCTCCTGACCATGATCTGAAACATGCCGTCATCTCATCGGATAGACGATATCGGGGTTGTTGTCGGAGGATATGGTTGTCGTTAGGACAGGCTGAAGAAAAAACGTGACGGAGGGCAAGCTATTCGTGGTCAGCCAAGTTGGGCAAACGTGGGCCCCTACAGCAAGAGACATTCGACGGTTTTGTGGGACGAGCGAATCGGTCAAGGGCCGCGATTACTTTTTACACCGCCGCGTGCTCGAGATGGGCCCGCACCCCAGCCAAAAAGACTGGCTTCGGGCCACGGTTCGGGGCACCAAGCCCTATACCGTGGATTTGTGGGCGCCCGATCTCGAGCGCATGGAGGCCTACTGCACCTGCCCCGCCTATGCCCGAATGGATACCTGTAAGCATGTGGCCGCGGTACTCTGGAGCTTATCTTCTGAAGGTCCCATCGCCCGTGAGATCGAAGCTCCGACACCCAATCCTAGGCCCAAGGTAGGGGGGATCCCTCGTCCACAAGAGCCCGTGAAGGTGCAAGCCACGCGCGAACTGTCCCATCTCTTGGCCGTCTTCGAGCCCGTCGTTAAGCCGGCCCCATCCTTCAGCGGGGATGCACGACCCCTCTTGGCGCAGTTTGGCTTAATTTTCAACCTGTACCCGCAGAACGCTAGCGTGCGCATCGAAATGAAGATTGGTCCCAAGCGGCCTTACGTGGTACAAAAAATTGACGATTTTCTTGCCCGTATGCAAAACGCCACGCCCTTTACGTTTTCTAGCCGGTTTACGTGGAACCCCAGTGAGCATTATTTTCGGCCGGAAGATGGCGTGGTCATTGATATTCTCCAGCGCATACGTCGAATTCAAGCGGCCTATAACCAGAGTCGCTATGGCGGAGGAATATCCTATGGAGCAGGCGACCGCTCGCTGTTCGTGCCGCCGGATGAGTGGCCAACTTTGCAGGAGGCGCTGCGCCAGACGGATTGCTACCTAGCCTTCGGACCTCATAGCGGGACCAGCCTCAGCTGGTCTGACGGCAAGCTTCCTATGCAAACCCGTGTAGACCGGACGGTTCAGGGCGGTTTCGATGTGCATCTGCGAGGATTAGACCAAGTGGCTCCCATCATGGGTTATGGTGCAGCGATTTCGCGGGCGACCATCTATCCGCTAAGCCCCTCAAGCCTTCACCGTTTGCAGCAACTCAAGAACCTGCACCGTGATCAGGCTGAGGTGACCTTTACCCTTCAAGCTTCTGAATTTGAAGTGTTCTTGAATCGCGTGGTTCCCGGCTTGCGCGAGCTGGGCACGGTCGAGATGGCGCCTAGGGTGACGGATTTGGTCGTGGATCAGCCGCTTACGCCACGCCTCTATTTGGATCGGCAAGATGACCAGCTCAGTGCCCGTTTGGAATTTAGCTATGGGGATTTTGTCTTTAATCCCCTAGTCGATATCGCCCGTAGCCAACGAGGGCTGGTGGCCCGCGACGTGATGGCGGAAAATGAGCTGATTGCGGCGTTGACCGCGGCGCAGTTCCGCCCTGGCGAACGCGCTTTTTTGCTGGACGATGAAGAAGCCATCTACCAATTTTTGTTTCGAGCTTTGGAAGAGTTGGAACAGCGCGTCGAGGTTTACGCGACCGAGGCGGTCGACCCCTTGATCCGCCGGCGGCATGCTCGACCGAAGACGCGTGTGGACTTGGATGCCAGCCAAAATTGGCTGGAGGTTTCGTTCGAGGTCGAAGACCTTGACGCCCACGAGATCCAGGCCTTGCTCCGGTCGATCCTGGCGAAACGGCGGTTTCATCGCTTGCGCGACGGTTCTTTCATCTCCTTGGAAACCGAGACCTATCGCGGAGTAGGCCAACTACTGCAAGATCTCGATGCGAGTCCCGGAGATTTGGCGGGAGGCGGCTTAAAGGTGGCGGCGGTGCGCGCCCTCGCGCTCTCCGAGCGAGACTCCGACGAAGTCAGCCTGCGCTGGGGCAAGTCGCTCCGGCGGTGGTTGGACAACCTGCGCCATCCAGAAAACTTGGAGTATTTACCCCCAAAGACCCTGGCCCCGGTCCTGAGGGACTACCAAAAGGCGGGATTTGAGTGGATGAAAATGCTCGCGGAATACGGATTTGGCGGCATTTTGGCGGATGATATGGGGCTTGGTAAGACGTTACAAAGTATCGCCTTTTTAGCCTCGGAGCGGGAGGGGGGAGCCTTTCAGGCACCGGCGCTGATAGTCTGTCCGGCGTCCTTAGTTTATAATTGGCAGGCCGAGATTGAAAAGTTTGCGCCTCATCTAAAGAGTGCAGTGATTGCTGGGACCCGCGAGGAGCGTCTACTCGTGCTGCAGCAAGAAGAGACCCCCTATGATATTTGGATTACCTCCTATCCGCTTTTGCGACGAGACTTGGCACACTATCACCACCGCTTTCATGCTCTAATTTTGGACGAGGCGCAGGTCATTAAAAATCACGCCACGCAAACGGCCAAGGCCGTTTCCGGCCTGCAAAGCTCACGACGCTTTGCCCTTAGCGGAACGCCGGTGGAAAATTCGCTAGATGACCTGTGGTCCATCTTTCATGCCGTGTTTCCGGGCCTCTTTCAACACAAGCAATCCTTTGCTGGGATGAATCCGGATCAGGTGGCCAGCCGAGTGCGCCCCTTCATTTTGCGTCGGCTTAAGAGCGACGTGCTCAAGGAGCTTCCGCCCAAAATTGAGACCTTGGAGTCTAGTGAGCTGACTCCTGAGCAGAAAAGGCTCTATATGGCGTACTTGGCCACGCTCCAAGATGAAACGCTAGGCGATCTTCGGGGCGAAGGATTTCAAAAAAGTCGGTTCAAGATATTGGCTGGCTTAACCCGTCTACGTCAGTTGTGTTGCCATCCGGCGCTCTTTGTTCAGGACTACCACGGAGGATCGGGCAAGCTAGAGCAACTTTTGGAGCTCATTGAGGAATGTTTGAGTGGCGATAAACGGGTTTTGGTATTTTCGCAGTTTACCTCCATGCTGGCTATCATCAAAGACCAGTTAGTGGAACGGAAATGGCCTTTCTTCTATCTCGATGGCAATACCAAGGCCCAAGAACGCTTGGACCTTTGTACGCAGTTTAACCAAGGCCGGCGCCCCATTTTCTTGATTTCTCTTAAGGCAGGAGGCACGGGACTCAATCTGACGGGAGCGGACACGGTGATCCTCTATGATTTATGGTGGAATCCGGCTGTGGAATCGCAGGCGGCCGATCGCGCGCATCGAATTGGGCAACAAAAGGTGGTCCAGGTGATTCGAATGATTAGTCGCGGCACCATTGAAGAGAAAATCTATCTCTTGCAACAAAAGAAGAGGGACTTGATTGAGCGCGTGGTGACGGCCAATAGCGAAGGACTGGACGCGCTTAGTGAAGCGGATGTGAGAGAGTTGCTGAGCTTGTAACTCATAACAAAGTGGCGGAGGAGGGCCCTATTGGAACGATAGGTAAAACAATAGCACCTGGGCGTGGACGAGTTAGGCCCACGGGCGTCTTCCGGATTGGAGCAAACCCCCGGCCGGAGGGACCAAAGGACAGCATCTGCGGACCATAGCGCTTGAAGACGAGTTTCGTCCCACGGGCTCCTCGGTTATCAGAAACCAGGTGGGTTGGGCCGTTGCCCAACTCAGCCAAATGTAGGAGGTGTTCATGCCAATATTTTGATACATGATGACCTGGCTTTGTTGGGGAAGGCGGGCAAGGATTCGAGCCAAGAAGGGAACGTAAGAAGGGAACGTTCTTCACGATGTGCGCGATCGCGCCATCATCATATGCGGATTTTCGCCACAGATCCTCCGTCCGAGGTATACCGGGCATGGCCTTGTAGAGGCGTTCGGAAGCTGGCGATACGATCCAGCCACCGTTCGGTGGGACGAAATCGATGGCTTGGGTGTTGGTTGATAGAAGGAAAACTGTTGCCGGTGGTTGAGGGGCGCATCGCAATCTGCCTGCGCCGCTCGCCCCCATCCGTCGTCTGCAACAAGGCATTGGCATGGCCTATCTGGCCCACGCCCAATCTGACGGTACTACTGAGCCACCACCAGCCATAAATTGGGGCAAGCGGCTCGGAGGGTAGCGCTCGGTCCACGTGTTCCCGCCGTCGTGCGTCGCTAGCCAACCGATTGACAGGAAAGGGATGACTACCGAGGAACGACCAATGGAAGAAGCCCGATTTAGAGTGATAGAACGCGGGGAAAATCCGACGACTATGGGTGACACCCCGTTGCCCGGTGACTGCGTATGGCTGGCCTAGGAATGCGCTCGAAGAGGTGGTTGGGGGCTCTCAGGCCTGAACTTAGACATCGTGTCACTGGACCAGGCCGGATCCTTAGTTGGTTGACGCCCTCGGGGCAAGTTTTTAGGACAGAAGCCATTGTCCCTGGGGATTCGATGTCGAATCCAGTGCCTATGGACCCGTTAGCGAAGCACGCTTGGGGCCATAGTTCGGATAGAGACGCGCCCAGAATCTTTGAGCTTAAGCGCCGCATCGACGACTGCTTGATGATGGGTAAAATAAAGGATTTGAGTCCGCTCAGCTAATTCTGAAAGCAGCTCAAGCGTGGCTCGGCTGCGATCATCATCAAAATGCACCAAGATGTCGTCCAAGATGAGCGGGAGTGGCTCGGACACCCTGGTGTGCTGCTCCAAAAAGGCTA
>JAJZZI010000019.1 GCA_021797635.1 Bacillota bacterium | reverse complement strand
AACAAGCCAAGGGGGGGCACGCTACGACCTCAACTCTCCGCAAGCGTCCGATTACGCGGAAAGTTTCATCGGTTCCTTATATCTATATAAATGGATGACGAACCACTTTCGTGTAATCATTAGATCAAAGAATGAGTCGTGTCAAGGGTTATTTTGTCGAATTTTCGCCATTGTTGTAAATCCTTGGCGACGCGATCGAAGAATGGACAAAATACCGGTTGAGGGTAGATCTCGCCTCGCTTGATCTTAATGTAGAAAGAGAGATCGTAGAAAGAGAGATCGGCCGACTTGCGCACCTCTTAAAAGAGGGTCACCAAACGGGCGACAGAGCTATCGCCTACGGCAAAAAGCTCTGAGCGGTCTTTCCTCGCGAAGGCGCTCTAACCGACGGTCCCTCAATGCGAGCATTACTCGCATTTACGCGAGCAGGTCTGAAGGTGTTAGATAAAATCGGAAATGATTTCGGAATTCTTACGGGCTTGGTGGCCAATGTGTCAAGCACCCGCTTATTTGCGTGAAATGAATCACTCAAGAGCGGGATCAAGGGTGGCAGGATACGGCTATGGGGACTTGATCGGTAATTTTAGCCTCATAAGCTTTACCCCAGCGAGGCACGCAAGGGAGGGAACCGAGATGTTGCCGCAATCCGATGCCAGCAACCCAGGAAAGGGTCGTCTGGTGATCGAACGCCAATGGCTGGCGTTGACCCTGCATCGCATGCATGCCGAATGGGTGCGCTGGTCGCTCTGGGACCGTTCGGCAGGCGTCCTTACCTCGGTTCAGACCGTGTCGGCAAACCCCTCTCGCATGCGACGACTGTTGGCCGAATGGTCGATGGCGGGCGGCGTCGACTGGAGGCGGCTGCCATTTCACCCCCAAGTCAATCCCGTCATGGCCAAAGTGTTTGAGCAGCGGCAAGTGGTGGCGGCGCCCTGGTTTGCCCTGTCCGCGGGGATTATCCCCACGACGGTGACCTTCCAAGCCTGGCAACAAAAATATCTTCGCTACGGGGTAGCGGCTCCCGTGGTTATCAACGGACGCGTGGCCGGTCTGCTGACTTGGTTTGACGGGGAGCCCTTTGACGCCCAGCGCCAAAAATTGGCGCGACAGTTCGGCGGACAAGTTAGCACGCGCTGGGAGTCGACGGACTTGGCCGTCGATCCCATTACCGAGGCTGGTCTGATGCAGGCAGCCGATCGCGTTCGCCAAGAGATTGCTGAAATCTTGCATGGGCACGTGCAAACGACGCTTTTGGTCGCGGCCGAACGGGTGCGTTCTTGCGCCCAAAATTTGGAAGGCGTCGATCCGGCCATGGCGATAGAACTCCAGCAAGTCTTTAGCATGCTGGAAGAGGTGCGCGAGCACGATATTCGCATGTTAAGCCATCGCCTCCATCCCGGTTTGATTAGTGTAGGACTGCGTGCTGCCCTCTTGAGCCTGATTCGTTCGTGGAAGGCTGCGGTGGAGATTCACCTCGAGGTATCCCCCTCGGTGGCGGCGGCCGATGCTCCCATGCATAACCAAATTCCTCAGGAAGTCTGCCTAGCCCTATATCGCGTGGTCGAGGAGGGCATCGCCAACGCCGTCCGTCATGGCCACGCCCAGACCGTGTCGGTGGCCATCTGGGATGAGGCCGCGGGCATCGGGGTTGCGATTCACGATGATGGAGAGGGGTTTAATCCCGATCGCCTGCAACGAGGACTGGGATTGAGCACTTTGGCCGCGCGTGTCTCGCAGATGGGGGGTCAGTGGCATTTGATCAATCACCAGGACCTGCCCGGATCGGAGTTGGCCGCATGGTTGCCTCTCGAGCGCCCGTCGGCCATGGTGGAGGCGGCGGGGGACCAGCCAAACCGTCCGTTCGTCACCTCGTGCTGATCACGGCATTTCCCCAAGGCGTACAAGGCTTCGAAGTGGGCCGACATGGCCCCGCGGAGGCACTTTCTCTTGGCTATTGCTCAAAGTGCGTTCAAATGAGAGACTTACAGGGAACGACGTTCTGATAGCTGGACTGCCCATAAAAGAGGAGGGAGATCTTGTCGAAAAGCGCGATTCGCTTAGTCGGCGCACTCGTCTCCATCATTTTGGTAGTCGTGGTTGCCTTGCAAAATCAACGTCCAATCCAAATTCACCTGTATTTTTGGGTATTGCCTCACGTGCCGCTAGCGCTGATTGTGCTGCTGGCTGTGCTAGCGGGAGTGGTGATTGGTGTGGTAGGGGTGTGGCGCGACCATAGACGGCGCATGCAGACCCTGACCCCGGTGGACGCGAGTCCCGCCGTAGCCCCTATCGATGCCACCCGGACGGAGGAATCCTCCGCCGAATCGAGGCCTGACGCATAACCGAGCCTGGGGTACGTCTCGGCCTTGTTCGCCGTCATCAGGGTTCCCTTAGGGCGGTGACGGCCCCAGCACGATGAGCGCCGATGGCTTAAAGCAGGACCTTTTCTCCTCCGTTAGCCGCCGAACGGCGCATTCCTTCCGTGAGGAATTGGTCCACCCTGGCCTGGGCGAGCCCATATTCCAGAGGAACGCCGTGGCTAAGGGCCTGGCTCAAACTGCGAAGGCAACTGGCGACGGCGATGGCTTCGTCATCTAAGTAAAATTGATGAAAGGGGTTTTGCCACTCCGCCAGCGGACGTTCGGCATGGGCCACCAGGGCATCGAGAACTTCCATTCCGCCGACGTTGTGGATGCGACGCTCGATACGGATGGGACGACACTTGGTGCCGTGCTCATTCATCAAGGTCAGTTCATCGCCTCGCGCCATGCCTTTTTGGCCATAAAAGCGCGTGCTTCTTTCCCATCGCAGGGGAGAGCCATAACTTAGGCTGGTAAAGTCAAATTGGGCGAAACGCTGCCCCTCGAACTCGATCATGGCGCGCCACCATTCTTCGTCGGGATCCTCCCGCCACTTTGCTGAAGGACTAAAGTAGTGGCTTGCGACCGGATGCGTCTTTCGCCATCCCCAAATGGCCGTAGGCTTCGACGGCCAACCCAAATAGGATCGGAGCAGGGCAAATCCGTGGTAGTCGTGTCCCATAAAATCGTTGCTGGCGGCGTAGACGGTGCCAAACACGCCCGATGCGATCAACTGTTGCTTTAATCGTTCCATCGGGCGCATGGGATACTGCTCGGCTACTTCCACCAAGCTACGCTGGCCGGCTGCCGTGGCCATCAAGCCCTCAATGGTCTTGCTTTGGGTGGCCGCCGGGGTTTCGAGAAGGCAGGGGAGGCCCGTTTGCACGGCCTGTTGCGCGACCTCATCGTTGGCGGCGTAGCTGACGGAGACCAGCAAGATGTCCGGATGCGCCTGGCACAGGGCATCGAGGTCGGCAAAGTAGGACGTCTTTAACATCCGGGCGGCCTCTTGGCCCCGTTCCGACGAGCGGGTGGTGAGTCCGACCACGGTATACTCTGAGGACAGGGTGTTTAAAATGGGCCCATACACACCTTGAATCCGGCGTCCGGCCCCGACGATGCCCAGTGAAAGCATGACATTCCCCCAATTTTTAGGTCAATGTGGCGTATTCGACGCTTAGCACGGGTCAACCTTGTCCTTAGGGTAACCCGCCCCGATGATCAGCGCTCGCTTTCGCTCACCGATTGGATGAGCACTAAGGTATCGTCAGGCAAAATGACGTCGCTGGCCTTGGGCGCCATGTGAAACGACTGCGCCCGCCAATAGCCGATTAAGGTGAAATCTTCCCCAAAGACATCGCGCACGCTGCGCACCGCTTGATGGGCGATGGCGGACGAGGCGTCGACGGGGACCTCATTTACTTGGGCACCTTCTTCGTTGAGCAGCGCCATGAGCAGATCGTGGGCGACAGGCTTCATCAACATGCGCGCCATTCTTCGGCCGCCTACGACTTCGGGTAAAATAATGCGGTCGATGCCGAGACTGCGGAGATATTCCGCCGATTCCCCGTTTTGCGCGCGCGCCACCAACTGAAGATGGCTGTTGAGGCTTCGGGCGGCGAGGTAGGCATAAAGATTTTGCGCATCGTCGGAAAGGGCCAGAGCCAGCCCTTTGGCCGCTTCCAGGTGCGTTGCCTGAAAGGCTTCCGTGGTCAAGCCGTGCAGCAGCAAGGCGGTAAGTCCCGCCTCTTTGGCTCGTTCCACGCGGTCAGCCAGCGTATCCACCACGACGACCTGCTCGCCCTTGGCGACCAACTCGTGAGCAATGCTGGTGCCCACGCGACCGGCCCCCACCACCACGAAGTGCTGTCGCCACTGTCCAATTTTCATGAGAAGCCGCCTTTCCCGATAGTAGCCCAAGTCGATGGCCAAGAAGCGCGACACTAAAATGGAGAGCGAAAACATCCAGAAGGCTGCGCCAAAGACGATGAGTAAGCCGACCGAGATGAACTGCAGAGAGCTGTTTGGATGAATGCGCGAATCGCCCACGGTCGCCACCGTCGCCAGGGTCAGATACCATGACGGAAGCCAATGCATATGAAAGAGCACTCGAAAGGTGAGCATACCAAACACGAACGTTCCCGCTAAGGCGGCTAACGCAATGCTGATCCGCGCCTTCATCCGTGGATGGCACCTCGCCCCTTTCCGAAAGTCCGCTTCTGGTGGTTGTGGGACCATGCCTCTAGGGCGGGAACCCCGGGATTTTCCGGGTGTTCGCTTCTAGGCTACTGGATCGGCCAGGTAATGGTCCAGTGGCCATTGTTGTCGGTTTCCGTGGCATACTTCAAAAAGTCGGTGCCGAGGTCCACCCCGGGGAGCCCCCAGCCCTTGGCACTCGCTTGGTAGAGCATCCAATGCTGCGTGCCCTTAGGAGCGAGGGAGAGCCCCTGATAGAGGGGTTGATAGTGCGCGTGCTGATATCCGCTGACCCCCGTTTCCAAGGCTCTGCCTGTGATCACTAAGCCAATCTGTCGGGCTAGCGTGGGATTGATCAACGCGGGGCCCTCGTTTCCCGTGTCTAGAGTGGCCGTGGTGGTGACGCTGCCATGAGGTCCGGTAATGGTGACGGGAAAGGTCGGACTGCCATAGACGTTGGTATTGCCCATGAGGACGGCGGTATCGGCAGACGGTCCCAAACGCCACTGATCCAGCACGGTCCAGGCCCAGTTGATACGGGTCCGAGGGACGGTCATGGTCAGACGAAAGGCGTAGCCAAAGGCGGGGTTGGGCATGGGTTGGACCGTGCCAACGGTGATGAGTCCAGGGCCTGCCGATGCCTCGTAGTCGACTCCGCCTTGGTGGTTGGACCAAGTACGGGCGTCGTCAGGCAAGACCCGGTATTTGCCCAAAAACCACAGCGGGCTTTGGGGGCTGCGATCGCTTTCGGAATAGACGTTAAAGCCTAACAGCGACGATCCTTGTTCCGCCTCCAATAAGTAGTGGCTAGAGTTGACCAGGGACCAAGCTTTGGGGTAATGAAAGCTGACGCCGTCTTGGCTGTAGACGGAAAGGGCGTTGGCCTGGGGCCTGGCCGGGTGGGATCGAAGGCGAATGACATGGCCGCTGGCAAGTATCTTGACTGCCTGCTTGGTTTTTGGAAGGGGAATGCGGTCAACCGTATGTCCAAAGTGGATCCATGCCGATCGGGGATACTGCGCTACGGGGTACATGCGGCCCTGATGATACCAGTAT
>JAJZZI010000067.1 GCA_021797635.1 Bacillota bacterium | reverse complement strand
CCCAGCGCCCTTACCAACACATCGTTTTGGATTCGCTTGAACACCCGGCCATCGTCTCCTTGGTGATTATGCTGGTGAGCTACATGGTGGCCACCTGGGTGGGGGCGAGCGGTTTCATGGCCGCATTCACAGCGGGCATCGTCAGCGGAAACCGCCACACCTTCGGACATGCTATGTCGGATGAGCAAGGCTTGGCCCACGAGAACTATCTTTTCACCAACGCTACATTGATCCGCATGCTGCTCTTTATTTTGCTCGGATCTCAAATCAACTTCACCGACGTATTCAGAATCTTGCTGCCCGGGCTCCTCACCATCGGAGTGTTTATCTTTATTTCCCGCCCCCTTACCGTGATGGTGTGCTTGTCACTAGACCGGCGTGGGCACTGGACCCTGAACGACATGGCCTTCGTGTCCTGGGTACGAGAAACCGGCGTGATGCCGGTAGCCTTGGCTGGTATCCTGGCCGCCACGCGCGTGCCTGGAGCCCACACGCTGTCGGCCCTCGTATTCATGGCCGTTTTACTCACCATCCTCCTCCAGGGAGCTACTACCGGATGGTGGGTTCAGCGTCTAGGGCTAAGCCAATGAGCATGCCCGACCTCACCCTTACGGTAACCGAGCATCCGCTCCGTATTGTCCTTTCACGTCAGGGCACTCCGGTCATGGTTTGGAGCTCCGAAACGCTGGCCGTACTCCACGTGTCGGGGGTAAGCGCCCGCCATGTGCTCGCCTGGGATTTCCTGCGAGAACGCCGCCTTTCCCGACGCCCCTTACGCCATCTCATCTCCGAACACCAAGATGGCGCCGACCATATCTTGGAACTCGGCTGTCTCCCCCATCAAGTGGATGTGTGTCTTCGTTTTCATTGGCATTCGTCCCATCGCCTAAGTTGGCGCATGCAAGCCATCGCCCCGCCTGATTCCGGCCAAATCCATCTTGCGTGGGGATTTAAGACGCGAGATCCTCACATTCTTCGCGGGTTCGGTCAACGCACTCGCCCCATGACCACCAAGGCGCATTTCGACACCTGGGTGGAAGAGGGCGCCGTAGGACTAGGTCCCCTCTCGCCCCTTCTCCGCTGGACGGGACGGGTCCCCTTCCCCAAGGGCGGTTACACCTCCCCCGCCCCCCTCTCTTGGTGGCTTTCTAATCAGGGATACGTGGCGTGGCTAGACACCTCGTCGATGGTCCGCTTTCGGCTTAGTGCGAACCGCCTGGAGGCCACGATTTGGAGTGCTTCGGCCACCGGCCAGATCCTCACCTTTACGGATCCGTTAGAGGGCTTAGAGCAGTCGAGTGCTATCCTGGGCCGACCAAGCTTACCGCCGCCTTGGATCTTTTGTCCATGGAACGATAGCGTCGGGGGCGAAGACCATGCGCGCGACCTGGTCCATTTGCTCAGGGATCGCCGCATTCCCTCGTCCGCGATTTGGATCGAAGACTGGATGGGTTCGCAACAAAATACCCGCCGCTTTTGGATGCGCCCGTTAAGCCATCAGTTGGACCGAGATCTCTATCCATCCATCGAGTCTTTTTCACAGGAATGCCACCAGCTGGGCTTTCGGTTGCTGGGCTACGTTTGCCCCGAGCTTACCCGAGGCACGATGCTGTATCAGGAGGCGTTAGCTGGCCAGCATCTTGTCGTCGATCAAGGCGGGCTCCCCGTCGATATCCGAATTCTTTCGGTGAGCCACGGGGAGTTGGATCTCAGCCAGGAAAGGACCCGGCACTTTATCGCGCAGCGCATGCTGGCTCCTCTGATGAATTTGGGATTTGATGGCTGGATGGCGGACTTTGGCGAATATCTTCCGGTCGACAGTCGTCTTGGCAATGGCGCCTCCGGGTGGGAAAGCCACAATCGCTATCCCCTTTGGTGGCAGGAGGTTCAGCAAAACTTTTGGCGCCAAGCCCGCCCCGAAGGAGACTTTGTCTACTTTACACGCTCCGCCTCGCTTGGATGCCAATCCACCACTTCTGTGATGTGGGGAGGAGACTCCGACACCGACTGGGACCGGGGCGATGGTCTGGCCTCAGTCATCCCGCAGTTGCTCTCTGCGGGCATATCGGGATTCCCCTATTGGGCCACGGACATCGCCGGATACATGAGTTTTGGTTTGACCCGTCCGTCCACTCGAGAACTGTTCATCCGCTGGATGCAGCTGGGCGCGCTTTGTCCCGTGATGCGCACGCATCACGGGACAGCCCGTCCGTTAAACTGGAACTTTCAAAAGGACGAAGAAACTTTACGGCAATATACCCGCTATACGCGCCTGCATACGGCATTGGCCCCTTACTGGTACGCGCTGGCGCAAGAAGCGGCCGAGCGTGGGCTTCCCATCGCTCGGCCTTTATTCCTGCAATTCCCCGAACACGCTCCGGCCTGGACGGTGAGTGACGAGTTCTTGGTCGGTAACGACCTCTTGGTCGCTCCCGTAATTCGACCAGGTGCCCGCCGCCGACGCCTCTGGCTTCCGCCAGGGAGCTGGCGGCACTGGTGGCAAGGAATTACCATGAGCGGCCCTGGCTGGGTCGAAATCTCGGCAGACTTAAACGAACTGCCTTTGTTTATCCGCCATGGATCGATGTTGCCTCTCTTCGAGGGTCGGGCACGGCTTGAGCCTCCTGACCAGTATCAGCTCGACGGCCTGGTCGACACGTTGGCCGAGGCCGATGGCCTAAACGATTGGCGCGAACTCAACCGGAGCCTTACTCTCCTCCTTACCGAGTTTACCCCCTGCGCCCCAGCGGATCTTCATTTGGGCGATGGCACGAGGATCCGTCTAGGCCACCATCAAGCGGCCAGCAGCCCCGCTCCCCAGCGAAACGCCCCGGCGCCGGATCACCACGATCACTTGCCCGCGGGTAGTGCCTTGGGTCTTGCCGTGTTTCTTGCTCCAGGTCAAAGCACCCGGCTGACTGTTAACGGCCAAACCTTTGGCCTAAGCATCGAGGGGGGTCCCGCGCGTTGGTACATCTTGCGCCGACTCGGCAACTAGCCACGGCGGCTTCATGCGCCCGCATCCCCACTGTCCTGCTAGATATCGCCGCCCGCCAAAGTAGGCCAGGCGCGGGCATGTTGTTTCAGCAGGATTCCTTAGATCGATCCCGAAGATAAGCAAAAACGACGGCGGAACTTCGTTCGGCCCAGAGGAGCCCTCTCGATTGCATACCGGTAAACCCGTCATCTACGCGTTAGGCAATCTCGGCACCAATATCTTTTTGCAATCGTTTGCGACCTTTATCCTCTTTTTTTACGTCGATCACCTGCGCGCCTCCATTGGTCTCATCTCCACGGTGATGGGACTTCAGGGAATCTGGCATGCGGTGTTAAACCCCATGGTCGGTCAGGTTTCCGACCAGACCCGGACGCGTTTTGGCCGCCGCCAACCCTATATTGCCTTGGCCAGTCTTCCGCTTGGTCTAGCCTATTGGCTGATGTGGCGTCCCTGGGTCAGCCGCTCCCATCTTCCGCTGTACTTCGCCATCAGCGTGACCGCTTTCGACTTCTTTTACATCATAGTCGTGCTAAACTGGACCAGCCTGTTCCCCGAGATGTATCGCACCCTGAGCGAACGCTCACGCGCCCAGGCTTGGCGCCAAAGTGTGGGTGTGGTCGCGCTGATGATGGGTGTCTCGGCTCCTCCCCTGATCTATGGCCGCTATGGATGGTCTGCTATGGGCTTTGGCTTTGCGGTGGTCGGCACCTCAGGTTTTATCCTCTCCCTGTTTGGTACACACGAAGCGCCCCGGCTAAAATCTTCCGAGTTCGCAGAGCCAACGCCCTCGGTCGCCGCCGCCTTTCGGCAAACCGCCGCTAATGGATCCTTTTTAAGCTTTCTTACTATGAATTTTTTCATTCAGTTCATGTTTAGCCTTATTCCTGCGGCCCTGCCCTTTTTCGCCAAGTATGTGATGCATCTTCGAGGTCTGGACCTAAGTATCTTGCTGGCTTCCATCTTCGTGGTGGCCCTGATCACCATGTGGCCGTGGTCTCGCTACCTCGTGCGAGTCGGTTCACATCGCGCCATGTTGACCACCATCCTCCTGCTGGCGCTGGGGGTCTTGCCTTTTTGGTGGCTTAAACACCTGCCCTGGGCGATTGCCGCTGGCGTCATTTTAGGCTTGGGCTTGGCCGGATTTTTGACACTCGCCGACGTCTTAATCGCGGAAGTCATCGACGCCGACGCCAAAGTCGTAGGCCATCGACGCGAAGGCAGCTTTTACGGCGTCAATGGATTTGCCGTGCGCTTTGGCGTGAGTTTGGAAGCCCTGGTGGTCTATTTGGTCTTGCATAGCACGGGCTATCACGCCAACGCGCTTGGCCACGCGACTGGCTTAGTCATTTTTGGCCTCCGTTCGCTCATAGCAGGCGTTCCCCTGCTAGCTCTGGCCATCGCCTTCCTTGCCCTGAGATATTTTCGCGTCCAAGAGAGCCCCCGCCAGTAAGGGATAAATATCCAACGCCCGTGGAATGCTATGCCCATAAATGCTGGAGGAGGGCTCTAGTTGAGGAAAATGGCGGCACTGGTGGCTGGCCTGTTCGTGCTGGAAAGCTGTTTGGCCTGTACGAAGGCCACCGCCAAGCAAGCCGTTCTGGCTAGTGCCATCCGCCAACAGGATGCTCAAGTGCTGGCCAACACCCGTCGGCTCTTGGCGCAATATAACGCCGATGTGCTCTCAGGTCGACCGGCCACAATCCCCTTGGTGATGGTTTTAAGGTCTTTGGTCAGCATGATCGGTCCCCCGGTGGCTTCCCTCCCCCAACCGAACGACTCGACGCGCGACGCCCGAACGAAAACCGAATACGAGGTGCTTACCCATGTCAACCAAGAAATCGTCCAAATTACGCGAGGGCTTGCCTCATCGTCCTGAGTTGGTAGCGCCCAAAGAGCAGCATGCGCTCGATCCCCGCACCATCTTGTCCAACGAGCGCACCTTCCTGGCATGGATGCGCACAGGCATCGCGCTGATGGCCTTTGGCTTTGTCGTGTCAAAGTTTGGGTTGTACCTCAGAATCGCGGCGCACACCCAATTTGGTCCGAACCGCTTAGGCCTTACCATGGTCGGGGGCGGCATCTTGTTCATTGTCTCAGGCGTTCTCCACTATCACCGGGTCAGCGCCCGTCTGCAACGCGGGCTCGCCTTGACGCACTCCCAGATGCCGACGGTCATGGGTATGATCATGGTCCTAGGCGGCCTAGTCATCTTTTTCTATCTCTTTCAAGCCGCCTGAAGCTGAATCCCGAAAAGATAAAACGGCCATCAAATAAAAGGGGATGGGGATGCCTCGTCGAATCATGATGCTAAACACCGCCCTTTAGGTACCTGTACGCGCCGATGAACCCCCTGATGGCAACCCGCGGCGCATCGTTTTAGGGAGATAGAGTCGCATTATGGAGGGAGATGGCCTCGATGCCGCGCCCAACCGACAGCAAGCAAGTGTCCTCCTCCCCGTTGATCCCTAGCACGAGTTTGCCTCCCGTGAAAGCATTGGTGCAGGTGAGCTTTCAAGACACCCACCAGGGAGCGGAACCCAAAGCCGTGTATTCCAGTCGGATTGTCTTGAGAAAGCACGGAGTAGACTACCTGGATGCCTTGCGCGATCGCCACGGCGAACCCACGAATGCCTGGGGCGATACCGGATTGACCGTCCGCCTCTGGTGGGGCTACCAGCAACACCTTTTGGAATACCCGATTGAAATTTGCGAGGTACTCAATCCCATACCCTCCCTCGAAGTCGCCTACCTTGGACCACCGCGCCAGCACAACCGTCGCCATCAAGCCCGAGCCGACACTAAAGCCCCGGTCCGCTTCCACGTCGTGTTAGAGCACCAGGACTCGGGCGTGACCACGCCCCAGCTTAGCGTGACCCGCAACATTTCGTATGCGGGAGTGCGATTTTTTTCTTTGCAGAAACATGCCCCGGGCACCATCTTGTGGCTCGAAGTTACCCTGGACACCACCGCAACGCGCCTTTCCCATCATGTCAGCGTTCTACGAACCAGCTTGTCCTCCCTTCCCTTCCAGGGCTCCAATGGATATGATGTCGTGGCGCTGTGGAATCCTCCTATAGAAGGCGACGAACTCGCCCAATGGAAGGAATTTTTTGACCGGCACCGCTATGACTAAGTCTTTTTAAACGGCTTTAGCGGCCGCCACAACGCCAGGGACGAGGCCACCCTGCCACCCACCGAATAGCCCAGCACCGCCGTTTAACCGAGACTCAACGCTTCGCATATCCGGTTCAGATCGGACACCGCCTCCACCATGCCATATCACTGTACCCGAGAGGGACCATCCGATGGCCCACGACTCAGCAAATCGAGTGCAATCCGACGATGATCAGGACCCAGACGACCGTCCAACGCATGCCAACTATGTCTGGCTCCCATAAAACCATGAAGCCGTAGCAACGGCGGCCCATCGCCCACCGTCTCGAAATGATACCGTATCCCACGGATAACCAGCGTTTGAGCCCCCTCCTTCGATCACCGCCCCGTTGCCTGGGGTCTCACGGTCGAAGCCACCCGCTGGTATCAACCGCAATATGGGATTAGTGTGCATCACGCGGCGGCTCTGGTGATTGCCCGACGGGAGAATGTGCCCAAAGCCTGGCGTCTTTGGATGCAAGCCCAACATCAATGGAACGACGCAAGCTATCGTAAAAATGATTGGAGTACCTGGGCACAGATGAAACGGCTTGTTATTAAGACCTTGGCCTCGCACCATCAGTATTTGGACGACTGGTTAGCGCATCGTCAGGAAGTACGTTCCGAATAATGGACATCGCACCCCCGTCGCCACCACGTGGCGAAAGGAGCGACGGGGCATCTCGGAGAGGACCCAGTAACACTGGGGCTCAGGGCACCACCGACGGGACACCGATGGGAGTTTCCTGCCATCCTTCTCCTGCCGGGATCTTGAGCGGTGCGTGGGGGAAAAACATCCCCACGCGATGGAGCGGAAGCCACCCCCGAGCAGACGACGAGCTTTACAGCGAGTCCTGGGGCTCCTGTGAGGACTGCGGGTCCCGTGAGGGACCGAGAAAAGCCGAAAGAGATTATCATAGGTTTTTCTAACCAGGACGTATTCGTGATGTGTTCGAGACACGCCTATGAGGTATGGCAGTGGACCGTCAAAAAGGGATTCTACCCGTTTCAACAGGCTCCAAAGGACTATCTCAAACTCCTGGCAGGCGTAGCATCCGGTACCGGAAATGGCCCTTGACCGTTAATGACTCATCGACAAGACGATAGCCTGGCCGATCGAGCTTTGGATCAGACGCCACCACGATTAAACCGCCGCATCGATCAAGCGTGTCCGCGCCAGAAGGGCGATTTTGGAAGGTAAAGCGAGCTCAACCATCGCGCGGTCTCGCATAAGACTGACTCTTTTCAAGCTCCCTTAGCTGAACCAGGGGGGTCATGCGCTGCAATCCCTCTCTGGACGGGGGGAGGGGAGCCTTACGGGTTATTCATGCAAGAATTGGCTTGTCCAAGCATGACCTGGTTGCTGAAAGCTGCCCCCGCTCTCAAAGGCAGGCCACTTTCTCGTCATGTCAGCGTCCTTCGAGGCAGTTTGTCGCCCCTTCCTTTCTAGGTCTGGAATGGATATGATATCGTCGCACCGTGGAATCCTCCTTTAGCGTAAGGGCAACGCACTTGCCCAAGGGAAGGCTTCCTCAACCAACATCATGATGAAGTCGCTTAGGAGGCCGCCGTCCCATGCCCACGGCTCACGAGGTTATCTTAGTCCGCCATGGAGAAAGCCTGGCCAACATCAGTGGCCGCTTCGCCTATCAAATCTGGGATCCGCCGCTTAGCCCTAAGGGAAACGCCCAAGCTCAGGCATTAAGCCGATGGCTGGCTCGCCTGCCCATCACGTACTTGGCCACCAGCCCCCTAAAGCGGGCTAAGGACACGATCAAACCTTTGGCCGATGAGATGGGTCTAGAGCCTTACATCCTGCCCCAATTGGTCGAAGTGAATTTGGGCCAGTGGGACGGTGCCGTCTTGGACCAGTTGCGCCTCTCTGATGCGGACCGTTTCCGTGACTGGATGCAGGATCCGGAGACCTCACCGCCCCCGGGCGGGGAATCCATCTTGACGGTTGGCCGTCGTGTACTGAGCGGCCTTGATCAGTTTCTCGCCGATCGCCCTTCGGGTCTCACGGTAGCGACCACGCACGCTGACTGCTTAAAGGGAACGCTCTTGGTCGTCCTCGACGCTCCCGGACACGCCGCGCGGCGGGTGCTTAGCCCCAACACCGCGATGCTGCATCTCTCGCGGGGCCAAAGCGGACGCTGGTCGTTACGGCTCGGAACGCCCTAAGACCAGAGCAGCACCGGCCGCTTTCTGGTGGGATGGGTAAGCGTCAAAAAATCCAAACCAAAGAGTGCCTTTAGCTCCGGTTGGCAAAGCACCTCGGCGGCAGCGCCTTGGAGTCGTATGCGCCCTTGCTCCAACGCCCAAATCTGATCACAATATAGGCCCACGGTGGTAAGATCGTGATACGCCATGATGACCGTCTTTCGCTGCTCCCGCACTAAGCGCTCTATCCTCTCCAGCAGGTCTTTCGCGTGCCCTGGGTCCAAGTAGGCGATGGGTTCATCCAATAGCAAGATGGGCGTCTGTTGGGCCAACACCATCGCCAACAGCACCCTTCGGGCTTCGCCACCGGAGAGGTCCGTGAACTTGCGCTTTGCCAAAGCATAGGTGTCGGTCGCTACCAGCGCCTCATCCACGGCCTCGCGATGGGACGCTCGCGGCCGACCGATGCGATCCCAAAAGCCAAGTTGCCCCAGTTGGCCCATTTCCACGACCGTCCTGACCTCGAGTTCAAAGGCTGGCCTCATCGCTTGCGGCATGAGGGCTAGAAGCCCTGCCCGTTGTTGATGGCTGTATTCCCTAAGAGCACGCTGACCCACATGAATACGACCCAAAGAGGGTATCTCTAATCCCGCCATAAGGCGCAGCAGCGTAGTTTTGCCCGCACCGTTCGGTCCGATCAAGGCAAGCCAGGTCCCTTCCGTAATCTCTCCGGAAATTTCTTGCAAGGTTTCGGAAGAACCTGGCCAGTGAAAGCCAACCCGATCGATGGACACGTGATATGACGTCATGGCTGCATCCGCCTTTCACCAAACCATTATTAGAAGAAGCGACGACCCCCGGGTCGGGCCAGCACATAGAGAAAATACGGTCCCCCGATGAACGCAGTAATCAGTCCAATGGGCACCGTCCCTAGAGGTGGTAGGCGCTCGGCCACCGTGTCGGCGAGCACCATGAACGTGGCTCCCACCAAAAAACTAAAGGGGATGACTCTCTCATGCTCCGGACCCGAGAGACGTCGCACCAAATGAGGAATGACCAGCCCCACAAAACCAATCAGCCCGCTCAGGTACACGGCCGCCGCGGTAAACAGGCTGGCCGACAACAGAAGTACAAATTGGCTCCTACGCACAGCCACGCCCACCCCATGGGCCACATCGTCCCCCAAAAGTAGCGCATTCATCGTCTTCAGGTACGGTATTAACATTAGCGCTGAGGCCGCCATGATGCACGCCGCCACACCCACGGCTGACCACGTGATGCCATGAATTCCGCCCAGTTCCCATGCGAAGATGGTGGTTAGGGACCGTTGATTTTGCAACATGAGATAGGTCGAGATCGCCGAAAAGAGCACACTCAAGGCATAGCCGGCCAACAACAGGGTGAGCATGGGCGAACGGCTACGAGCGCGAGCCAACATCCACGCCAAGAACACGGCCGCTAAGGCGCCTAAAAAGGCCGCGGGAGCGACCAAGGCCATCCCCGGAACAAACGTTTCTGCCACCACCGCGCCCAGCCCAGCTCCTGACGACGCGCCCACGACATAAGGATCGGCCAACGGGTTTTGCAGCAAGGCCTGCATGACCGCACCCGACACTGCTAAGCCTGCGCCGACGAGCGCCGCGGCCACCAAGCGGGGAAAGCGAATTTGCCACACGATCACGGACGAGATGCCGCCAGCAGGATGAAGCATGGCGTGCCACACCGTCGAAAGGGCCATTTTCGTCGATCCATGCACCAGGCCTATGGCAAACGCCGCCAAAAGTAGCGCCACCAAGAGAAGAAAGACCAGCGTCGTTCGCGTGCGTAAATAAATCCCTACTTGGCGATGTTTTGCGTCTAATCCGGTCACCGCAGTTTCCTTTCGCTGTGCCCAGGCAAAGAAAGCCTATTGGCCTCTCGCCAAGAACGTTCCACGCCCCATTGCCTAGACTGCCAAATGCCAAGAAGTCTGGCTTCCTCGATGGCTCTGAGTCTACTCCAGCTGAGAATAGGGGTAAAGTTTCCCGGGTCTGGTGATGGCCACATCTTCTGCGTTTTTTGGCGAGCAATGTCCGCAAATGATCGTCCAGCAAGTTTTTAGGAGGAAATTTTGGCCCGCATTGCGAATAGGTTAAAGATTAGTTAACACCGTCAAGAGAGGCACCATCCCTGTTCGGCTTGGTGACCATCTACATTAAAGCGAGGTATGAGACGAGCTATGTATGTTGTTACGCTCCAAGACGGGCCGCTGAGCCCCGAAGAAGTCGGGGGGAAGGCCGCTTCTTTGACGTATCTGATTCACCACCAAGTCGCCGTTCCGCCCGGATTCGTGGTCACCACCCACGCTCATCAGGCCTACTTGCAAGATGGCGGAGCAAGCGGTCCTATCCCAGGCGATCTCAACGAGGAGGTGCGTCAGGCGTTATCCGCTTTCGCCCCAACTACCCGCTTTGCCGTGCGATCCTCGGCCACCTTCGAAGATCTGGCTTCGGCCTCGTTTGCCGGACAATATGATACGGTGCTGGACGTGGGTGCTGAGGAGGTCATGCCCGCTATTTTTCGCTGCTGGGCATCGGCGGCCAACCATCATGCGCACTCCTATGCCGCCCAGCATGGCCTTTCACTGGAAAAGAGCTCCATGGGCGTCATCGTGCAGGCCCTGGTTCCCGCCGAAACCGCTGGAGTAAGTTTCAGCTTGCACCCGGTCAGCGGTGCGGATGAGGTCGTCATCAATGCCGCTTATGGGCTGGGTGAGTCCGTGGTTTCCGGCATGGTCACCCCCGACACCTTCATCGTCGATAAAGCTACCTCCCGGATCGAGGGGCTTTTGGGAGACAAGGAGGCGATGCTTCGCCTGCGACCAGAAGGAGGCACCGAGGAGGTGGAAACCTCCGAAGAGCTGCGCACGCGCTTTTGTTTGAGCGATCGCGACGTGATTCGAGTGCATCACCTGACGCTGGCCTTGGAACGATTGGCGGGATATCCCGTCGATGTGGAATGGGCCATCGCCGAGGACAGCCTGTACTGTTTACAAATGCGCCCCATAGCGCTTAAAGGAGTGATGCACGCATGAGTCGAAGCAATGAAGGCAAAAGCTCAATGCAAGCCGAACTCACGCTATCGCCAAAGGACCTTCAAACTCACTCTTGGAGTCAAGATGGCCTGCATTTTGGCCATCCCCTAAGTCCGCTATTCGCATCTTACATGGTGCCTGCGATGACTGAGGGCACGCGTTTGGCCATGGGTGCGCTAAAGGCGCCTTTGCGCCAATTCATCGGCAAGATCCACGACGGCTATTATTACCAAGCGGTGGTCCCGGCTGAAGGGGATCCTCAGGCCATCATGAAAGCCCATGAGCGCGTACTCGAGCCCTTGATGGGCCGCCAGCACGCGGTATTTCAAACGATCGTGGAAGAAGAGCTGTGGCCCCTTCATCATGAAATTGATCAGTTAAGCGATGGCATACAAACCTTCTCTGACGCGATTGGCGCATTGACTCGCCTGCAAGCCATCTATTTTAAATTTTGGGATTTGCATTTCCGCGTGGTGCTTGGGCGCGCCACTGCCGGCCTCGGCTTCGAACAAGTTTACCACGCCGCCTTTCCCGACAGAAATCCGGCCGAGGCTTACGACCTCCTCTTAGGTACGATGAATAAGTCGCTTGAGCAGGATCGCGCCTTATGGCAGTTGGCCACCGTTTCCAAGGCGAATGCTCACGTGCTTTTAGCCTTTTCCGCCGACAAGGTTTATCCCGCTTTGCTCAAAGATCCCTTGACCCTAGAATTTCGTCAAGCCTTGCGTCAATATCTTGACATCTATGGTTGGCGAACTCACTACGTTCACGAATTTTTACACGAAACCTGGCGCGAGAACCCCGAGTACTGCTTGACCGTGCTGAAAGGATATCTGTACCAGGAGTTTGATTTTGATGCCCATTGGCAGAGTGTGGTCGCGACTCGAGAACGCAAAGTCGACGAGGCCCTGGCGCAAATCGCGGATCCCACCATGAAGGCCACGTTTAGGCTCGCCCACCAAAACGCCTTGGAAGCCTGGTCCATTGACGAGGATCATCATTTTTACATTGACGCCATGCTTCCCGCACGAAGCCGTACCTTGTTGTTAAAGATTGGCGACTTACTGGTCCATGGTGGCGTGATAGAGGTTCCCCAAGACATCTTCTTCTTTTATTTGGATGAATTGCTCGAAACGTTGGACGGAGAAAAACTATCAAATCCTCGCGATCTCATCGCAACGCGCCGCCGCGAGCTTGCGGCTCAGTTTGACCGGACCCCGCCTCCGCAATTGGGTCTTGCGCACAGTCCCGAGCCAAATTTAATTGGCACCCGGGTCTTTGGTGAGGGATCGCCAGGACTTCAAGGAGCCACGCGCGAAGTGCGCGGGTTTTCTGCATCACCTGGGCGCCACGTGGGCCCGGCGCGCATCATCCGCGGACCGGAAGAATTTTTCAAGATTAAGCCCGGTGACGTCTTAGTATGCCGCAATACCGCTCCCGCCTGGACAGGGCTCTTTGCCACCGTAGGGGCCGTTATTACCGAAACCGGGGGCATCTTGTCCCATGCTGCCACGGTTGCTCGCGAGTACCATTTGCCGTGCATTGTGGGTACTCGTGAGGCGACTCGGGTGTTTCATGATGGAGACCGGGTGGTGGTTGACGGCACCAAGGGCATAGCCGTCGTCGATGATGGATAGGTCTAAGACCTCACCCTGGCCCCTAGTCGCCATTATCCTAGCCGTGGTGCTAATGCCCCTCAACTCGACCATGATCGCGGTCGGTTTGGAGCCGATGGCAACGGCCCTTAAGGTCCCCGAAACGTCGGTGGTGTGGGTGGTAACCTCCTATCTCGTCGTGCAAGCGGCCCTGCAACCGATTGCCGGAAAGTTGGGTGACCTCTTTGGCCGCCGACGCCTGCTTTTGCTAGGATTGGCCATATTCTTGACGTCGTCCGTGCTCGCCGCCTCACTGCCGAATTTGACCGCTTTGATCTGTTTTCGTTCGGGTCAGGCGGTCGGCGGCGCGCTGGTGGTGCCGAGCGCAATGGCTCTGGTACGCCAGCTTTATCAAGGCGATGCGCTGCGCCGTGTGCTCGGCAGCATGGGCCTAATCCAGGGGATGGGTGCAGCCGTGGGCCCTCTCGTGGGAGCCGCTCTGATTCATGTCGGCGGCTGGACGTACATGTTTTGGATTAACCTTCCCTTCGCCGCCACCGCCCTTATCCTAGGCGCTAAGCGGCTTCCCCAAGCTCCGGCGGCGGCAAGGCGTGCTATCGATTATTGGGGTTCTTTAGCCTTAGCCAGTTTCCTTACCGTGTTGGCCCTCGCCGTGCCTCACCAGGCGGCTTCCTTTTCTTCCCTGGAGGTGGGCGCCACCCTCCTCGCTTGCGCCCTATTTGCCGGATTTGTTCTCGCCGAACGCAAGGCCGCGGATCCGGTGGTGCACTTTTCCTTTTTTCGGCGAGCTCCCTTTCGCAGTGCCAATCTCTCGGTTTTGGCCAGCAACTTTTTCATGTACAGTACCCTTCTTTACATACCAGTCTTTCTTCGCCATCGTGGTCTTAGCACATCGGCCACCGGACTCTTACTCTTTATCTTTTCCCTCTCTATGTCCTTAATGTCGTATATGGGCGGCCATATCGGCCGGCGGTTCGGCGCTCGCAGAGTCATCGCCCTCGCCTTTAGTCTCGATCTCGGGGTTGTCCTTTGGTATGTGGGCCTCAGCCATGTCGCGACCATGAGCTACCTGCTCGCTGGTCTAATCGTGGCCGGCATCGGGGCCGGGATTGGCAATGTGGCCATGCAGGCCACCCTGTTGGAAGCGGTGAGCCCGGCGATGGCGGGATCGTCCTCAGGAATCTTTTCGACCTTTCGCTACGTAGGCAGCATCACGGCGTCGGCTTTAGTCAGTCTCATGATATCGAGCCTCTGGGCGCATGTCCTGTTCCTTGCCTTGGCTGCACTTTTAGGCTTCGTTGCGCTGTCTGGCTTCCCCGGGAAAGTTCCGCAGGCAAACCACGTCGTTCCCGAAGCGTAGCCGAGCCGACTATCCCCCATTTCCTGGATAGCTCCAGAGCGTGCGACCCAGAGGATTTTTGCCGCCGGGGACGATCCCTGCGGGAAGAAAGTCCGCCCCGTCAGGCACATTCAAGTAGCCCTTGGCCTTCCCCGGAATCCCCTTGTGGCCATATTGCCAAATGATTTTTTTCGTTTTGGGATTAATCACGATGACCCGGTCGTTGTGATCGTCGGTCGCTAAAATGTTGCCATTAGGCAGTTCCATGGCCAAAGAAGGCCGATTCAGGGCGCCCGAACCGGACTTTGGATGGTATTGCCACAGAATTTTACCGCTTGGACTCATTTTGACAATGGCCCCGTGACGATTGTAAAAGGCGCAAATCACGTTGCCATGGGGGGTAAAGTTGGCGTCAGAAGGATAGGCGAAGGGAAAGTGGAGCGTCCATACCACCTGCCCCTTATTGTTCAGCAAGATCGCGTCCTGACCGCCAATCTGCGTGACCAACATCCCCCGGTGCGGTGCGGGAAAATCGCCATTGGGGGCCGCATAACTGATGGGAGGATTCGCGTTGTAAACGCCCGTTTGCCCATATTGCTTGATAATGCGATGGGTCTTGCGACTGATGTAGACGATGCGTTGATTGCGAATATCGGCCGCGGTAATCAGTCCTCCCTGGCGATCATATAACAGGGCATCGTCGGGGTAGTTGAGGTATCCCGGATTGGATCCCGGAACGCCAAAATGGCCGTACTCCCACACCACTTTCTTGTGTTTGATGTTGATAATGCTGATGATTTGCCGGTCTTCTTCATTGGTAATGATCTCATCAAAATGGGGACCAAAAAAGGCGTCATCCGGAAAGGCAAACCGTCGGTTGGGCTTCACTCCCGGGGTCGGGAATTGCCAGACAATGCGCTTTCCTGGAGTAACCAGCAAGATACGATGGTTTCTCTTGTCGGCAATCAAAATGTCCCCAGGAATGGCCGGATTGTAATGACGGCTTTTCCAGGCCAGCACTTTAGAAGCTTTTTTCGGAGCCTTGGACGACGGTGTTTTGGACGCGCCACCGCAGCCCGCCAATCCGACCATCAGGATGGCCGCCGCTAAACCCTTTTCCCATGCTGCTAGTCTTCGCACGAAGCGCCCCCTAAATCCCGGTTAGTACCGTGTAGTCAGTCCTATCTTTACCAGCGAGCGCACGCCCTGCGCGCCCGTCGACCGACAACCGACCTGGCTACTGTACAGCATACCCCAACCGCCCATAAGACTTGAACTTCAGAGCCTCTCGATCGACATAGGCGCAATACTCCCACTACATCCAGTATTTCAACGCGCTTTGCCAGGTGTGAACCCTCAAACCTCAATATTCACGCTCTAGCCACCTGAAAAACTAGTGAGGCGTGCTTCCGTTACGACTGGGGTTACGCTGCTCGTCCTCTTCCCGATCTTTCAACATGCCCGCGAAGAAGTTCTTCCGTTCTTCGTCGAGAGTGGTTCGATAAGCCGTCGTTTAATCGAATGGCCGCTCCTCTGGCAAAGGGTCCGACCGGATTTTTAGCGCGTCCCCGCGGAAGCCATCGTCACATTGCGAAAGCTATCGCTCTGGCGGACAACGAAGGATGGATAACGACATCGAGCATTTAAGGATTTTTCGTCCGTTTGGGATATCCGCATTTCTCGCTTATTGCTTAGAGATTTCACTCTGCGGACGTACAATAATGACATCATCGGACGAAAGTAGGCTCAGCCCTTGGTTCGGTTCATTTGATGGTTTATCCTGTGGCGCTGCCCTCGATAACGGCGAGGCTCTTGTCGCTTCGTACGTTGCGTGTCGCCTCGCCGCGGAAAATGAAATGTCATACGGCGGCTGTCCTTGAGGCCAACCACGGAGGTTACAAGGCATGACGAAGGCCCTCTCTTGGGATGAATTTATGGATGCGTTTGCCGACAAGTTCCGAGGCCCAGTCGCCACCATCGCCGCCCTACATGCTGAGCGGTACCTGGGCTCTACCCACGATCTGGCCCTCCACCTGGGTAAACCCGTGCTCGACATTGGCTCAGGCCGAGGTGAGTGGCTTAAGGTTCTAAAGCAAACCCAGATTCCCGCCCAAGGCATTGAACTGAACGAACGCCAAGTAGAGCGCTGTGTGGAACAGGGCTTGGACGTGATCCATGGCGATGCCCTACGAGTCATGGAGTCAACGGCGGAGCATACCTATTCCGTTATCTCGGCCATCCAAGTGGTCGAACACTGGCCGCCTGAAATGGTCTTCGACGCCTTAAAGCTCATGCACCGACTCCTCGATCACCAAGGCCTGTTAATTTTAGAGACGGTCAATGTGGCATCCCTATGGGCCTGGAATCACTTCGCCTATGATCCGACGCACCTGACCCCATGGCCTCCAGAGCTGTTGCAGTTCATGGCAGAAAAGGCGGGGTTTTCCAGGGTGGGGGTCCAATACTATTCGCCTATTCCTTTGCAATTTCAACTGCCCGTGCAAAGCGGTGGTTGGGAACATGTCTCTCAGTGGCTCTATGGTCCTCAGGATTACGCCGTCTGGGCTAGACCATAAGCACCCCTTCAGGCATTCGCCGACGTCCCTTTTACACGCCAGCCAGCACGGGCTCGACCCCGAATTGCCGTAGGACGGAAAGCAGGGCGCCAACGGTCGCTTTCGTGGAAAAGTTGAGCGCCGTCTGACGGATGTCGTTCAGGCCTTCTCGGCGATGCTCAAAGCAAGCCTGCAGCTGATGAACAAGATGATCGACGTCGGGTTCCGCCCACTGATGGCCACGATAGTGGACGATGGGATAGGAGGAGGGAATGGGGATGAGCCGATAGGCAATCGGGTATGAATTTTTAGGGGTGAGATAGTAATGGGGAGCGCTCCAGTCGGTCACGATCACGGGCACGTCGCACGCCATCGCCTCTAGAATTGGTCGTCCCCATCCCTCGCCCCTCGTCGGCAGAACAAACGCATCGGCCATTTGATAAAAGGAAACCAAGAGCTTTGCGGGCCAGTTTTCCACGATGAGCTTAATGCGAGGTGCATTCGACGGCGAGTATCCCTTAGATGTCATGTAGCGGGATAGCTCTTGCTGCGGGTCATCGCGGATAATGCTGGTGACCTTAAGAATCAAGATCACGGGGTCGGTCTTACGGAAGGCCTTCATCCAAGCGTCGATAAGTACGTCCCAACCCTTTCGCTGCGACCAGTCAAAGACCGAGACAAAGCGAAAGAGGTCGCCTGCCATCGGGCCCTGAGGAGGGACAAATTGTTCGGTATCGATGGGACTGGGCACCACATGGATGCGGGCCGGATCGATGCCGCTTTCGGTAAAGGTCTCGACGTTAAAAGGCGAGGCAACCAGGACGCCTTGAGCTCGCGCCAAGCGAGAGCTCCATTCGTCAGGTACCCGGTTGGTCTCAAACATGGACCGAGCCAGATCCAGCCCGTGGTTCCTCCGATAGAACCCGTGGCCCGGAAGACTGTGGATCATGAGGTCGTCAACGGAAACGGAAATTTGTTCTAAGGCGCTAAAGTATGCCTCCTCCTCAGGCGTACAGATGGACGGGCTTACGCTGCTCTCATCAATGATGCGCGGCAACATCCCCATCGCGGGCAGACATTTCAGAAACTCCCGGGCTTCGGAAGCGTAGCCAGAAGCATTTCTGATGGGTCCCCGCCAAATGACCTTGCCCTTTCGAGCGCTGACTCTTAACCTAGGGATCAGCGAACTGGTCGAAGGCCCTTGCAGCATCCCTTCCCATTGTCGCCAGATTCCGCGCCACGTGTAACTCTGTTTAACGTGCTCAAGCCCGTTTAATCGTCGATTGATTTGTTCGGACTCAGGCACATCCACCACGTTTCTCAGCAACTCGGTCAACGCCCCAAGATCGCATTCAAACAGCCATCCCTCTTGGGTGGAGTAAGGCACCGTCATGAATCGACGCTCGCCGGGGATGCGCCAACCGATGTCGGGCGGAACAAATTCGTTGGTCGGATTGCTGTCACTAGCCATCACCAAGGTACCGCAGGCCATGGCCTCTAAGACGGGCAAGTTAAAGCCTTCTCCGCGGTATGCAGAGACGAGCACGTCCGCACTGCGGTATAAGACGGCCATGTCAGATTCGGTCAGTTCCCGGTCGATGACCACGATCGGCGGTGACTTTGGGCTTTTTAGTGCTGCCTGCAACAATCGTGGTATCTCTTGCTCTTGATACACCGAGCCTTGCCCCACCGTCTTGATCACCAAGGCAATATCGTCGTGGGGGTGAAATGCGCGTTGATAGGCTTGGATAAGAAGGTCCAACCCCTTTCGATGGACCATCCCTCCTACCCATAAGATAACTCGACTCTGTTTCACCAGCGACTGGATGGGGCCATAGGGATGATAGATCGCGGGGTTGACGCCAAGCGGGATTACCCCGATCTTCTCCGCTCGCACACCACTATAGGTGAACATCTCCCGTTCCGCTTCCGAACTGACGACCAGTTTGGCCACCTGTGACGCGATGGGTTCGATCCAATCTTTCGGGACCGCTCCAAATTCCCAATGCTGGCTGACTACCAGGGGGCCCGCACGGTTGCTCCAATAAGGCGGCCACATGTGGCGCACATGCCAGTCCACGGGCTGGGGTCCGGTCAGCAGCGGCACCAGGGTTTGATAGACTTGGCTGGCATTTTCGGGAAGGGAATCGAGAGCCTGAACCAGCATTTCCTGGCCGGCAAGCAGTCCTTCCAAAACCAGTTCACGGTTCACCTTATCCAAACTCAGGGGACGAAAAAAGGGCCCCTCCCATAAAATACGCACCGAATCTGATCCTCTCCTCGTCCAATCATCGATCAATCATTATAGTAAGATTCTTCGTACCGATCCCGTGAAGTCCTCTTTCTCCCACCCGGTTTTAACCCCAGCCACGATGCTCCTTGGTTGAATTTTGACGGCGTTGGTCAAACTGAGGGCCAAAAACTTAAACTATCGATTTCGATATCGATCTGTGGGGTAGGCTTCTCGCCCCGTCCGCTGCCAGTAAGTGCGATTGCTTACGGACCGGTATGCCTTGATGGGACTCAGCAAAATTTTCTTGCAGAATTACCGTCCTAATTTTTGATAACCGTGGCACCCAGCTCTTACAATACACATGTACCGTCAACCGCCCGACAGGATGTTGGGTTTGCAAAATCAAGGAGGATATAGCGATGTATATCAACACCAACGTTTCGGCATTGTTTGCGGAAAATTCCCTCTCCAACACGCAGAACACCCTCAACACCTTGCAGCAGGAAATGTCGACGGGTTATCAGATCAACTCGCCGTCGAACAACCCCTCCGGCTTGGCCATCTCCAATTTGATGTCCGGCGAGCTCGGCGCCATCAACTCGGCCACCAACAACGCCACGGAGGCCTCAAATCTCTTAAACACGGCCAACGGCGGGATGCAAACGGATGTCCAAATCGTCCAGCAGATCCAGCAACTGGCGGTGCAGGCTTCCAACAGCACCAACAACTCCCAAGACACGGCGGATATTCAAGGTCAAATCCAGCAACTGCTGGTCTCGCTCGACAACGTCGGCACCACCTTGAATTACAACAACCAACAAGTCCTAAATCAAGGCCCAAAGGCAAGCCTTACGGGAACGTCCGTAGTTGGCTCGATCAACATCGGAGCCGACACAGGCGGATTGGCCAGTGGCGCCTCGTATGCGGTCCAAGTCTCTTATTCGTCGGTAAACGGTGGCTCCGACGTCGTGACCGTGTTGACCTCAACGGCGGGAGGAAACAACACCACCTTGGCTATGGGTACGGTTGCCAACGTGGGCTCGACCGCAGGCACCATCGCCTTGCAGTTAGTCTCAGGCGCCAACTCCACCGGGCCAGATAGCTTCATTGTCAACGTCAACCAGGCCAATCTTGTTTCTGTCGCCGCGACGGTTTCTTCCTCGTTCAGCGTAGCGGCAGGAACGCAGTATCAATTTCAGACGGGCCCCAATCAAGGGGCCGGCGACGTGCTGCAAACCAGCTTTGGCACCTTTTCCAGCGCCACTTTGGGTCTCAGCAACCTTAATGTGACCAGCGGCCAAGGCGCCCAGTACGCCATCTCCCAGGCCCAGTCGGCGCTTTCGCTGCTGACCAACGCCCAAAGCGCCGTGGGCTCGCAAATTGACCAAATTAACTACACCATCACCAACCTGCAGACCGAGGGCACCAACTTGCAGTCCTCGCAAGCCAGCATCATGGATGCGAACATGGCTCAGGTGACTAGCCAGTTTGCTCAAACCCAGATTCTCGAGCAGACGGGCATTCAAGCCTTGACCACGGCTCAGCAGCTGCCGTCGATGGTCTTGAAGCTGCTCTCGTAAACCGCGAACGCCTTGGGCATCGGGCACCTTTGGGGCTCGGTGTCCAAGGCATGATGGGAGGTGAACGGTTTGTCGATTAACTGGTCATCCATCTATAACGGTCCGGTCGGCCAAATTTTGGCGGACTTTACCCCCTCTTCGTTTGTCAACGTCATCACCCAGGCCAGTCAAATGCAGCTTAGTCATCTCGAGAAGCAGCAAAGCACCGATAAGAGTCAGATCAGCGCCTGGACCACCTTGCAGTCTGATGCCCAGACATTCGCTGGCGATCTGAGCACCCTGAATCAAGCCAGCACCTTTCAGCAACTTGCGGCAACCTCTAGCAACGCCAATGTGGCCAGCGCCGTAGACAACAGTGCCAGCGCGGGCTCCTATCAAATTAGTGTGGGCAGCGTCGCTCAGGGTGAAGTCGACCAGGGAAGCTCTGCCAACTTGGCGGTGACCAGCCCGAGTCAGACCCTGACGCTCAATGGAGCTAACCTGGCCGGCTCGTTCAGCATTCAAGTAGGTAGCAAGGGCACCCCGGTGTCCGTCAACATCCCTTCGTCAGGCATTAGTCTCAATGGCCTGGCCCAACTCATCAATCAGACTCCGGGGATGGGGGCTACGGCCTCCGTCGAACAGTTGGCCAGCGGAAATTGGGTGCTTTCGATCAGCGCCAACACCACCGGTCAAAGCATCACCTACGGTGACACCGCGCCTTCGGGTTCCAGCACGCAAACCTACGGTCCCCTCTACTACCTTGGCGTCACCGGCACCTCGGGCGGCGCAGCTAGCAATGTCGTCCAGGCACCATCTTCTGCAGAAATCAGTTTTGGCTCTACCTTTAATTCATCCCAAGCGATTACGTCCTCGACCGACACCTTTAACAATGTCATTCCCGGTCTGACCTTGAACGTCGCTTCGAAGGGGACGACGACGGTAACCGTCGCCCCGAATATCAAAGGCATGACGTCTTCGGTTCAGCAGTTTATTAGCGATTGGAACCAGTGGGTGAGCGATACGGCCAAACTCGCCGACTCCGGCTCGGTCACGGCCTCGGCCTCGGGCAATTCGTACGCATACCAAAGCAACTCTCATCAAGTTTTAACCTCTGGGCAGCCTCAAAGTATGTTAAACCAGGTGTCCTCGGCCCTGGCACAGTTCCAAGACACCAGCAACGCCAACTATCAAAACTTAAGTTCCATCGGGATTACCTTCAAGAGCGATGGGTCATTAGCCCTGAATCAAAGCACGTTAGCCAACGCCTTGTCGAGTCATCCCAACCAGGTGGCTGCCATCTTTCAACACTTGTATCAAAGCCTTAGCGGCAGTTCCAGCTCGGATTTGCTGCCGGCCTTCTACCAAGGGCCAACCAGTGTCACGGGAGAAGCCATCAGCTATCTAACCAGTGCCTCGGGCCAGTTGAAGACCCAGGTTGCTTCGCTCAAAAGTGAAGTGCAAACCCAAGAGCAACAGGCCATCAAGCAATATGGCCAATGGGTGAATCAAGTCGCCAAATATGCCCAAGAAAACACCATGCTGACCGCGCTTTTTGGACAACAAAGCGGCGGCAGTAGCAGTGGAGGATAGTCATGGCTCATGAAAACGCATCCGCCTTAACGCAATACCGCACCAGTCAAATTCAAACGGCGTCCGTCGATCGGTTAGTATTGCTGCTCTATGAGGGGGCTTTAAAAGCTAGTCAAGATTGCCGCAAGGCAATCACAGAGAACAACCTCGAGGATATGGGAACGTATGGCCGTCAGCTTCAAGACATCATGATCGGGTTGACCGATATGCTGAATCTCGAGCTTGCTGAGGCGCGCACGCTGCGCGACCTGTATCTCTTCTGCTGGAAGCAGGCCGTATCAGCTCAAACCCAGCACGCCCCTACCCCCCTCAACGAAATCGAGCCGGTTTTACAAAATTTAATGGACGGCCTACGGAGCTTCTTGAAACAGCAGACGACTTTCGGCACCCCTGCCGCCTTACCGAGTGTGGAGTCCCCCGGGGCCACGTCCATCCATCTCGTCGGCTAATCCGGCGAGATGGATGCCGCTTTTTTATCTCTAGCCAGCGCCAAAAGCCCTTCTTCGTTTGGGTCCCGTTGCGGCCATGCCGACACCGCCCGCATGATATCGTCAAGGCTGAGACTCAATTCAATGGTTTCTAGCACTTTGCTTAAAGGGTTTCCCGCATGCATCTCCATGATGGCCCGCCAAGCCGAGCGATATTGCGGTTGTTGCTTAATCGCCAGCAATAGGTAGGCGAGCGCGGTCTTGGGATCGTCTTGGCGAAGACGGCACTGAGCGATGCGATATAACGACTTAAATCCACCAATGCCGGTGTCCGTGGACAAAAATCCCTGGGCTTCGCCCAGTGCGAGACACTTTTGGAAAGAGGCTTCCGCCCGTTCCCAATCCCCGAGATGAAATAACACCCCGCCCTCAAAATACCAAAAGTCGGTGTAATTGGGGCGGGCCAACTGGCCTTGGCGCACTACCCGCAAGGCCTTGCGCGGTTGTTCAGCTTGAACTAGGGCCCGGGCATAGGTCATCATGCATAGTACCCATAGCGGATTATCTAAGGTAGCCCCTTTGAGGGCCCTGCGGACCATCTTGATGGCGTCGTCGGGCCGATTCGACCCAAAGTAGGTTTGGCTCAACTGCCAAAGCGTATAGACATCGTTGGGCTGGCGCGCCACTTCTTGTTCCAGGAGAAGCCGGTTGCGCACTTGCTTATTGCGCATTTCCATGACCGATGGCAAGTAGCCTTTGTGGGTCAGCCGCACGTCTAGTTGCGCAAGGTTCATCTTGGCTTCGACGATGGCATGGAACAATTGCTCATGAATCGATCCGCTAAAGCGCAAAGCCGGATGGGAACGCAACACCCGCGTGACGTAGCTCTCGGTGATGTCTTCGGCCCGTTCCGTCAGTGAAATGATGCGAATATTGTAGGCATCCGCCGTCGGGTTGGTGAGGGCTCGCCGAAGCGTGTCACGGTCGTCCGCTACCAGCTCCTCGTCGGCATCCATAACCAGCACCCAGGGCGTAGTCACGGCATCTAGCCCGACATTTCGCGCCTTAGAGAAATCATTGGGCCACTCGATCTCAATGAGCCGGGCCCCAAAGTCGCGGGCAATGTCGATCGTGCGGTCCGTCGAGCCGGTGTCGACAATCACCATCTCGTCGACGACCCCTTGCACCGAGCGTAGGCAATCGGCCAAAAACGCCTCTTCATTTTTGACAATCATGGCCAATGATAGCAGTTTTTCCAAGCGATGCTCCTTCTTGGGACCAAGGGACTGGTGAAGCTTCCTCTTGTGTTCACTATAGCCAAGGGAGTTCCCCTCATCCAATAATTAAGGAGCTTTTGGGCACATGGTCTTCTCGGTAACCCCGTGAAGTCGGTGTAATTTTAGGTCGATCATCTGGAGTAGCGCGTCGCCAGCCCTCCATTTAAGGGGCGGGCCGCCAAAAGCCCAATGCTCTCTGTTAAAACCGGTTGAACCACTTCCGAACTATAGCCAAATTGTTGGGCCAGGGCGACCGTCCAGTCATAGCGACTCAGGCGATTTGGCCCGACGACATGCAAAATTTGCGTCATCCCCTCACGGACCGCTTGAATGGACCGTTTTGCTAGGTCTTGAGCTTCGGTGGGTGTGGACACCTGATCGGTGGCAGCCTTGAGCATGTTGCCCGACTGCAATTGCTGTTCAATGCGGTAGATGAAGTTTCGGGGGTTAGCCTCCTGGCTGTAGACCCAGGCGGTGCGAATAATGAGGACTTCCTTCAGATGCTCGAGCAGCCAGGTTTCCGCCTCGAGTTTGTGCCGACCATATACTTGTAGGGGGTGGGCCGCATCCTCCTCAAAGTAGGGACCGTGCGTCCCATCGAAGACATAGTCCGTCGAATAAAAGACGAACCGGGCCCCGATTCGACGGGACGCTTCGGCCAAGGTCGAAACGGCTCCCACGTTGATGCGGTGGCTAAGTTCAGGCTCGCGCTCGCAGAGATCCACGTCAGGCAGAGCCGCTGGCATCCACACCACCGACGGCATCTCGGCCGCAAGCAGCGCGTGAATGCCATCGGAATGTTCCAAGTCCAAAGGAATAAGCCCTGGTCGACTGCGGCGATGGTAGGTTCCTAAACACCGGTCACCCAAATTTTGCAGCTCACTTAACAGATGGCTGCCCACCTGACCCGAGGCTCCAACCACCAAATGCGTCGTTCGCAACTAGACCACTCCTCATTTTCACAGAATCTCTATACGTTTTCCCGTTCTTTAGGGCAAGGATGGTGCTAACGCACCTTCGACATACTGCCTCCATGTGGTTCAGTGTGATGGATGAGAACTGGCCTGACAAGCTGAATTTTCTAAGCCAGGAGAAATTTAGCAGGAAATCGGGTTGGGTTTGTGTAAGCACTCTGTCAAATAGTCCCTCAGGGGAGCGCTGGTCATGTTTTGCATACGCCAAAAGTTATTTCCGATGGCTTCACTGTTCGTAGCGGTCACCCTACTCGTCTTTGCTGCCGGGCCCCTGCCCTTAGCCCTAGCTGATAATGCACCCACCGGCACGACGTATTTGAATGAGTTTGGCTTGAATGGCGATCATAACCAAGTGATCGAAACGGGATCTAACCGGGGCTTCACGGCTGACTGGACATTAAAAGGCCCCGCGATCATGGATCCCGCAGTCATTGACGGTGTCCTCTACGGCGACACCTCCAAGCCTCCCTATGGTGCCGCCGCCATCAACCCGGTCAATGGCCATGTCTTGTGGTTTCATCCCTTTGCCAACCAGATGATGAACAGCCCTATCTATGATCACGGCACGCTTTTTTTCGGTCTCGGCAATAATAAGTTCCCGGCCGTTCCGGTGGTGTCCCATCCTGATCTGCGCGGAACCGGTTTGAACCAGGTTGTGGCAGTCAATGCAAGAACTGGCGTCACCCAGTGGGTCTACAACACGGCAGGTGAAGATATGCCCACCTTCGTGCTTCACCAGCAGGGCCTTTTTGTGGCCAATGGCGCGGACCAGGTCCTGGAGCTGTCGCCCGAAAGCGGCCACGTGATGCGATCGCTGGCCATTCCAAGTTATGTCAGTATGTCGTCACCGACGGTGGTGGGGCACACGGCATATTTTGGAGGCGCCTTTCCCTACACCATGTATGCCATCAATCTAAACACCATGACCGTCAGTTGGGCGACGCACACCCGGGCCGTGGCGGGGCTCGACGACGATCCCCCCGTCGTCGGCAACGGACAGGTATACATCGGCGCCGTCTACGACGACCAGGGACAGTCCGCGGCGATGTTGCTGGCCTTTAACCAATCGACGGGCAAGCTTACCTGGTCCAGCCGCATCGGGTTTGGGGTTCGGCCAACGAGTGGCCCGCTGTTCGAATCCGGTGTGCCCCTTCTCACCCCAAGCGCGCTTTATGCCGGAAGTTCGATTTCTAACGCCGTCTACGCCATAAACCCCAAGACGGGCAACGTGCTTTGGTCTAATCCGCTCGCGGGCCAGCAAATTGCGCAAGCTCCCGTGATTATCGGCCAACGCCTGTTGGTCGGTGATAACTCTGGGAAACTGTTCGTGCTGAATGCGACCAACGGGAAACTACTCAAGACGATCCAATTTCCTGGGGGAGGCTTTATGCCCGGTGTGCCGTTTGTCGTGGGCAACACCATTTTCCTTAGCACCCGCGGAGGAATGATGTTTGCCCGGCCTATTTCGACCCTTATCGCTCCAGCCAAGCCGTAGGCCCTCAGGCCCGGCTGACCTCTTGCCACGGGACCCATCGGGATGAGGTGGGCTCTACGTCGATAGTTGCATAATGGGTTCATTGCTTTGCTGCTTACCACCAACATTTCATCGGATAGAGGCATGAGAGATGGCCCAACCACGCGAACCCATCGCACTCACGTCCACGTACGGGAACCTATTGCGCCAGATGACGTTTATGGTGTTCTGGTCCGGTCGAATCGT
Source organism: Bacillota bacterium (assembly GCA_021797635.1). Classification (GTDB taxonomy): domain Bacteria; phylum Bacillota; class Sulfobacillia; order Sulfobacillales; family Sulfobacillaceae; genus JAJZZI01. The sequence goes on along the minus strand of JAJZZI010000067.1, from coordinate 6,145 downwards.
TTCCGGCTTGGGCGATGTTCTCTTCATGATGGCCGCGATGTGGTATCTGGTCAAAACAGGCTCTCCGCTCGACCTGGCCATTCTTCCTGCGTTAACCCGTTTCGCTCCGTTAATTACCTCTCAGCCCCTCGCAACGCTCGCTGATCGATTGCCTAAAAAGCGCATTTTGATCACCTTAGATCTCTTTCGAGGGGGAATCACGATTTCCGTGGCGTTGCGGATGATCGCAGGCCACGCGAGTCCGTTCTTGTTGATCGGGGCCAACCTCCTGTTAAGTCTCTGTGGGCAGATATTCGGCCCGGCCAGTGAAGCCATCTTTTCGCACATGGTGGCCAACCCGGAGCAAGACCTCGTGCCTGCCAACGGATGGTTTGGTGCCGGTGGCGAACTGCTGCAGTGGGTAGGATATGGCTTGGGCGGTTTGGTAGTCAGTATCATTCATCCTGACCATGCCGTGTTGCTGGATGGAATTTTATTTTTCCTCTCGGCGTGTGCGCTCAGCATGATACCCATACCAGATCTTCAGGCCTCTTCCGGCCAGGGCTGGCGAGCGTTTTGGACCGACATGACCAGCGGAGTACGATTTTTGTGGGAACGAAAAGCCTTACGCGCTTATCTCTCCATTAGCGCTCTGATGGATTTTGTCGGGGCTCCGCTCGCGATATTCAGCGTCACCTTTAGCAAACTCGTCTTGCACGGGGGGGCTCGAGACTTTGGAATATTGGAAGCGTCCATGGGAACTGGAGGAATTATCGCGGCACGGATTGCTGCCAAGGTCAGTCAACGCGTTGCCCTATGGCGCATCTGGGTATTCTCCTTGGACGTCTTTGGAATAGCCATAGGATTCGTCGCGGAAAGCTCCACGTTGATCATAATGTTCGTCGCCATGGGCACCGCATCCTTTGCTCTTGCGCTGCAGAACGTAGCGTTTGGTGCCATGTTTCAACGGGTGGTGCCGCACACGATTCGAGGCCGTGCCAGTGCCGCGGTCCGGCTGACAGTCACCGGGGGGACCGGATTAGTTTGCTGTTAGCGGGCTACCTCATGACGCAGGTGGGGACGCGTTTCGTCTATCTAACTCTAAGTGTCGGGATAGGCTACATCATCATGGCGCTCATCATCACCGCGTCGCACCGTTAATGATCGTTACCCACTGCCGCTTTCGAGTCGTCAGATTAAAGGCGAAGGCACGTGCAACATGCTGTGTCTTTGGTTAGGATCCGACACCGAAGAGCGGTTAGCGGGGTAAGATGTGATGTGAGCTTGGCGACTTACGACACGATCCCATCGGTGGCTAGTAAGGGGACCCCATTATCAAAAAAGATTTTTGAGCCCGTCTCTCTAGACGAAAGACGTCGTCGTGAATGCGAATTTCTCCTTGAGTCGCGTTGAGGTGCCGACCTCCATCGGTCGTATCCCTCAGCGCGAATGCCAGCCCAACGGGTGTGACGCTTCGGGAAACGATGGCCCAGGGGTTCCTTAGCAGGTCGCGGAATTTAGGGCTCCCCCCGTGTTCCCGGTCGCCGACCGTGTATAGTTAAAGCATCATGTTGAAGGAGTGGTTACTGATGACTGTGCTCGAAGCCATTGCTGGCAGAAGAAATATCAAGCGCTTTAAACCCGATCCGATTCCCCAGAGCGAACTAGAAGAATGGCTTGAGGCGGCCACCTTTGCTCCCAACCATCGATTGACCGAGCCCTGGGAAATTCTAAGGATTGGTCCTGAGACCCGAAAGCAACTGCACCATGCTGCCGACTTCGGCGGGGCTCCCGTGGTCCTAGCGTTGTTGGCCGCCCCGGGGAGAAGCCAGGAGGAAACCGACGAAAACATCGTCTCGGTGGCGTGTTTCGCTCAAAACCTGGCCTTGGCTGCATTTTCCGCCGGTGCTGGCGCGCGCTGGGCATCCATCGGGTATTCCGCACATGGACGTGAAGTTCTGGGGATCCCCGAGGACCGAGCGGTAATTGCCGTCATCGCCCTTGGATATCCCGAAGAGGTGCCCCTGGCCAGACCGCGAAAGCCGGTCGCGGAAAAAATCACCGAGCTGCCCTAGGGCTTGCGACTTCCAGAACGTCGATAGAGATTAATAGCATCCCTCCAACGATAGCGGTGACGCCATTCGTCAATGCGCTCGCTGAAATGGGGATCCTCGCGCGAAACTCGTCAACGATCACCTGGGTGCCATGGGGCGGTCGATTCTGAACGACGAGCCGCTTGACACCATCAGCTGATAGAGAAGCCCCTCTCCATCAGTCGGAATATCATCGAATAAGCCAAATCCTCAGATAGAGCGCTCAGGGATCAACGCGTACCATTCTCTCGCCATGAATCAATCCCGCTTCGAGGAACGAGGATTGATTCATGGCGACCACACCACATCACGTGGGGGCCAACTCGGCGACTTTGGCACTTGCTGTGTGTTTAAGCCCCGACAAACACATGAACGTGAATGTCGGGGCGATTGGGCGCGGTTGTCGCATTTGATGGACATCACCGTCTTCCATCGGCGTCAACTGGAACTTCCTCCGCTTGTAATAGCGGCTCTCCGATGCCACATGCAGGGACTTTTGTGACGAACGCGACTCGGTCGGGGTAAATGCCATGGGGCGGATTCTAGTCTTCCACTCGCGGCTGGACTCAACGCACCCTCACGTTTTCAAATCATTTTCTTGTCATAACCCGGTTAGAAAAACCGCGTGAGGTCACAAATGGCCGTTTGGCACCGCGTTCTCCTTCACCCAACTGGCCGCTCCCGAGGTGATGGGATTAGGGCGTCCACCCGAACCCGAAGTACTCGGCCAAAGCATGCTGTCCCGTCTCGGTTACTAACACCACCCGATCAGCCGATCCCCGGACAACCCATCCTTGGTCGAACAGCCACGTGGCCACGGATCGACCCACTTGACCGGCTACATGATACCGGCGTTCACTCCAGTCAAGGCAGGGGCGCACCAAAGGCATCCGTCGGCGCGGGTCGAGGTCCCAGCCCCAGCGTGCGGCCTGGTCCCGTCCTCCACCAGTGAGGGTCATCGCCTCCTGGATGCAGTCGAAGGTCAGCCACCCGTGCGCGATCAACGATTCCGTGATTTGCATGCTCAGAACTCCCGCCAAATGATCATAACACGTTCGGGCTGCACGAAGTTGCGCCTGGCGCACCGAGCTCCGGAGCGACCGCACGGGCTCCGCCGGGGCCAAGCTTAACAGTCCCTCCACGACCCGGGCCACCTCGGGACTGGCCAACGCATAATAGCGGTGGCGACCGTGGCGCCGCCCCTGAATCAATCCCCCAGCCACGAGCTTCGCCAAATGTTCGCTTGCCGTGGCCGGGGAAATCTGGGCCGCCCGGGCCAGATCAGACGCAGGGACCCGGCGACCGCCCATCAGGTGGATCAGCATCGTGGCCCGGGAAGGGTCACCCATCAGAGCCGCGACCGTGTGCAATTCCGGATCGCTCATGGAAACATCCCTACCTTCCTGGATTTGGCACTACGCAGAGAGGCTTTCTAGGGCGGCGCGCACCCCTTTGCGCCACACCCATAACCCGATCAAGACACCTGAGGCCACGATAGCGATAAAGGCGGCATAATACAACATGGCTCCATAGAGGCCGATCCGTTGGGCGACGAGACCCAGGCCCAGTACGGGTGCTCCGACGCCGCAGTAGACCACCACATAGAAGCTTGAAACCACCCTGGCTGTATCCCTCGGGGGCGCCACCCGAGTCACCGTGGTCATACTCCCTAAAAACGCGGTTCCTTGCCCGATCCCCGACAAAACGGTGCTCACCACCACCATCCAGAGGGCGTGGGCAGGCACCGCCCAGAGTAGACCGAAGACGGCCAATACGATCAGCGCGAGTCCGATGGGCATAGCCCAACGAGGTGAGATCCCGCGCGTCACCAATTGGGTTACCGACGCGCAGGCGAGCATCAAAAAGACCACCCCGCCCGCGACAGCGAGGTTGTTCACATGGAGTAGCGTCATAACGTAGCTTGGCGCGAGGGACATGAAGAAGGCCGTGACCGACCAGACCGCAAAGGCGGTGCCCCCGGCCAACCAAAAAGGGGGTTGGATGGATCGGGGAATACGAGGGGCCGTCCAGTGAAAACGGCCTGTGGTAGAGTAGGAGGGGTTCTTACGAACCCCGTCCCCTCATCGAACCGGACTTGTGGTTTTCCCACATCCGGCTCTCCGACGATAGTTGCCCCGTCAGGGGCGAGGAGGTTGCGCCAGGACTTTACGTCGCATGGCGGCGAGAGATGGTAGGCCCAAGTCGGCTAGACGCTGATTGGTCCAGACACGGTCGAGCGCTCGACTCCGATTCCATCGTTTGGCGACGAAGGCCCGACACCGTTCCCGAATCCAGGCATCGAGGCGGTAATACTCCCCATGCTGGCTGATGGTAAAATACTGGCCCCAGCCCCGAATGACGGGAGCAAGGTCCTGAATCACCATGTTCAGGCTCGCCGGGCGCTTACGTCTGGTCAGGACACGCACGCGGTCCTTGAGACGCTCGGTCGCCGCACTTTTCGGTCCGAACAAGGGTCGCCCCGTGTCCCCCGGGTTGGTCCAGAAGAACGTAAACCCGAGAAAATCGAAGGGGGTCACGCGGGCGTCCAGGATGCGGGTTTTCTCTGGGTGCAGCGTCAGATGGAGGCGGTCGTGGACCACGCCGCGTGCCACCTGCAGCGCCTGTTCCGCCGCCTCTTGGGTGCGCGCAAGCGCGCACCAATCATCGGCGTACCTCAGGTAGATGACCTCGGGCAAGACCTCCATGGCACGGTCCAGCGCGTCGAGGTAAATATTCCCAAAGAGTGGACTCGCCACGCCACCTTGAGGTGTACCCCTTAGTGTCGGGCGTATCTGTCCCTCTTCGAGAACCCCCGCACGCAGCATATCCCGTAGCCATCGGAGCACCGTGCCATCTGACACCCGTTCGGCGATTTGGTCGATTAGCAGGGTGTGGTCGATAGACCCAAAATAATCTTGGATGTCCGCATCAACCACCCAGTGATAACCGCGGGTCAGAGCGTCATACAGCCGGTTTACGGCGTCATGGGCACTGCGTCCTGGGCGAAAGCCATAGCTCGTGTCACTAAACGTCGGTTCCCAGATGGGTTCGAGAACCTGGCGCACGGCCTGCTGAACCACCCGGTCCCGTACCGCCGGAATGCCTAATGGCCTCCGCTGGTCGGGCTTGCCCGGTTTGGGAATATAGACCCGTCGGACCGGTTGCGGCCGGTACCGGTGTTCGCGCAGGGCGAGGCCCAAGGCGGCCAGTTCGTCCGCAAGATGCTCGCCGAACTGCACGCAACTTTGATGGTCCAGTCCTGCCGCGCCGTGATTCGCGAGGACGGCTGCCGCCGCCTTCGCCAGATTGCTCGGGTGCCAGACCTTGTCGGCCAAGCTATACCATTTCTTTACCATCCTCGTTTCCTCCATGGGTGGCTCCAGACGGCCCGTTCGGGCCGTGGCTGTCGCTAGGCCTTGTGGCCAATCTCGCCTTGCCAGAGACCACCTTCGTGTTAGAACCTATCGAAGTGACGGGCCTTCGCCTTCCCGCCCGGTTCTGTTGTCCGGTGCGGTACTTCGCTACTATTCCCGTCTCCGACTCCCTGTCCCACCCAGTGGTGAGGGATTGGCGGTCGTCGCATTGCCCTACTTCATTCGACCACCGGACCAGACAGGGTCTCACCGGGTCAGTCGCAGTGCTTTCCCTCGGTGCCATCCGTAACCACCCTCCCGGGTCTGCTGCGGTGCTGCTCGTTCCGTTCGCGCCTTCAGGGAGCGCATCCCCATTCAACCGCCGCAGTCGTAGACTTCGCCCGTCTTCCGAAGGCTCGTCACCCAGGGAGGGCCACCACCGGTTCACTGAGATTACGGCCCCGAGATTCGCCTCAGGCCCACCAGATTCTGGGTTACCCCAGACACCCTGCCACTATCGGCTACCCCACATGAACGAGAAATTAGCAGGGATTGGACTTGCACCAACAAGCACTGCGACCTGCCGGTCGCACGGAACTGGGCGCGCGTCCGCGCGCCACAGTGGGGGCAGGCTTTTACTTCCCCTTGATGTTCGGTGACGATGACCGGTTGATTCGGTAAGTCAATGACCTGCCGTCGTTCGACGGTGGTGGGTGGGAT
>JAJZZI010000113.1 GCA_021797635.1 Bacillota bacterium | reverse complement strand
CGACACATAGTCCCTGATATCGGAGTCGGTCGAGACCTTGTGGCCATGTTGCCCAGTCGCCTCGCTCCAGAGTCTCTGAGCAACCCTGCCTGGCCAAAGCCCCCCCAGTCCGCCGGCCGTGTGGCCTTTTTTGCCGGCTGCGTAATGGAATCCGTCTTTGGCGAGGCCAATCGCGCGACGAAAAACCTCCTTCAAGCCGCTGGATTCACCGTGGAGACGGTGTCCGATGAGACCTGTTGCGGAGCCATTCATTTACACTCTGGAGAACGCTCTTCGGCCCAGGAGATGGCCCGTCACAACATTTTTGCCTTCGAACGGGGCCAGTGGGACTACATCGTCAATACGGCGGGGGGATGTGGCGCCATGTTGCAGGAGTATCCCGACCTCTTAGCTGGCGAGCCTTCTTGGCACGATCGGGCCCTTCGCTTTTCGCAGCGCGTGCGCGATTTTTCGACGCTCCTATTGGATGAGCGCGCTACTCCTTTAAGCTACCAAGGCGATCACAGTCGGGTGACCCTGCAAAATTCCTGCCATTTAGCCAACGTACAGCGCATCGCGTCCCATCCCTTTCAGTTGCTGGCTCAAGTTGAAGGCGACCTCGTGCTAACGTTTAAGGATCAAGAAATGTGCTGTGGTTCGGGTGGCTTGTACAACATCAATCATCGTGAGTGGGCGCAGGCCATTTTGGATGACAAGATGGGCAAGCTGGAGGCGGTAGAGCCTAACCGGATTCTGGTCAACAATCCAGGCTGTCACCTGCAAATGCAGGGCGGCGTCACGCGCCATGAAGGTCTCGACGCCAGCGTGGAACACTTAGCCACTTATCTTTGGCGGTGTTACTTAAGGGCTCAAGGTCCGAAGACGCGGATCACCGAATGAGAAATCTTCGATATCGGCCAGACATCCGTCCTACGTACGACTAAAAAACCCGCTGAGATAGTTGCGTCCCGTGTCCGGCGCCATGGACACAACGAGCTGACCCGGCGCAAATTCCTCCGCCACTTGTAAGGCGGCCACGAGCATGGCTCCCGTGGATCCCCCAGCTAAGATGCCTTCTTCTCTGGCCAGTCTTCTAGCCATCTGGAACGCTTCGGCATCCCTCACGGCAATCCAGCGGTCCACCACGGAGACGTCTAAGGTTTCAGGGTAGTAGTCTTCGCCCATTCCTTCGATCTCAAAGGGATGGTAGGCACCGGTAAAGATCGATCCCGCGGGATCCGCCCCAACCACCGTGATGGTGGCGTCGCGACTTTTCAGGAAGCGGCCGATACCCGTAATGGTGCCTCCAGTTCCTGCGCCCGCCACCACGGCGGATACCTTCCCCTCGGTTTGCTGCCAAATCTCGGGCCCTGTGCTGTCAAAGTGGGCTTGAGGGTTGGCTTCTCGGTCAAACTGGCCCATGTAGGCGGCATTATCCATGGCTTCGGCGGTCCGACGGGCCTGGTTCTGATAATTGGCGGGATCCTCCCGAGGCACATCCCGGACGATCCGGACCTCCGCGCCGTAGGCGGTCAATAGCCGCACTTTATCCTTGCTCATTTTATCGGGAACAAAAAAAATTGCCCGATATCCCCGCACCGCTGCTACCATGGCCAAGGCTATACCCGTATTCCCGGCCGTCGCTTCGACGATCGTGCCGCCAGGCCTCAGCCGGCCTTCGCGCTCGGCCGCATCGACCAGCGCCACAGCGATGCGGTCTTTGGAACTCCCCCCCGGGTTCAACGATTCAAGTTTGAGTGCAAGGGAAGCGCCAGATTTCGGTATAATACGGGAAAGGCGGACCATGGGCGTATGACCGATCGCGTCCAGGATGGTTGGCAAGAGCTTGTCCGAGGGCTTCATAGCAGCGGCGCCACCTCGTCGTTTTGACCAATTATAGCAAATTGGTCCTAATACCCAAATCCACCGTTGGCCTGGCTCGTGGTGGATTACCCGTGGAGGTGAGACCATGCGAGGATATTTGATTACCCACCAAGATTGTCTCGACGGGGCTACGGCGGCTCTAGTCGGTCTAGCCTGCGACCTACAACCGCATTTTGTGGAACCTGATCGTGCGCTCGTGGCGCTTTCATCACTCGCCGCTGGCGATCCCGCCCTGCCCATCTATCTCGCAGACGTGTCGCTTGAAGCTGAGGTGTTTTCCGATTGGAAGGCGAGAATTTCTGCGATATTGGATCATCATGCCACCGCCTTAAGCTTAGCCGGCCAAGACAACGTCACCGTCGATCTTGGCCGAGCTGGATCCCATCTCTTCTATGATTATGCCGTGGCGTCGGGATGGCTAACCCCGTCACCCGCTTGGGATCGCTTAGTCGGCATGGTGGAACGCTACGACCTTTGGCAACCTCGCCATGAATTCGGACAAGACTTAGAGCGCCTATTTCGCCATTTTGGATTTTCTTGGTATCACCAAAGATTCGCCCACGGCTGGGTGCCCTATCAAGCCCTGGAAGCGGACCAGCTGGCCCTGCTCATCGAACAAGAAGCGCATTTTTTACGCAGGAACTTGGCTCGCATTCATCACGTTTCGACCGGTTCGCTGGATTTGGCGGGACTCTTCATGGACGAAGAGGGCTCGGTCAACGAAATGAGTCATCGCCTATTGGAAAAAGGATACGCACTGGTGATGGCGGCAAGGCCTGACGGTCGGCTCTCCGTACGAACCGATCATCGCATCGATGCCTCTGAACTGATGTCCGCGCTGTTTAAGGGAGGAGGGCACCGACGAGCGGCGGGCGGAAGGCGGCCACAAGAGATTTCGTCGTCGGAAGACGGCATAGACCCCCTACTCGCACGGATCACCAATCATCTGCAGCGCATCTGAATCACCAAAGTAAAATGGTTTTCCCGCGGGCCTGTTCGGCGGCTAAATGGCGATGGGCCTCGGCAACCTCATCGAAAGCCAAGGTTTGATCCAAGAGAGGTCGTAATACCCCTTGGCTAATGGCTGGCAACACGCGCTGAGAGAACTCCTGCATCAAAGCCATCCGGGCCTCGAGGGGACGCGTTCGCAGCGCGGTCCCGCGCACCGTCAACCGCTTTTGCAACAGTCGGCCTAAGTTGACCGAGGCCATGGGTCCCGACAAGGTACCAATGATCACGAGAACACCCCCAGGCACCAGCGCGCTAATGTTATCGTCCCAATAGGCCTGGCCGACAAAGTCTAACACCGCATGGACTCCGCCCTTCGCCTCGGCCGCCTCCAGAAATGGCTGGCTGCGATAGACCACACTCTGATCTGCGCCGAGACTCTGCACCCATTTGGCCTTTTCCTCTGTGCCCACCGTGGCAATGACTAAGGCGCCCATCCAGTGGGCCAGTTGCACGGCCACTGAGCCGACCCCGCCTGCAGCTGCGTGAATCAGCACCCGCGATCCGGCGCCCACGGCCGCCTTGTCTCGCAAGGCGTCGTAGGCCGTCAGGAAGGCTTCGGGAATGGCGGCGGCCTCAGCCCAACTGAGGTTCTCCGGAACGGCAAATGCCATGCGCTCGTGCACCGAAACCTTCTCCGCATAGGCGCCTCCGCTAACCAGGGCGGCTACGGCCTGCCCCTTGCGAAAAAGAGTCACCCGTTCGCCTAGTGCCTCTACCGTGCCAGCGCATTCCAAGCCCAAGATCTCGTGTTGAGGCTTGGGATCCGGCGGCGGGTAAAGGCCCTCTCGCTGTAGCAAGTCCGCGCGGTTCATCCCTGCCGCCCGCACGCTAATTAATATTTCTTCCGGACCTATCGTAGGATCGTCAACCTCGTCGAAGTCTAATACCTCAGGTCCCCCATAACCCTTTAATACCACCGCTTTCATCTCATTTCCCTCCCCCTCCAGTGTACCCTTTATGCGCGGCGTTGGAATTTGCCCTCGACTCCCGTAAAATGAAGGGGGACCTAAACGTCGTTTCTGCCGGGAATATCATAAGCCCCGTGCCCCTTTGGGGACCTAAATGAGTCGTGGAGGCATCACTGTGCGATCACGTTGGACGATGTCAATTGGAATTCTCCTTGGAGGCTTCGTGTTTAGCGGTTGCGGACTCAGCGCATCCCCTTCCGCCCACAAACACCCGATCGTAAGCGGACGGAATTTGCGCTTTAAAAAGGCACCTCCGCTCAGCATTCACGTCAACAAGACCTATCTTGCCCACTTTGTCACGACGGCGGGCAACTTTACCATGACCCTTTTCGCCAAAAAAGACCCCGTGGCCGCCAACAATTTCGTGTTCTTGGCTCGTCATCATTTCTTTAACGGAGATACCTTTTTCCGAGTGATTAAACATTTTATGGTGCAGACGGGCGATCCCCTAAATCGCGGCACGGGCGGTCCCGGGTACTCCTGGAATGCCGAGCTCCCCCCGACTTACCCCTACGCTCCCGGCATTGTGGCCATGGCCCACGCCCAGAGTCCCAATTCCAACGGCAGCCAGTTCTTCATATGCACAGGCCAAGAGTGTGCGGGACTGAACCAAAGGCCCTACAACACCTACACAGAGGTAGGCCGCATTACCCACGGCCTTTCCGTGGTGGACAAGATCGCTTCGGGCAAGGTGACCGCTAATCCGCTCATGAATGGCGAGGTTAGCAAACCGCTTCATCCGTACACGATTAAGAACATCACTATCCAGGTGAAATAAGATGGCCAAGTCGCCCATCCGCGTGTTATTCGTGTGCACCGGCAATATCTGCCGTTCTCCCATGGCAGAGGCCTATCTTCGCCATCGCGTTGCGTCTAAAGGGCTTTCGCCCTACGTGGTGGCGGACTCCGCTGGAATCAGTCGATGGCACCAAGGGGAAGAGCCCGACCCCGGGACCTTGACCGTCCTGGCGACGCACGACATCTCAGGCGAAGGACTTCGTGCACGGCAGATTACGACCCGCGATAGCGAGGCCGACTATATTGTCGTCATGGATCGTTCGCACCAAAGATCGCTGCCGCCAGCTTGCCGCTCCAAGTCCCAGCTGCTCTTGGCCTGGACCCCTGGACGCGCGCCCAACGATGAGGTCTTTGACCCATACGGCACCAATCGATTCGAAGAGGTTTACGACTTGATAACCCCGGCGGTAGACCGGCTACTTGAGGCTATTGCGGAAGAACACCAGCTGCGCTCGGACACGCAGGGGCCGGATCATGGTAAAATGGTCTAGCTATTGGGAACCACGGTCACCGATTGTCGAAAAACAGTTTTCGGTGCCTTTCTCCATTCCACGCTGGCAAGCGATGCGAAATGCAGCACAAACCTGAAGGCATTAGCGGTTGGCCATGTCTTTTCGGCCCCGCCCAATCAACTCGGTTGGCAAGCCAGTCCTGGATCCATCGAGTCGTTTGCATGCGGCACGGGGAGATGCGAATGGACTTTATGCTTTAGTCGAGGCCCTTCACTCTCCTAGTCCCGATATTTAGTCGACGATTGCGACCCCTTTGTAGACCTTGCTTTCGGCGAGCGCATGACCGTAAAGAAGTAGAGGAAAGGGTGCGTCGATGGATGGATGGATGGATGGATGGATGGATGGATGGATGGATGGATGGCGGGATGGTAGCCCGAGGCCCCATGCGCCATCCATCATCGTCGCTTACGAGGGAGGAAATCGCATTAGTTCAACACATGCCCACCACCAACCGATAGGAATCAGCCAGCGCACGGGTGTCTGGCTCCTATGGATTTTGCTCGCGGGAGCCCTGTCGCTGGCAGGCTCGCTGTTTTTTCACGCGAATGTCACGACACGGCAAGTCACCCTTCCGGTGAGCTCAGTGACTCCCCTTGAAGTGACGGTGGTGGTCGAGGGCACGTCCACTCACCCTGGCCTCGTCGGCTTTCTCGCCACGGTCCATCCACGCACCAACATCTTGTCCATCGTCCCCCTACCTGGTTCGATCCACATCACCCTGCCCAACGGGGCCGGCGGCAGCGTAACCCTTCCCGCCTGGAAAGGCGTTTCGTCGGCATCACCGCAAATCGTCAACGCAGCCATCGACCAGGCGACTGGGTTTCACGCCAGCCATTACTTCTTCATGCCGCTCGCCGGCTTGAAAGCAGTCTTTCGCACGCTTGCCCAAGACACCTCCACTTGGCCCACTTCTGACACGGTATCGCGCTCGCTGCACATCTTGGGCTATCCCAAAGGCACCGACCGCCCGGGTCGAGAGTTGGCGCTTTTGAACCAATTGCTGGCCTCTTTGCCGCAAATGACGCCCCTTGATGCAAGTTCCTTAATGGGGGTGGCCATCTCGTCATCTTTTAATCTCAGTCAGTATGAGTTGTTTGTCCTGGGCAATTACGTTCGAGGCGACGTGTTGAAGATGTCGCGGCTGTCTAGCCTGCACCGTTTTAGAAAACCTAGGAGGCGCCATGGCTAAAATCCAGGAGGGCCATGGGATCCAACTGGATCGCGGGCGCCATATTTTCCCTGAGGAAGCATCCACCTTACGCGCCTTAGGCTTTATTTTCGTTGTCTCCCGGCTGTTTTTTGCAGAGGTCGCGGGGCTGGCCTACCTCTACTTCCCTCATGCCTGGGCGGAATACCCGGCGGGCGTGCTGGCTGGACCCACCAGTCTCGTCTATCGCGTGCTCTTGAGACTATGGTCGCATTGGGACGGCCAATGGTATTTGCTGATTGCCCGTCGGGGCTACGGAAGCATCCAGTCGACGGCGTTTTTTCCCCTATATCCCATGCTGGTTCATTTCTTGGGCGGCGGTACCGTCGTCGGCGCCGTCGCCATTTCGTGGTGTGCGTTAGCCATCGCCGTTTGGTTTTTGTACCTATTGGTCCGCCTCGACTTTGGATCCCGGATTGCTTGGTATACGGTATTAGTCCTTTTGCTGTTTCCCACGAGTTTTTACACCCAGGCCGTCTACTCCGAAAGCGTCTTTTTGGCTTTAGCCATTGGCTCTTTGTATTGCGTGCGCACGCGAAGGTACGTGGGCGCGGGAGCCTTAGGCGGGCTGGCCACGTTAGACGGCATTTACGGGGTCTTTTTGGCCGTTCCCTTGGCTTGGACAATTTGGCGCGATAAGGGACTTCGCCTAAAACCGTTAGCTCCCGTGCTCCTTGTTCCGCTGGGTGTGGTTCTCTACATGGTCTACCTCACCCCGCACTATTTGGACCCACTGGTTTTTAAAGCGGCGCAAAAGTATTGGAGTCGTGGATCGGCTCAGTTTTTCGGTATTACCTTATGGCAAGGCCTGATCACTGCATACCAGTCGGCCGGATCGGCCCTGTCGCCTGCCGCTCTCTTCCATAGCGGCCAACCTTCTCAGGTGTTGATGAACTTTTACAACTTTGGGTTCGCGATTTATGGTCTCGTCGTGATGCTCCTCACGCTCCGCTGGCTGCCCACCTACCTTTGGCTGTACGAAGGTCTTGCTCTACTCCTGCCTCTTACCTATCCCGCCACAGGCCAGCCCTTCATGTCGCTGCCGCGCCTTCTCCTAGAAGCCTTTCCCGTCTTCATCGGTACGGGAATTCTCCTGGAACGACATCCTCGGCTACGGCTTCCCTACTTCGCCGTCTCACTAGTCTTAGGTGCCCTATTCGTCTCGCTCTTTGCAACCTCCCACTGGGTGGCGTAGCCTGGTCTTGGCAGAGGGCCAAGCCGCGTGATATCCAGGAAGCCGTAAGCCAAAAGTACCCCATGGCGACGGTCTGGGTAACTCAAAATCAAGGACAAGACGGAAGAGGTTCCCCGCCTTGTCCTGGTCGGAAAATTGCCTGGCCTAAATCCCTTGGGTAGGGATCTTAGTGGCTTCCGCAGCTACATCCGCTCGGAATGTTGGGGTTCTCGATGATGAACCCCTCTTGCATGTCCTCCCGGCGGTAATCGATGCGACCACCATTCAAATATTGCACGCTCTCGGCCCCGATCACCAAGTCCAGGCCACGAGTCGGGACTACGACGTCCTCTGAAGCTTTAGCCTCTTCCCACTGCATCTGATAACCGATGCGGCCACATCCGCACGCCTGGCCAGCGCTTAGCCTGACGTACTCGGCCTTACGGTCGGTCAGAAGCTGCTCCAACGCGGTCTGCGCGGAATCGGTAATTTCCAATTCAACGGTTGGCATCTGTCCATCCTCCCTTCAAACTAGCGCGTCAGCAATGACACTTGTATTATCATATCGCCAAGGGCGAAGTGATGCAATGCGTGAGGAGGATCGATCGTGGCGCCAACGCTACAGAAGTGGATTACCTGGGGTAAAGTCTTGATCCATAGGCTCGTCCGTGACGACCTGATGAGCTACGCTGCGGCCATGGCCTACAATTTGCTTTTTGCGTTTTTCCCGTTGTTGCTCTTCGTCAGCGCTCTAATCGGGTTCCTGCACCTCTCCCCGAACCTCCGTGAAGTCTTTTCAGGTCCCCTAAGCCACCTCTTTCCCAAAACCTTATTAACATTCATGGCGAGTGCCTGGCGGGAGCTGATTGTCACCCGGCATCCCACGCTGCTCTCACTGGGGGCGGTGGGATTTGTCTGGGGAATGTCCGGAGCCTTCCGGCAGTTGATTGATGCCATCAACCACGCCTACGAGTTCCCGCTGCCCCGGCGAAGACCGCTTTGGAAAACCCTTTTACTCTCGTTGGTCACTGGACTCGGAGTGGGATTGATCCTGAGCTTGGCCGTCGCTTTAGTCATCGTTGGACCCACCTTGATCCAGTCGGTGCTCGGTCTGATTTTGCATCACATCCCGTCCCGCGCAACGGTAACGGCCGTTCGCTGGATTGGGCTCGTCTCTTTGCTCTGGTTTACCCTTACCATCTTGTACGCCGTACTCCCCGATCGACCTCAACCGCTACGCTGGTTTAATCCGGGGACCTTGGCCGCCCTCCTGATTTGGCTGGCCGTGTCCCTTGCCTTTTCTTTTTATATTGATCACTTCAACACCTATGCTCGCGTTTACGGCAGCCTGGGCACCATCATCTTGCTGATGCTGTACCTGTATTTTGCCGGTCTCGCCCTCGTCATTGGGGCAGAAGTCACGGCCTTAAGCGAAAGGGGCTTAAAGCCCGACCCGAAACAGCCGAAGGACAACCTCCATGACTAGCCCTACAATTCCTCCCACAATGGCGCCATTGATCCGGATCCATTGCAGATCTCGGCCTACGTACCACTCCAGTTTGTCAATCCAATCGCGCTCGTCCATGGACAGCAAATTGTCACGGACCAATCGGCCGATCATGGGATGGTAACGGCGAATCAGCGCTTCCGCCACCTCCTTAATTAGGGCGTCCAAACGCTCGCGCGCGGCCGCGTCGGATTCTAAGCGTTCCGCTAAGACCCTCTGCCATTTTTCCAGTTCACCGGCGAGGCTCCCATCCAAGGCTGAACGCTTTACTTCCTCTACCAGGCGATCGATAAGCTGCTGCCAAGGTACTTGGCGCACCATTTCCGCCTTGATTTGCTCCACCGTGGCTCGAATCTTGGGGTCGTCGCGTAGGCCGTGACGCAGGCGCACCAAAGCCAGCTCGAATTGTTCAAAAGCCTTATCCGAATCAATCCAGGCAATTAAGTGGCTCCGCACACTTTCGCTCAGATCCTTGTAGTCAATCGTGCCTAGCGACTCCAGCACACCCAAAAGGAGCTTCTGGGTGGTCGTTTTGCTGTATTGGTCAATCATCGCTTTAAGGCGTTGCTCCATGTCGCTGGTAAATTCCACCGTGTTGAGGACAACTTTCGCCTCTTTACCCAAAAACAAAAACACTTCGCGGTCCTTTTCCGATTGAATCAGCCACTTAATCAAATTAGCCAGTAGATCGGAAGCTGACCAGGCCTCCGACTGTCGGTCAAAATAGTCGTAGACCAAGGTTCCCAAGTCACCCGTCGGCAAAAGTTCAATCACTTCCGGAATAAGGCGCCGAATTATTTTGTCCGTTGCACTTGGACCATCCTGGGCATCAGGCCGGAGCCATTGGATCAGGCGGTCGACGACACTAAAGCGACTAAGGGTCTTTTGGATAAAGTCGAAGGAAAGTAGTTCTTGCTGAACCAACACCACGATGGCTTCAATAATCCGATCACGATTTTTGGCGATGATCGAGGTATGGGGCACCCATTTAAGACCCAAGGGATGGCGAAAAAGTGCCGTAACGGCAAACCAATCAGCCACCCCACCCGCCAATGAGGCGAGTGCCGCCGCTAAAACATAGGCGGCTACTGGATTATGGCGAAACGCTAACGCTAACAAAAATAGCGCCAACGCAATCGCCAGCGAGACATTTGCCCATCGACGCTGCACCCGAACGGCCCCTCTCTTCTCCTTATCTTAGCGCAGCCAGCAATCATTGCCAAGAAGCCCAGGAACCTCGAGCGGAGCGTAGAGAGTGACGGCCTCTTACGGGAAAACCCACCTTCCCCGTCCTCCTCCCCTGCCTTGTGGGGTAACCGCGACATCCTGGCCATCTAGCAAACGCCCGGATGACCTCGATACTCTAACCCTTGCCACCTCCCCCGTGAGGAAGGCCCTATTTTTTCCTCCGTCTGTCCGTCATCTTCCCGAATAACGCTCAGAGTATGACAAACTAAACTCAGAACGTTCGTTCTTTTGAGGGTTTTACCATGCTGAAGCGATCCGCTCGCAACCCCTCACAAACACGCCGGAATTTTTCGGAAGCTCGGGCCGAAACAGTCCCAAGTCAGGCCTGTTGAGCTTTACAGCGAATACAGGTGGAAATCGTATAAGACGAGGTTCGCCATTGGCGGCATGCCAGCGGCCGACGCACAGCCTTTCTCGAACCGGGAACGTCTGGCGAGCTTTACCGCGAGTGCTGGCGGGAGAGTTCACCATTTTCCTTAAATGTTGCATACTAATGACAGGTGTCCTCCCGAGAATCCGGGAGCAGTCTCTTAGCCCCGCTTCTCTATCAGCCACAGGCATACCGTGATAGGGGCTGAGCAAAGAGAAGCCTTTTTAACAGTCAGGAGGATGGAAATTGGTCGTTGAAGTCTTAGTCGAAATTCCTCAAGGTAGTCAAAACAAATATGAAGTGGACCACGAGTCGGGGCGCATCCGTCTCGATCGCGTGCTCTTTTCGCCATTCCACTATCCCACCGACTATGGCTATGTTCCAGACACCTTAGGCGAGGATGAAGATCCGATTGACGTCATGGTGTTGATTAGCCAACCGACCTTCCCAGGCTGCTTGCTGCGGGCCCGCGTGGTTGGCATGCTAGCGATGAGTGATGAAAAAGGCGTCGACAACAAGATCCTGGCAGTCGCTGAGGACGACCCCCGCTTTCGCCACATTCAGGAGCTGGACGATGTCGTACCCCACACATTAAAGGAAATTTCGCACTTCTTTGAGGTCTACAAGACGCTCGAGGGCAAAGCTACGGCCATTGGCAACTGGGCGGCTCGGGATATTGCCGAAAAGACGGTAGCGGAAAGTGTGGAACGCTACAAAAAGGGCTAGTCTTCCGACTTTTGCAAGAAAGTTCTTTGGTCGTCCACCATTCGGCCACAGGTGAGGGCGACTGCCCATAATTGCCGTTGCAGGAGGTCGACGCCTTGGTCGACCTCCTCCCAATAGGCCTGTAGTCGGCGTTCGGTGTCTACTAGCGCCTCCCATTCGGGCATAAGCCTTTCCCCGTTAAGCCACTCAGCTAATGCCGTCAACGACACGCTGGCCTGCTTGATCACTTCCGCCAAGGCCCTTTCTGGCATCCTCTGGCCCGCCCCCCCTCCTTGCAGATCGCCGACCATTCTTGCCATGGCGCGGACCTGCGTATGGCTTCGTTCCAGAAGGCCTTCCACCGCCTTGACCCGGCGGAGCCGATTTCGTGCGGACCGCGCCCAGACATTCCAACGCAAGGACTCTTCGGCTTGCCCAATGGCTTGACGCAACCGAACGATTCCTTGGTCACCCATGCGCCCGTGCCGTCGAAGGTCTTCAGGTTTTAAGGAGGACGTCTCGGCTAGGGCCTGGCTGGTTTCTGTCAGCGATTTGGCTAGCATGGCCAACAAAGACACGGCCGCATCGATGGCGTCAGGACTCAAATCGACCGGATGGATCAGCCCATTGATAAGGACGGCCACCGTCGCACCCACGACGGTGTCGGCGAAACGCGCGAAGGCGTAGCCCAACTCGCGATGATGGCCCATTGACCATACCATGAGACCTGAAATAGCGACTTGCGGAGTTCCCAGCGCTCCCATGCCTAGCATCCGTCCCATGCCCAGTCCAAACAGCACGAGGAGCCCTACCGTCCAAGTGTTCATCCCCCACCAGGCAGCCATCAACACGGCCATCGCGATGCCCCCTAAGACGCCGAGGATCCTCTGCAGTCCACGCGAAACACTATCGGCTACGGTCACATTGAGCGACAAAATGGCGGCTAAAGCGGCCATATAGGGCTTGGCTGGCCCGACCAGGCGTACAGCCAACCACCAGGCTACCGAGGTCGCCAAGGCGGTCTTGACCGCCGTCATCACGGTGACGGAACGTAGCATTTTCTTTAGGCCAAGGACAAGCTTCATGGCCCCAGGATCTCCCGGGCACCCATCTTCTATGCCATGTCAGGGGGAACCCTAGCGTGCCAATCGGTGATCGCCTGATAGCGCTCGACCACGTCGAGCAACCAACTCTCGCGTCCGGGCGGAGTCACCCATTGCAAGCCAACGGGAAGGCCTTGGTCAAATCCCACCGGATGCGATAACGCCGGAAGGCCCAAAACGTTAAACGGAGCCGTAAATTTCACCAGGCTCACCCTAACATCTTCCACCTCTCCCTCTTCATTGAGGATGGCCGCTTGCTCCCATGGGGGGGCTGTAATAGGCACCGTGGGAAGGGCAATGGCGTCCACTTGGCCCCATACATCGCGATATCGCTCTTGCCAGCGACGGCGCTGGCGGAGGGCCTCAATATATTGCACGGCCAGCAACGCGGCCCGAGTTTCCAGCCGCTCGCGGACATCGGGTTGATAGAGGTGTGCGCGATCTCGAAGCCATGCCCAGTGATAAGTCGACGCTTCTGCCCCGATGATTACATGTTGCAGTAGTTGCAACGCTTCCCATCCCGGCAGAGGACCTTCTTGGACTTCAATGATGCCCGCCCGATCTAATTCGCCAAGGGCTACGTCGAGCACACCTTCGATGCCAGCACGGTAAGCGTGACCGACGTTGGTGGGACGCAGCGCCCGGTAGCGACGGCCCCAGGAGGGGGGCGAGGCTTGGTCTTGGGGGTGGTCGCTCAGGGCGTTCAGGACCAAGCGCACATCGGCGGCGCATCGTGCCATCGGCCCTACATGGTCGAGCGTCCAAGCAAGGGGAATCACCCCCTGCACCGGTATTCGTCCATAGGTCGGCTTGATACCGGTGACCCCACAAAGCGAAGCCGGAATCCGAATCGACCCGCCCGTATCCGTACCCAGTCCTGCCATCACCCAATTCCTCTGTACGGCAATGGCGGTACCTGAGCTGGAACCTCCGGCCATACGAGTGGGATCCCAGGGATTTTTCGCCGGCCCATAAGCCGAGCTCGTACCCGTGGTTCCGTAGGCGAACTCATGGAGGTTTAGTTTGCCGAGTGACACGTTCGCACCCGCCCGTCGCAGTCGGCCCACGACCACGGCATCCTCCTCGGGCCGATAGCCATCTAAAATCTTCGACGCTGCCGTCGTCGGCATATCCTTGGTTTCAATCAGATCCTTCAGCCCTATGGGCACCCCGTCGAGCTCGCTGAGTGGATAGCCCCTTAAATAGCGCTGCTCACTCTTTGCGGCCTCGGCTAAAAACGCCTCGGGATCAAGATAGCTAAAGGCGTGAAAGGGCCCCGCTTCCCGCGTCACGCGATCGAGCACCGATTGCGCCCACTCCCGCGGCGATACTTTTTTTTGGGCAAAGAGGCCATGAAGTTCGGATATGTTCATGGATTCTCTTCGCCCTCCTGGCGGCGATCGCCAAAGGGGGAGCGCGCGTCCAAGGCAACAGGAGTCAAGCGCGCGGCTACCCAGGTTAGCCGAGCGGGCTCGCTGATCTTGAGCGGGCTCTTGACCCCTATTCCCAGCATGCTTTGAAGCCATCTGCGCAGTGCTTCGTCGTGCTCGTCCAAAGGCATCCCTCTTTCCCAAAAACTCCTGTCAGCGGGTCAAACGTGGCGTTCGGGTACTCAGCACACCCGTCCGCGGCCGCTGGATCGGTTGTCAACCCCACCGTCCCCAGTTTAATCGACGCCGATGACATCTTACCAGGTGTTCGCATACTAGCCATGAGCCGATGGCTCTGGTAGCATAAGGAACAACATTGGAGGGATGTTCTTGCCGTCTTCAACCTCGCCTATCGGGCTGAAAAGTCCGCCTAAGACCCACGTGATTGATAGCCATGCCATCCGCCAGTTTGACGAAGCGATCCCCCTATGGGACGGCTTTGAAGGAATCAGGCCCACCGATTCCCTACCGTGGACCTTCCCCGTGAGTTTAGCTGCCAACCCGATCGAGGGCTTCTCTCTTCCGGAGTCGGGATTAATTCACGGCGAACAGCGTTTTCGCTACGGCCGAGTTCTTGAAGCCGGCATGGAAGTGACCGTGACCAGCGAGGTCGTAAGCTACAAGGAACGTGGTGACACCGCCTTTATCACCTTGCTGACGCAGGGCAAAGCCGCGGACGGGGCCATGGTGTTTGAATCAGAGTCCCTGTTGCTGGCCAAGGTTCAATAAAGCGAAACACTAAAGGAGACTTTCCTGTGCCCCCAGAGGTTCAGTCCTGGCCTTCTCATGTCCTTACCTATCGTGCCTCGGACCTTATTCGCTACGCGGCCGCATCCGGCGACTTCAACCCCATCCATTATGATAGCGAGAGCGCTCGATCGGCCGGATTGCCGGGCATCGTCGTGCACGGCATGTTGAACATGGCCGTCGTCGGCCGCTATCTCGATATGATGACGCAGGGCCGCTATCGCCCCCGAGAATGGAAGGCTCGCTTCAAAGGGTTTGTTCAACCGGATCAAGCTGTGCGCCTAGACGGCAAGATGAAGCGTCACGATCCGGATGGCGCTTTGGTGGTAGCCGTCACCATCACCATTGTCGGCGAAGTCAAGCCTGCCCTTGTCGCCGAAGCGGTGTTGATACCGAGCACGCCGCGAGATAGGGATGATGGTTAGGCCCACGGCGGGTAAGCACGACGAGAACGGCCAAATTGGCGGAGAACGGCCATGGCAAGTCCAGCCAGGCCCCAAAGCCCTATGGCGGCAAGCCATGGGCCATAGGGAGATTTAAGCAAAAGGGGCACGAGCGCGAACACGGCCGTCATATCTAACACCAAGTGAGCGATGACCGGGGCCCACAAGTCCCCACTAAAAACCATGTAAATCGTCCACGGAAGGACGGACGCACCAACCGAAAACCACGCCCAGGCTCCCCAAAAAGGAACATGAAGCAAACCGAAGGCCAGGGCAGGAAAGACCGACGCGGCCATGCGCGAAGGCCCAAACAATTTGCGACAGCCCACCACAAACACCACGAGAAGCAAATTTTCGACAGGAATGGCAATCGGGAACTGCCACAACAATCCTCGCGCCAACGACCAACTCCAATGAGATAGCACGTTAGCCTGGGGGTTAAATCCCAAAAATTCCGTGGCCGCGCGGCCCATCAGCACGCTCGCCAGATAGAGCCCTAAGCTTCGCGCCCAGAGCCTTTGGGGCCATTGGTTGCCAACGATTCCAAAAGGTATCAATGGCCATAAACAAAACAGGAGGAGCGCGGCCGCATAAAGATCGCCAGTCACCACGGAACCCGACCAACGTCCAATCCACACGATAGCGAGCGGACCTAGGATCACCCCTAGCACCACGCGCTTAGTGCTCACGTTCATGGTTTGCCACAATGGTTGCACAGCATGACCCCCTTCCTGATCACTCTAGGTAGGGGGTCAACGCTTTATGCCTATGCGAGGTCGTGAATTGCCCTACGCTGACTTAAGCGCCTGTTCCACCGCTTGAATCACGTCGTCCTGGAGACGAATTTCCACCGCCGAGACGTTTTCCAGCACTTGTTCGGGCCGTGAGGCGCCAATCAGCGCACTAGAGACTGCACGTTGCCGCAGTACGAACGCCAAAGCCAACTGGACTAGACTCAGTCCAGCCTCTTCGGCCACCTGGGCCAAGCGTTTGACCGTTTCTAACGTCTCGTGATTCAACGATCGCGAGACAAAGTTGCTGATTTCCTGGGTGGCCGCCCTAGACCCTTGGGGAGGCACCTCGCCTGCCCGATATTTACCGGTCAACAGTCCCTGAGCTAGAGGTGAAAAAGCCACCACCCCGATTCCCAACTTCTCGCATAGCGGCAAGATTTCAGGCTCAATATTGCGATTTAGCAAATTATAGATGGGTTGACTGGCCCGTAACGGACGTAAGCCTAAGCGCTCGCCCACCCGAGCCGCATCTGCGATTTGGCTTACCGTCCACTCGCTGATACCGGCATAAAGCACCTTGCCCTGGCTTACGAAGTCGTTGAGGGTATCTAGCACCTCTTCCAACTCCGTATCGGGGTCATAGCGGTGACAGTAAAAGATATCCACAAAATCAGTTTCGAGCGCCCGTAGGCTTCTCTCCAGCTCAACACGCAAATGTTTGCGACTCAGGCCGCGTTGATTGACTCCGTCACCGACTGGCCAAAACGCCTTGGTGGTTAAGACATAGCTCGACCGGTCAAAGGGGCGAAGCGCCTTGGCTAAAAATTCTTCGGCAGCATGGGGCCGGTTGCCATAGACATTAGCGCAATCAAAGTGGTTCACGCCAAGCTCATAGGCCGTCCGTACACAGGCCTCTCCGACGTCTTGCTCCGTCACCGTGCCATAAGTCAGCCAACTGCCCAGGGCGATTTCCGAAACGCGAATACCCGAACGACCCAATCGACGATATTGCACCAACCATTCCTCCTGTACTCACGGCTTTCTTTGGGAACTCCAAGAGTCCGACTCTGGACCAACTTGGCTTAGGACTCTTCGTCCCAGCTAAGATGCTTCAAATCATCCGGCGTGTTGTCCTTTCGCCAGTTCGTAAAGTCGCGCTCAATCGCGTCTGTCCACTTGGCCACATCGATATCGGCGGAACTGTATTTTCCCTCTCGAATCCGCACAAACCCAAAAAGGTCGCGAAGCCTGGTCCTCTCCGCTTGCACGACACACTCCTCGGCCAAGTGGGGCGGGATAAACAAAACACCAGCGCTAGTTCCTAGCACAACATCGCCAGGCATACAGACCGCCTTGCCAATGCGACAGGGAACGTTCATTCCCGTCATCGTTACCTCTCGAATGGGTGTGGGGTCGATGCCGCGATAATAGGTCTGCAAATTCTCGATGTCCACAATTTGCTGGAGATCGCGGATCCCTCCATAGATTACCTGGCCGCGTTTCGTTCGCGAAGCCACCGTGGTCGAAAGATTTCCTCCGGAAAAGGTCCCTTCGAATATCTTGTCGAACATGTCCACCACCATGACGTCTCCATCTTGTAGCGAATCCACCACCCAGACGTTGAAAAATCCGTGCCTGGACTCGTTTTTTTGGCCGAATTCGAGTAGGTAGTTGTGCAAATCAGGACGCATCGGCATCATCATCGCCGTAACTGCGCGGCCTACCAGCACCTTATCGGTATGCACCATACGAAAATCGCCTTCGAACTGATACTTGTATCCATGATGCCAAAGCACTCCCCACGCCTCTTCGGTCGTCATCTTTTCCATCCTGCCAAGAATATCGTCAGCGACTCGCGGACGCCCGTCTTCCGATCTTTCTCCGGTCCACAGCGGGGTCAACTGGATTACGTCTTCACGGTTACGAAATTGCATCACGCTTCACCCTTTCTTGAGATCGAACTATAACAGCATGCTGCCGCCATCAGCACGGATGGACGCCCCGGTGATGAACTCGCTTTGGTCCGAGGCTAAAAACGAAACGACGTTGGCGATGTCTTCTGGCCGGCCCACCCGTCCTAAAGGAAACTTACTTCGAGTGCGCAAACGATGCTCGCTTCGGGCTTCAGGGGGAACAATCGGACGGGAATTCCCGCTTTTAGGGCCCACCGCCACCGCTCCCGGTTCAATCATGTTGACGGTAATATGGTAACGAGCCAGCTCTATAGCCGCCTCGCGCGTCAACATTTTCACGCCGCCCTTGGACATGGCATAGACTACATCGAAATCCGTGGGCCGCTTGCCATGGACGGAAGATATGTTGACCACGCGGCCTTTGCCTCGCGCCCGCATCGTTGGCAAAACCGCTTGCATGGTTAGCCAATAGCCCATGCAATTCGTATTCATGACCCGATCGTAGGTCTGTTCATCGTATTCGAGCAGGCCTAGATTGGGCTGTTGCGCCGCATTGTTGACTAAAATATCAATGCCGCCAAAGTGCTCGGTGACCCGGCCCACCATATCAAAAACCTGATCTGCTTGTGAAACATCGGCCTGCACGCTAAACGCCTGGCCGCCCACCTCGTGAATTTGGCGCACGGTCTCTTCCGCTCGCTCGGGTTCCACGAAGTAATTGACCGCCACCTGGGCA
Source organism: Bacillota bacterium (assembly GCA_021797635.1). GTDB lineage: Bacteria > Bacillota > Sulfobacillia > Sulfobacillales > Sulfobacillaceae > JAJZZI01. Next base: position 14,773 of record JAJZZI010000113.1, on the reverse strand, counting down.
CCGGCATGGGCCAAGCCTAGGGCAATGCCTTGGCCGATGCCGGTGCCTGCTCCAGTCACCAAGGCAATCTTGTTCGCTAGGCTCATGACGCACCCCCAGCCATTTGGCGACAGGGATCAAAGCGGAGCCATGATGCAATGTCTGCACCGTACGGACCACACCCAATTGCCCTTCGGCTCACCGTGCCATCCCTCTTTCTCTCGGTTAGACCAAACTCCACGCCCAGGCCTGATGTTAGGCGTTTTGGTCGTGACCCAACTTCATCTTGTGGTTCATGTAGTGCAAGCTAAACCCTCCATCAAGGCGGATCGTCGATCCATTAATGAAACGAGATTCGGGAAGACTCAAAAACCAGATGAGATGGGCCAAGTCTTCAAAGGTTCCTAAGACCGCGGACGGCACCTTGTAACGGTAATACTGATAGAGGTCGCTTATCTCGCTAGCGAAACGTTGATCGTCGCCTTCAACGGGACCCATCTCGATCACATTCACGGATGCGCCGCGCCGTCCGAGGTCGAGGGCGGCCTCGCGTGCCAGCATGCCTAGTGCCCCTTTGCCTACCGAATAGACGAAGCTGGAGCCGGTCGGTTTCTCGGCGTGAATACTACTGACATAAATGATCCGGCTGTCCTCAAGGGTGGGTTGCCGCGCGAAAGCTTGGGTAAGGAAAAATGCACTCTTCACATTGACGGCCATACTATCCTGGTACGTGCGGCAATCAGCATGTTCCACGCTGGTGGCAACGATCCGCTGGGAGTTGTGTATAAGGACATCGACCGTCCCGAACTGCTCGATAGTCTGGCTTAGTACGCGGCCTGCCGAGGCCCCTTGGCTTAGATCGCCACGAGACCACAGCACCGACTCCCACAAATCTTTGCCGAACGCCGTCTTGGCGCCCTCTTCATCCTGGCCTGGGCCTAGGTTAAGCATCACCTGCATGCCATGGCTGACCAGCCGCTCGGCAATGGCTCGAGCGCCGGCTGCCGCGCCGTCACTGATGAAGGCCAACTTTCGAGCCGATGTCATCTGGCTAGTTCCCCTCCTGCCAGGTTAACTCCAAAGTCGGTCATGCGACCAATCTCCATCCCAATGTTCTGTGCTCTCCCATAGCCCCGGGATATGCGGCGCGAGATGCTGAGCGATCACTTCGTCGTTTAAGCCTTCTATGCCTAGGCCGGGCCCGCTGGGGACGGTAATGTAACCGTGGTCGACGAGGGGTCTCGGCAATCCGGATACGAGCTCGTCCCACCAAGGCACGTCGACCGAATGGTATTCCAGCGCAATGAAGTTATTCGTCGCGGCTACACTATGCACGGCGGCCATACAGGCAATCGGGCTTTCGGCCATATGCACCGCCATGGATACGCCATACTCTTCGGCCATGTCACCAATCTTCTTGTTCTCCAGAATTCCGCCTGAGGTTAAGATGTCAGGGTGAATCACCGAAACCCCACCGGCTTCCAACAGCGGGCGAAAATTCTCTTTAAGGTAAATATCCTCTCCCGTGCAGATCGGGGTCGTGCTCGCCCTTGACAGTTTGACGTAGTGTTCGGTCATCTGCCACGGCACCATATCCTCAAGCCACGCCAAGTTATACTTCTCCAGGCGGCGGGCCAACTTGATACAGTCATCCACGCCAATATGGCCAAAGTGGTCAATAGCGAGCGGAACCTCATAGCCAATCACCGAGCGAACGTCTGCCACGTATTGCTCCAATACGTCTAAGCCTTTTTCGGTCACATGAATGTGGGTGAAGGGATGCGCGATGTTAAACACATCATAGGAGCGGTTGCGATGCCAACGATGATCCTCCGGTGAAGCATCCGGGCTTAACCCGCGAGAATGAGCACGCATCTCGTCTAAGAATCCCAGCGGCGCCGACAAGGTGCCGGGGACATCGATAATGAGCGAGATGCCCAGGTCCATCTTGAGGAAGGTATAGCCTAACTCCATGCGCGCTTTTAGCGCCTCGCCCATGGCTATGCCATCGGTCCGACCGTGGTTGTCGGTATCGCAGTACATCCGAATCCGATCCCGGAACTGGCCCCCCAGCATCTGGTATACGGGCACTCCAAACGCTTTACCGGCGAGATCCCACAGAGCAATTTCGACTCCGCACACTCCGCCGCCTTGGCGAGCATGACCGCCAAATTGCTTAATGCGACGGAAGAGCTTGTCCACCTGACAGGGATTCTCTCCAATCAGGCGGCTTTTCAGCATCAAGGCGTAAGTCTTGCTAGCTCCGTCGCGCACCTCCCCGTATCCCACCAATCCTTGATTGGTGTAGATCTTCATCAGCGAGCAATGCATGGGTGCTCCTTGGATGTCAGCGAAGCGGATATCGGTGATCTTTAAATCCGATGGACTAGAGTATGTATTGACGTGCGCCAGTGGATCACCAGGCGAAGTGACCAACGAACCATCATCCCTTCCGTAGCAGAGCTAAACGTATTTGAGTCTGAGTCCTTAAAGACGCATGGGCGGACTCTCCTCGTTCACTCAGACAATGGCACTTTTTTCAAAACCTGGCAAGCCGCTTTAATCCCCGAGTTCTAGCGGTAGAGGACTCCATCCCGCTCGGCGTTCGCCTATTTGGTTACGATGTCTCTATGTGCACGACTTTGCATTACAATGAAGGTATCTTAACGACTACTCGTAAGAGGTGATCAACGTGACCAAGCCAACCCTAGACCCATTTCACGCTCGCACGACCGTTGAACGCAACGGTCAACAATTAACCTACTACCGGCTGAAAGCGTTGGAGGAACAGGGGATCGGCCGCATCGCGCGTCTGCCGATCAGCATTAAAATCCTGTTAGAAGCCGTGTTGCGTCAATTCGACGACTATCAGATTCGTAGAGACGACATCGTCAATCTAGCGCACTATAACCCCAAATCCCCCGACCGCAAGGAAATACCCTTTAAGCCGTCGCGCGTGGTCCTACAGGATCTCACAGGAGTGCCGGCCGTGGTCGATTTGGCTGCCCTGCGTTCCAAAATGGCAAGGATCGGCGGCGATGCCCAAAAGATCAATCCCCTCATCCCCGTGGATCTTGTCGTAGACCACTCGGTTCAAGTCGATCAGTTCGGCCAGCCTTCGGCTTTTGAACATAACATGACCCGCGAGTTCGAGCGCAATCAGGAGCGATATCGGTTGCTTAAATGGGCTCAGACCTCGTTTGATAACTTTCGGGTGGTCCCCCCGGATACGGGAATCATCCATCAAGTCAACTTAGAATATTTGGCTTCGGTGGTCGCCACGCGTACGAAGGGCGACCTCACTGAAGTTTTTCCTGATTCTCTGGTTGGTACCGACTCCCATACCACCATGATCAACGGCTTAGGGGTGCTCGGCTGGGGCGTTGGGGGCATTGAGGCGGAAGCCAACATGTTGGGCCAGCCCCTGTTCTTTTTGATGCCAGAAGTCGTCGGCTTTCGCCTCTCCGGAGAACTGCCAGCCGGAGCCACCGCGACCGATCTAGCCCTAACCATCACCCAAATCCTGCGCCAGTATGGTGTGGTCGGCAAGTTTGTTGAGTTTTTCGGACCCGGTGTCCGGGACATGAGTCTCGCCGATCGCGCGACCGTGGCCAACATGGCACCGGAGTATGGTGCTACCATGGGGTTTTTCCCTACCGACGAAGAAACCCTGGCATACCTCGGCGCCACCGGTCGGTCCCCGGAGCAGGTTGCCCTGGTCGAATGGTATCTCCGCGAACAGGGCATGTTTGCTGACGACGCTTTGCCAGAAATCGACTACTCAGACGTATTGCACCTGGATCTAAGCACCATCGAACCCTCCCTCTCTGGCCCCAAACGTCCTCAGGACCGAGTCGCCCTTTCCGCCATGAAAACGACGTTTCGAAAGGCCTTAAGCGCTCCTGTCGACCAGCGAGGATTTGGGCTCAATCAGGCTCAAATCGCAAGGACGGTCACTTTGCCTTCCCGTCGCCAGACGATCGGCACCGGATCCGTGGTCATCGCAGCGATCACTAGCTGCACCAACACCTCCAACCCTAGCGTCATGGTCGCTGCCGGGCTCTTAGCCCAGAGCGCGGTCGAGCGCGGACTTGGCGTCGCTAGCTATGTCAAAACCAGCCTAGCCCCTGGATCGCGCGTGGTCACGGCCTATTTGGAGCAGGCAGGGCTGATGAAGCCGCTGGAAAGCCTGGGATTTAATCTCGTGGGCTATGGATGCACGACCTGTATTGGCAACAGCGGCCCCTTGTCCGACGAAATTACGGAGGCCATCCAATCGAACGACCTCACCGTCGCCTCTGTTTTAAGCGGCAACCGAAATTTTGAGGGACGGATCCATCCATTGGTAAAGGCCAACTACCTAGCCTCTCCCCCGTTGGTCGTGGCGTACGCCCTTGCCGGAACCGTCGATATTGACTTTGCCGCCGATCCCATCGGACATGACGCCAAGGGCCAGCCCGTTTATCTCCGCGACCTATGGCCCACCTCCGAACACGTAGAGGCCGTCATCACTCGGGCGATTCAACCAGCGCTTTACCAAAAGCAATACGAAAAAGTGTTTGCTTCCAACTCGCTCTGGAATCAGTTGGATGCGCCTCAGGGCGAGCTCTACGCATGGGATCCAGAGTCTACCTACATCCAAGAGCCGCCATTTTTCGACGACTGGTCGAAACATCCCAAAGCGGTAGAATCCATCTCCGAGGCAAAGATCCTGGCCTTGTTCGGCGATTCCATCACCACCGACCACATCTCCCCCGCGGGAGCGATCGGCTCGAGTACCCCGGCCGCCCAATATCTTAAAGAACACGGGCTAAGCCCTAAGGACTTCAACTCATACGGATCGCGCCGTGGCAACCATGAAGTCATGATGCGTGGCACCTTTGCCAACATTCGCATTCGAAACCAAATGGCTCCCGGCACTGAGGGTGGGGTCACGCGCCATCTTCCCTCGGATACGGTCATGCCTATTTATGACGCCGCCATGAAGTATCGCCGCCAGGCCACCCCGCTTGTCATTTTTGCAGGAAAAGAATATGGCACGGGAAGTTCTCGCGACTGGGCCGCCAAAGGCACCGCTCTACTGGGTGTGCGGGCGGTGATCGCCGAGAGCTTTGAGCGCATCCATCGGTCCAATTTGGTAGGGATGGGCGTACTGCCCTTACAGTTTCACGAGGGTGACAGTTGGCCCAAGCTAGGGCTTTTGGGTGAGGAAACGGTGAGTATCCACCTGCCCAACTCGCTGTCCCCTTTATGCGAAGCGGAGCTAGAAATCCAAGACGCTAAGGGGCGCACCACGAAAGTCACCTGTATCGCGCGCTTGGACACGCCCGTCGACGTAGACTACTACCGGACCGGGGGCATCCTGCAGACGGTCTTAGGCAATTTAGTGGAGGACGAAGGATGATGAATGCTGTTGCCGAGGCGGAGACTTCAGAGTGGTTAGACATCTTCGACGACAACTTCCGTCTGGTGGGGAGCAAATCAAGGCGAGCCGTCCATGTAGATGGCAACTGGCATCAAACGTTCAACTGCTGGATAGTACGGCGGGTTCCCGAGCCCGCTGTGCTTTTTCAGCACAGGAGCTCAGACAAACTGGATCACCCAGGGTTGTGGGACGCATCCATCGGAGGCCACATTCGAACGGGAGAAACCGTTCTTGACGGAGCGCGCGAAGCCCGAGAGGAACTGGGCCTTGATCTAACCGCGGATATCTTCGTGCCGTTGGGGCTAAGAACATGTACCTCGCGTACCCCCACCCGGATTGATCGCGAGTTCCAGCATATCTTTTTAGCCCAACTGGACCTTGCTCTTGGTGCCTTTCGCCCCAATCCCGAGGAAGTCTCCGCGCTGGCCTGGCTTGGGATCGAGCAAGGCATGGACCTCGTCCAAGGGCGGGCCCAAAAGGCATCCATGGAGATTCGCCGCTGGTCCGGCGAAGAACAGTTTGTTACAATGGAGTCCTCGGATTTAGTACCTTGTAAGGATCGCTATTATCAACGGGTGTTTATTGCCGCAAGCCGATACCTTGCCGGTAGTCGCGACTTGGCCATTTAAACATGGCGTTGGGGTGAGAGGGGTCATCCGCATAAATCGACGAGTTTTGTTCGCCATCTTCGTCTCAGAGCTGATTTTCTTAGGTTTAGTGGTGCTCCTCTTCACCCACGTGGTCAGCCGGGGCCCCTGGTATTGGGTCGTGCTGGTGGTTATCGCCATGAGCGCATGGACGGGTGTCGCGCTCTCTCGGCGACTCTTTCCAAAGCCCCCACATGCCAAAGGCCGCGATGACTCGGGGCGCGCTTAGGACGAATATTAACCAATGGTTTAGGGGGACATATGGACCAAGACACCTTTCGCTCGCTATATCAGTGCTCGCCTGATGTGGCCTTTCGCGCTCCCGGCCGCGTCAATTGCATTGGCGATCACACCGACTATCAAGGTGGATTGTCCTTGCCCATCGCCATTTCGCTGGCCACCACGGTCTGTTTAGGCTGGAGAGACGATGCTCAGGTAGCCATCACCAGCGAATTCGAATCAGAGCGCTGGTCGGGCTCGTTGCTGGAAGTGCATCAACGAGCACAAGAACGACCCCTTCAAGGTCTCTATGGCTTCGTCGTGGCCGCAGTCGACCTCCTCTCCATCGAACGCGGATTTAACCTTTCCGTCACCTCTACGTTGCCTGCTGGAAGCGGACTTTCCTCCTCAGCCGCGTTAGCGCTCAGCCTGATCGCTTGTTTAACCTATCCTCAAACCCTTCCTCCCGCCCGATTAATTCCTCTCGCGCAGGCGGTGGAAAATCAATATTTGGGCGTTAGCACGGGAATTTTGGATCAGACGGCCATTACCTACGCTAAAGCGGGACAAGCGGTGCTTATTGACGCCGGCCAGCGTTCGCAAGAGACCATTCCCTTTGATTTTGCCAGCGCTGGCTACCGCTTTTGGATCATCGACACCAAGACCCCTCGATCCCTGGCAGCAAGCGCCTATGATACCCGTGTCGACGAAGCCCAGCGGGCTAGTCAGGCGCTCGGCCTACCAAACCTTCGACAGGCCAATCCAGGCGACTGGCAGCGCATTGCCGACCCCGTATTACTCCGCCGAGCGCGCCACATTATCACGGAGAATCTCAGGGTGCAAGCGGTTGTCGAAGCCGCTGGCCGCAGCGATTGGGCAGAGGTCGCAGAGCTTTTGAGCCAAAGTCATCAATCTTTACGGGACGACTACGATGTCTCTACGGCCATCCTGGACCGAACCGTCGAAGCCGTGCTCGGCATTCAGAACCGACTTGTCCGGGGCAAGGCGGGTGCGCGCCTGACTGGGGCTGGCTTTGGGGGCAGTGTGGTGGCGCTTGTACCAGAAGCGGCCAGTTCCCTCTTGCAAGACGCCCTGCAAGGGGCGTTTGAGCCTGCCGAGCGGCCGGTAGCGATAGCCGTAGACCAGGCCAGCGAAGGGTTAAAACGTCTGCTGCCGGAATGACCGCGCTCCCTTGACCCATCCATCCATCCATCGTTAGGAGGCGCGCCGATGACCGACATCCCACCTAGCCCCATGGAACCCTGGCTGCACTGGGCTGATTACCATTGGAAGCATCAGGTGTTCACCCTCGTCGCCAGCCAGCGCGGATTATCCTTGCTGGCCTTGCCCCACGATCGAGAAAACGTGGTCAGCGAGTTTCTAAAAGCTCACCCCGCCCGCCAAGCTTCGGAAAATTCCCGCCAGTTAGCTCCATACCTGGAGCAGCTCGACGCCTATTTTTCTGCTGAAAGGACGGCCTTTGATCTGCCCGTGGCCATCTTGTCGGGCACTGCCTTCCAACGAAGGGTATGGCAAGCGCTCCGCCAAATTCCCTACGGTCAAACGCGAAGCTATGCGGAGGTCGCCACCCTCATTGAACATCCTCGCGCATACCGTGCGGTCGGCACGGCGGTGTCCCAAAACCCCGTGTCCATCGTCATCCCTTGCCATCGGGTCATCGGTTCCAACGGCACGCTCACGGGCTTCGCTGGGGGATTGGAGCTAAAGCAGCACCTGCTCCATTTGGAAGGCGTCCACGACGTTAAGGCCAAAGGACATGCCAAATATGCCTACTAGCGGTCGTCTGGCACCTGCCTCGCGACGCCACCTTCTAACGATCGGGATAGCGTACGTGGAAAAAGACATATTGCGTCGAATGATCCCAGCCCAAATCCCAGGGCACACGGTAGCGGTCTGCGGAATGGCTAATCACCAGGGGATAGCCGTCACTGTCAAAGCCAACGACCACGGCAAAATGGGCCAGGCATCCATGCTCCTCATAGCCAATTAGATCCCCGAGGCGCAGGCGGTCGAGGGCTGATCGACCATTCGCCGGGGCGGCGATGAGGGAAGGCAGGCGTCCTCGTGCATAAATCACCGCGTGCGACGACTGCGTCAAATAGCGGCCAAGCAGGACCGCGTTCACCCATGCCGGAGTCCCATCCCCACTTCCCGACCAGGTCTTACTTTCGCGAAACCCGCCGGCATGCAGGATCTGGGAGATAAAGTTGGTACAATCGCCTCCATTCCCATTGTAATCACGAAAAGCGGGATGATAGCGATGGTTATGCCGGCAACCGGGTGCAGCCCCACAAAACGACTGTGCATAACGTATCGCTTGCTCGGCCCCGCGATTCATCGGTTTTGTCGGCCGCCGCTCAGGCCGCACTCGCACCAAGGCGGGTAGGGCGGCCTTGCTTAAGCGCGTGTCTTGGTTGAGGGGATCGATAAATTGATCGTCCAAAATGTACCACGTCGGTCCGACCCGCCTTAGCACGTAACGATGATACACGCCCATGCCAAATTCGTTCTCATCGCCATTGCCCACCAGGTGATGGTACTGATAGGCAGCCTGATCGGCACCGGAAACTTCCACTTGCGCAGGCCCTTGCCATTTTGGCTGTCCCGTGGCCACGCTGACCCTCACCCCATCCCAAGTGATTTGCCGTGCCAGACTCCATTGATGCAGGTAGGCCATCCGCTGAAGGGCTTTTTGATAAACCTTCTGAGCACCAGGGTTTCCGGGCACAAATACCGATGCCAACTTCGCTCGATTGCCGTTTAGAGTCGCCCTGTACTCCGTGCTGACCAGCCTATTTACCATCGCGTGCACCTCAAAAGCCGCTCTCCAAGCCGGCGCCTCGGGCCCTTTAGCCCGCTGCCCCAAGCCCATAATGAATCCCAACACCAGACCATTCATCCGCATCCCACCTGCCCTGTGATTTCTATAGCCTGCTCCTTCCAAAAGGGCTTATGCGGCATGAACATGACCACCGAATCATCGCTTAAGGTGGCCCGCGTGACCAGCGCATAACCTCGAGGCAAGCCAAACCCCCAGCTAGTGCCCGGACTTGATGTGAACCAGGGCCTTCGATCAGAGTAGGCCCCATAACCGTCCTTATGGCCTACCATGGCCCTGAGGTTCACCGATTGCCAAGGGGCCAAGCGCACCATTAGCAGACACTGCCACTTCATGGAGAATTCATCTGCCGGGAAGGCTAGGGAGGCACGATCTTGGAAGGGCGCGTGATCCGTGGCAACACATAGCGATGGTCAACCACGTTTTTGGACTGACAATCTCATTCTCGGCAGTGCGACTGCCATTACGGCCATCCTCGGGTACTTTTTTTATACGATCATGGCGCATCACCTGGGCCCGAGTGGTTACGGCGCCTTAGCCTCTCTCTTTAACCTGCTCTCGCTATGGATGTTGCCAGCACCCCTGGTAGGCCTCTATTACATGCGCACCGGGATTTGGCCACACGCGCGTCGCCGTTGGACGTTACTCGGACTAGGCATCACGCTGTTTTTAGCGGGTTTAGCCCTGACCCCTCCCTTGGCCCTAACTCTGCACATTAGCAGTTATCTCTTTCCCCTCTATGGCATGACCCTAGTTCCTCAATTCTGGCTGGCTGCCAATATGGGTTGGTTGCAACGCCAGCGCGACTTTTTCCCAGTGGGTCTTCTCATCGTTGGCAACCAGGCCAGCCAGGATCTCGGCGCCTGGAGCGCAGCCCAAGTCTCGGCGACGGCGTCTCTCATCGTTCTAGGCGTGTTTGAGCTAGCCATCGCCTGGGCCACGGTGCTGGTCAGCCAATGGCTGCTTAAGCGCCGCCATCCCCGCGCGTCGCCCGCTAGTCTAGGCAGTCGTTCGGTGAATGCGGTCATTTTATACGGTGTCTTTGTGGCGGGCGCCCTCGGCCAGGGCTTCGTTACGGCTGACGGGCTGATCGCTAAGGCTAATCTAAGCGCTACCGCTGCTGGACAACTGAACGGCTTGGCGACCCTCGTCCATACCCTTCCAGACGCCGCCACCGCCCTAGCCACGGTGATGTTTACCACCATTTTAGCCAGGCCAAGCCAGGCCCGGACCGTTCTCAGGCGCAGCATAGTCCTATACCTAGGCGTAGCCCTGGTGGCACTCGCGCTGTTTGCGCTGTTCCCCCATCGAGTGGTCTCGGCCGTGTTGGGTCCAGGCTTCTCCGGCCAAGAGCACGAACTCGTTCCGTACGCCGTGGCTATGGCCACTCTAGGTATTTTGGATATGTTTGCGCTCTTTGCCGTGGCTCTAAACCGATGGCAACTTATCACGACGATGGCGCTGGGGTTTTTGATCTGGCTGATCATGCTTACTAGGCAAACCACGCTGGCCCAATTTATCAAGGTCACCAACTGGGTCACGATATCCACCCTGGCCGCCACCCTGCTCGTATGGACAGCTAGCTCATGGGCACGTGGCGGGCGTCAACCTGATCGCCAAACTGCTCCTGGTAAAGCACTCGATAGAGGCCGCCTTCGTGCAAAAGTTGATGATGGCGACCTCGAGCCACCACCCGGCCCTGATCCAGCACCAGAATCTGGTCAGCGGCCAAGATAGTGGAAAGGCGGTGGGCAATCGCTACGACCGTCCGATCCCGGAACAGGTTTCCTAGCGCATTTTGAATGAGACGTTCTGAACGGGAATCCAGCGAACTGGTAGCTTCGTCCAACAGAAGAATTTCTGGATTATGCAAGATGGCCCGGGCAATGGCGACTCTCTGCTTCTCTCCTCCGGATAGTCGATAGCCACGCTCCCCAACCACGGTATCGAGTCCTTCAGGCAATCGTTCCACCAATTCACCCAGTTGCGCCGCGTCGACCGCGGCCTCGATGCCGCTCTCGCTGACCCCGACCGTGCCGTAGCTAATGTTCTCCAATAGCGATGCGTGAAACAGGAAGACTTCTTGGGTAACCAGTCCGGTCAGCTTACGGAACGCGTCGTTATTCACGTGGCGAAGATCTTCGCCATGAAGCAAGACACGGCCTCGTGTCGGATCATAAAACCGAGCCATCAGCGACAAAACGGTCGTCTTTCCAGCGCCGCTGGGTCCGACCAATGCCACCAGTTGCCCCTTATGTACGGAAAAGTCCACGCCATGAAGGACCTGAACGCTATCATGATAGCAAAAATCGACTTCATCGAAGCGGATAACAGCCTGATCAGGCGCGAGCGGAGGGATCTCCAAACCCGGATCGGGCAAGGGCACGGCCACCGGGACGTCAAGAAACTGAAAGATACGGTCAAAAAGAGCCAGGCCGCCGAGAACGGTGGTGTTAATACCAGCAAGATTAGAGGCCGGAGCATAGAGCTGAGCCAGATAGGCAGCAAACGCGACAATGGTGCCCACTTGAATCTGATGAGTCACGGCTAAATATCCACCATAGCCGTAGAGTAGTGCCGGGCCCAGGCTGGAAAGCCCCTGCACCACCACCGACAGCCATTGTCCAACGAGCGTCTGGTGAATCTGCGCCTGGCGAAGCGACTCGTTGGCTCCTTTAAAGCGCTCGATTTCATACGCCTGAGCGCCAAAACTTTTCACGACAATACTTCCGGAAAGTGATAGCGTCTCCTCCAATAGGGTCGTCAACCTGGATAGTTCTCTTTGTGTTTGCAGCGTGGCCTGATAGCGGCGTCGACCAAAGTGCAAGACGGGAAAGGCAAACGACGGCAAGGCCACGGCACAAATCAGGGCGAGCTTCCAGTCAATGATGAGCATCGTCGCCAGCGTAAAGATCATCGTGAAAGAGCTCGCGATCGTTCCCGTAAAGGTGCCATTAAGGACCTGCTGCAAGGCGCCAATATCGTTGATGAAGCGAGAATGGATCTCTCCGGCCCGAGACCAGGTAAAAAAGTCGAGCCCGAGGCGGTGCCCGTGGATGTACAACTGATTGCGCAGGTCGGCCATGACCCGCTGCGCGATCACGGCATTGACATAGTTTTGCCCAATCGACGAGAAGCTGCCGGCGATAGGAAAGAGCAGCATACCCACGGCCAGCGCCACTACCTGTCCCAGATTCCCTTGAGGAATGGCTTGGTCGATCAATTGGCGAAGAAGCAGGGGAGGAACCAAGCCAATCAGGACACCTATGGCAACTAGGCCCAGTCCCATCCATAGATTTTTTTGATAGGGCTGCAGCAGGCCTCGCCAGACACGCCCTAAAGTCTTCTTAACATCGGGAATTTGGCCATCTTTAAGTTGTGAAAGGCTTCTCTGTTGCTGCCATACGGGCCGCATTCCGCCGCCCATGCCCATTCCCATGCCCATGAAGCATCCTCCTCATAGAGCCATCTCAACCATAATCTAAATTAGTTAATTATTCAATAGACCGTTTTTTGCTGCTTCTATTCAGGTTATGATCCATGGCGTACCAGCTAGAGCACAGCTCGCGTCCATGTCTTCGATGGCAATGGCAATGGGCATTCTTTCCCTGTCTTCGGACCTAGCCACATGCTACACTGACAGCAGGGCAATGCCTTCTCAAGAAAAGTCGGCAAAGCGACACCGGTCACCAATTTTTCAAGGGAGAACAACATGGCCATTGAACCGCCTCAAGTTCCCCGCCGATCGCGGCGCCCGGCCGCTCTGGGCTCAGCGCTGAGGGCCCTTCGTTGGCCTTGGCTGGCAGGGGCACTGGTCGTCTTAGGCCTCATGGCAGCGTCCTTCTTTGCCGGATGGGTCCTTGCCTTAGGTCCTGTCGGGCAAGCACTAGCCCAGTTGCACCGAGATATTCAGGCAGTGCAATCGCATCGGCCCCTGATTGTCCATCCACTCAATTGGTGGTCTGGACTCGGAGGATTCGTCCTAGGCATGCTCGTCATGAGCTTCGGAAATCACTGGCTTAAAGCTCGCCCCACGCCCCTTGATCCGCTTGAGACCCCGCGGTCCCCAGATGACGGGGAAGGCCAGTACGAATAAGAAGATACATCCCAAGATGCCTTAGGTTGTATGGATGAGCCCCCACTAGCTTACTGCACGGACCCGACCATCGAGCTAGGAGATGGGGTCGAGATCGTCGGTATTTGGCCGCAATCACCCTTGCCTCGTCTAATGTACCATTTTGGCTATAAACTAACATTTGGCATGCGTCGTAAATGCCGAGAGGAATTCCAGTAATGATTCGCTTGTCAAGGTCCGGTGACTCGCCTGGGCCTGGTTAAAAAACCTACAATAATCTCTTTCGGTTTTTCTCGATCCCTCACGGGATCCGCAGTCCTCACAGGATTCGTCTGCTCGGGGGTGGCTTCCGCCCCATGGAGCCGGGATGCGTTTCCCCAGTTCCCCGCTCAAGATCCCGGTAGGAGAAAGATGGCAGAAAACACCCATCGGTGTCCCATCGGTGGTGCCCTGAGCCCCAGTGTTACTGGGCCCTCATCAAGATGCCCCGTCGCTCCTTTCGCCACGTGGTGGCGACGGGGAAATGAGATGTTGGTCATTCGGAGAATAACGTCTTGCGATACCCTAACCAGGCATTTAAATACTGATGTCGTTTTTTCAGGGCGGCAGTGAGGGCCCGTTTGAGTCGATTCCATGCGCTCCAGTCGGTTTGGCGATAGGTCGCGTCATTCCACTGACCATGCGCTTGCATCCACTGCCGCAGGGCTTTGGGGACGTTCTCCCGCCAGACTTTGAGGCCGCCTCGGCGGCCAATGACCAACGCTGCCGCATGATGGACACTAATGCCATAGTGCGGTTGATATTTGACCAGTCCAATCAGTGAGGTATATGCCGGCTTAACCTTACGGAGTGCGACCCCTTCCCGCGCGGCCTGCCGTTCGATCGCCGTCAGCAAGGCCCGGTAATTAAACTGGTGCGTCACGCGGTTAAACTTGGCGCTGACATCCCGATCATGGATGAATCGCAAATCCTCCACGACGAGTCCGGCCCCACGATCCTTCGCCCACTGAACCGTCTCGATGGCCAGTGACCCCACCAACGCGTCGCGTTGGGTGGATCGGACATCGTAGAGACGCGAATTCCCAATCGTGGCAAAGGCATGAGGATTCCCATCGGGCAGTACATGACAAAGGGCGAAAAACGTGACATTGGTATCCACTCCGACCCAGCCGTTAGGGGGATCGGTGTGTGAGGGCGCCGGCACTTCTTCGACGGTAATCCGCACCTGATACCGTCCTCGGCACCGAAGGATTTCCACCTGATACGGATCGCCCGAGGCCAGGACTCGACGCAACAATCCTTCATAGTCACGTCCATTGATCCGGCCGGTTTTCTTGGATACCTTACGCGCCACATAAAGCGGGATTTCCAACTTCTCATACCGATGGACTTTCGCACCGGGTTTGCCCGGTCTGAAACAATCGAGTGAAATTTCTAAGGTCCAATGGTCAGGCCCTTCGCGGACGCGAAGAAGGGGATTCCCTTTTTTCGTGCGGTCCCCGCGTGCAGACAGCCGACCATTCCGGCTTTCGTCCCAGGCTTCCTGCCACGCTTGCTGGCGTGCCTGT
>JAJZZI010000050.1 GCA_021797635.1 Bacillota bacterium | reverse complement strand
GACCAGCATTGAGGCCTGCGACAAAATCATCGCGACCTCGGCCGAAGTCCAACGTCAGGTCATGGTGGGCTTCAATATGCGCTTCATGCCCATCTTTAAAACGATGCGCGAGATCATTGGCCGAGGAGACATCGGCGATGTCAAGGCCGTTTGGGTGCGACATTTTGTCGGCCGTGGCGGAGACTACTACTTTCACGACTGGCACGCCCAGCGCGCCGAGGTGTTTTCGCTCATGTTGCAAAAGGCTTCGCATGACCTTGATATGATTCACTGGCTAACCGGTCGAAAAACGATCAAAGTGGCGGGTTTCGGGGGATTGGATTACTTCGGAGGCAGCCATCCCAACGATTTGCATTGTTCGCACTGTGACGAGCAAGATACATGTCCCGAACGAAATGATAATGAACGAAATCTCTGTGCCTTTCGCCGTGACGTCGATGTCGAAGATAACGAGGTGGCGGTGTTGGAGCTCGAAGGCGGCATTAAGGCGGCCTATCTCCAGTGTCAGTTTTCCGCGGAGTATCATCGCAATTTTACTATCATCGGCACCAAGGGGCGGATCGAAAATCTGGAAGCAGAAGGGGCCATCGTCATACGCCGTCGACGCTTGACCAATGCGCCCGTCGTGGACGATGAGGTCGTGCATGTCGCTCCCGACCCCGGGCACCAGCAGGCTGACCGGGAGGTGTTGACCACCTGGATCGAGTCGCTGGTTGCCAGAAGCGCGCCGCCGATCTCCGTGCTCGAGGGTCGCCACAGCGTGGCCGTTGGAGTCAAAATTGCCGAAAGCATTCGCCAGGGCGGAGATCCGCTCTATGTGCCTGAGTATCAGGAGAAGTGAGGGACGAACAACATGGACAAGATTCGGATAGGGATCATCGGTGGGGGCTTGCGCAGCAACATTTTGCGTCCCTGCGTGGGTCGTGAGGACCTGGAGTTAGTGGCCATGGCCGAACCGCACCCCAGGGAAAACGCCTGGTACGCACCCCTGGTGGGCCATGGGCTCGAGATAACCCCGGATTATCGGCGCGTTTTGGACCGTTCCGACATCGATGTCGTCATGGTCATGAGCCCTGATTACCTGCACGAGGAGCAAGCCCGTGCCGCCTTAGCCAGCGGTAAGCACGTGTACCTTGAAAAGCCCATGGCCACCACCATTGAGGCTTGTGATCGGGTTCTTGAGGAAGCCGCGAGCAGTGGAAAAGAACTGATGGTCGGCTTCAACATGCGCTACATGACCATGTTCGAAACCATGAAACGCCTGATCGACGAAGGAGCGGTCGGGGAGGTGAAAGCCATCTGGGTGCGCCATTTCGTCGGCAAGGGAGACCAAGCCTATTTTCACTCGTGGCACGGCACACGGGCCAACGCCACCTCGTTGCTCTTGCAAAAAGGGACCCACGATCTAGACATGATTCACTGGTTGGCCGGCCAATACACCAAAAAGGTGGTGGCCTTTGGGGGGCTCGATTATTTTGGCGGGGACATGCCCAATGATTTGACCTGCACCACCTGCGACCAAAAGGACCACTGTCCAGAATTTAGCGCCTCACAGCGCGTGCAGTGTGTATTTCGCAAGGAAATTGATGTCGAGGATAATCAGGTCGTGCTTTTAGAACTTGATGGCGGTGTCAAGGCGTCCTATATGCAGTGCCACTTTACTCCCGATTATCACCGCAATTTTGTGGTGATCGGGACCACGGGTCAAATCGAGAATTCCGAACTCGAGGGAACCGTCCGGCTTACCCCGAGAAAGGGCCTGCCTACCACCATTGCGGTGAACGTCGAAGAGGGACACTGGCAGGCTGATCAACGCATCTTGGAGGAATTCTGGGCCACCGTGAGGGAAGAAAGCCAGACGCCTATCGATCCATGGGCAGGCCGAATGAGCGTGGCGGCGGGAGTGAAGGCCGCGGAAAGCATGCGCGAAGGGGGCATGGTGAAAATGATTCCGCCCAGGCAGGCTTATCAGACGGCCCCGGCGTAAGCTCGACGATTTGCGCAAAAGTAGCAAACTCAGCTTTCATTGGGAACGCAAGGTAACCGTCACGCCGGAGCAGCTAAAGAGAGAAGGCAAAACAATGCGTATCGAAATCTTGTCGACGCCCGAGGCCCTGGGGGTGGCAGCGGCCAGGGAGGCGAGTCTTCGGCTGAATCGAGCCATTGCCGAGCTGGGATCAGCCCGACTTCTGGTCTCTACGGGAGCGTCGCAGTTTGAAACCTTGCGAGCTCTAGTTTCCGAGCCGGTGGATTGGAGCCGGGTTGAAATGTTTCACTTGGATGAATATATGGGATTGGACGAGGCCCACCCAGCCAGCTTTCGACGGTACTTGAAAGAACGGCTGACAAGTCACGTGCCTTTGCGACGGGCTTATTTTGTGGATCCGGGACCGGATCGCAGCGCCGATCAGGTCATTGCCGAACTGAGCCAAGCCATTGGCACCCGAGCCATTGACGTCGCGTTGATTGGCATCGGTGAAAACGCTCATATCGCCTTTAATGATCCCCCCGCGGATTTTGACTACGAGGGAGCTTATCTGGTTGTTCAGCTTGACGAGCAATGCAAGCAACAACAAGTGCGTGAGGGATGGTTCCCATCGTTGCACGAGGTGCCCCAAGCGGCCATCTCCATGAGTGTCAGGCAGATTTTGCGAAGCCGCGTCATTTTATGTCCCGTGCCACACCGTCAAAAGGCCGAAGCGATTCGTCGAACGCTTGAATCGGAAGAGAGTCCTGACGTTCCGGCAAGCATTCTTAAGCGTCATCCCGACGTCACCCTCTATCTCGACCAGGAGTCCAGCGGGCTGATTACTCCGCCGGCAACCAGCGGGGACGCTTTGGGTTAGGTAGTGCCACGAGCTCAACCGCTATGAGGAGCGTCATTGCCTAAAGAGGGGGAAGCCATGCCGTCTATCGAGGGGCGCCACTACCAAACCGGCCAGCCCATTGCCATCGATGTAGCAGAGGGCCGCATCGCGGCCGTCCGGCCATCCACCCGAGGCAATGGCCCCTGGTGGATTGCTCCTGGCTTCGTGGACGCACAAGTGAATGGATATCGGGGGATTGATTTTAACGCGCTTTCCTTGAACCAAGTTCAGATTGAAGAGGCGGTGAACGCCTTATGGCAAGACGGGGTTACCAGCTTTATGCCGACGATCATTACCCATGGTGAAGACGAAATGATTGTGCTGAGCCGGAGGTGGGCCGGGTTGAAGGACCGTTCGCGGCTCTTCGAGAGTGTGATCGGCCTCCACTGGGAGGGCCCCTTTATCAGCCTTGAGGACGGCCCCCGGGGTGCCCATCCCAAAGCGGGGGTTCGGTCTCCGGACTTGGAGTTGGTGATGCAAGGCCAACGTGCCTCAGAAGACCTTATTCGCCTGGTCACACTTTCCCCGGAGTGGCAGGAAGCTCCTTCACTCACCCGAGCCCTAGTGCAACTGGGGATTCGGGTGGCCATCGGCCACACGGCAGCCAATTCGGCCGAGATAGCCGCGGTGGTGGATGCGGGGGCCACGCTTTCGACGCACCTCGGCAACGGTTCTCATCCCTACTTGCCTCGCCATACCAATTACATTTGGGATCAACTGGCCGAAGATAGGCTGTGGGCCTCCGTGATCGGTGACGGCCATCACCTCCCCTGGCCGATGTTGAAAGTCTTGCTCCGGGCCAAGGCGAAGACCGCCTATTTCGTTAGTGACGCGACCTCACTGGCGGGGTGTCCTCCGGGTTCCTATGCCGCTCCCGTGGGTGGCAAGGTGCAGTTAAACGCGGATGGACGCCTCTTTTTAGCGGACCATCCTGAGATTCTGGCGGGTTCGGCCATGCCGTTAAAGGACGCGGTTTTCCGCATGGCGGCGCATGGCATGGGGAGTTTGGCTGCGCTGTGGGACCTGGCCAGCATTCGACCTGCGAAGTTTTGGAACCTAGAAGCGGCAGGTGGTTTGGCGGTCGGCGCGCCAGCGGACTTGGTGTGCTTTAAGCTTGACGCCAACGCGCTCATCATTGGGAAAACCATGAAGTGCGGGACCGTGGTCTACCAACGCGAGGAAGGCTAAGCGGCATAAACTAGAGAGGGTGCGATGAGTAATGGTAAAGGTAGGCGTGGTCGGTGTAGGAGCGGTGGGACGCATGGCCCATTTAGAGAGTTATCTCGAACATCCGGATGCAGATATTGTGGCCATCGCGGACACGAATCCGGAGAATCTTCGTCAAGTGCAGCAGGACTTGGAAGAGCGCCAAGGCCACGAGGTAGCGGCTTTCGCGTCGGGAGAGGCGATGTCCTCGGCCGTCGGTCTCGATGCCGTCAGCATTGCGACGCCGAATACGGCGCATTTTACACCGACGATGGCGGCCCTGGAAGCGGGGAGTTTTGTGTTGTTAGAAAAGCCCATGACGGTGGACGTGGCCGAAGCGGAGCAGATCGTCGCCATGGCGAAGCGCGCCGAGCGTTGGGTGATGGTCGGCATGACGCACCGTTTTCGCGATGATGCCAGAGCGCTTCAGAGGTTTGTCGATGCGGGCGAGTTAGGCAGCATCTACTATGGCGAGGCCAGAATTCTCAGGCGCCGTGGTACGCCCACCGGGTGGTACACGGACCAGAAAATTTCAGGGGGCGGCCCGCTGATGGATATCGGGCCGCATGCGCTGGACTTGGGATGGTGGATGATGGGCTGTCCGGAACCCCTTCGGGTCAGCGGATACACCACCAAGGCCATAGGCCACGACGGTTTAGATTTTCTCGACCGTTGGAAGACCTATACTCCGGGAAACCAGGATAACGCCGTGTACGACACCGAGGATTTCGCCACCGCGCTCATCTATTTTAAGACGGGGGCCACCTTGCATCTGACCGTGGCCTGGTCCGTAAACGGTCCGCAAGACAGCGGCCTTAAGGTGAACGTTTATGGCAGCCAAGGCGGACTAAGCTTGGATCCCCCCACGGTCTTTGCGACCCGTCATCGGGTGTTTACCGACACCCACGTACCGTTGACTGCGGGGGACTACTATAAAGAAGAGTTTGGTCACTTCATTCGCTGCATCATGACCGGCCAAGCACCCACCGTGGCGGCGGAAAGCGGCCTAACCGTAGTGCGCATGTTAAGTGCCATTAAGGAGTCGGCCCAGTCGGGTAAAGACGTGATCCTAGGTGAGTAGTCAGCCCAACCAAAATCTAAGGTAGCGAGGAAGAAGAGGAGATGTTCTGGTGAAAAAGGGAATTAACCTATGGTGCTTTGAAGAGAGCACCAGCGCAGCCGATGCCATTCGTCTCGCCAAACAGGCGGGATTTGACAGCGTGGAGCTAAATCTTGAGGAACCCGACCTTCATGCCGATGGCTTGGAACGGTTTAAGCGCCTTCGAGACGTGGCCCGGTCGGAAGGCATCATTTTGTCAAGCGTCTCGACCAACTTACACTGGAAATATCCGCTCACCGACCCAAATTCCAGCACGCGGCAAAAAGGGTTGGACATTGTGCGACGCCAGATTGAAGCGGCCCAGATCATCGGCGCCGACGCCGTGTTGGTGGTGCCCGGAAGGGTCACCGAGACCGATGCCTATGATCAGGTGTTCGAACGGGCCCAAGAAAGTATTGCCACGGTGCTTCTGGATGCGAAGTCGGCAGAGGTGGCCATCGGTCTCGAGAACGTCTGGAATCGCTTCTTACTCTCTCCTTTAGAATTTCGTGCCTTTATTGACGGCTTTCAAAGCCCCTGGGTGCGCGTGTACTTTGATGTCGGCAACGTGGTCGTCTCCGG
>JAJZZI010000125.1 GCA_021797635.1 Bacillota bacterium | reverse complement strand
TGTTTCGCGGTCGCTGTCCCCATCGCATGAGCATTTGCGAGAGTGTCTTGCCGGACTTTCAGACCGATATCGATAGCGACCATCGATTTGCTTGCCACTATGAGGAGGGACGCCGTGATTGAGGTGAAGGGCGTAACCAAAGTGTATGCGGCCACAGGGGGTCTTCTGGGGCAAAAGCCCGTGCAGGCGCTGCGTGGGGTGAGTTGGCAATTAGGCGATGGCCAAGCGCTCTCCCTGATCGGGGAATCGGGGTGTGGCAAAACGACCTTGGGAAGAATCATCGCGGGACTTGAGACCTACACCAAAGGCGACGTCGTTTTTGACGGAGTGGCCTTGAGCACGGTGGCGGCGGCGGACCGACGCCGGTTTTTTCGTCAGGTGCAGTTGATCCAGCAAGATCCCTACGGTGCGCTTAACCCTGCCAGGCCACTCGGCGAAGCGTTGGCCGACCCTTTGCGACTAACGGCCAAAGCCTTGGGCAAAGATGCGTCGTGGATCAGAGCGCGTTCAGAAGAGCTCCTGCATCTCGTCGGACTAGATCCCAGGAACACGCTTTATAAGTATCCTCATAACCTATCTGGTGGTCAGCGCCAGCGTTTTGTGATCGCGCGTGCCCTCACCGTGGAACCGAAGATTTTGGTTGCCGACGAGGCTGTTTCGATGATCGACGTATCCTTACGGCTAGGCATCTTAAGTTTACTGAGCGATTTGAGGAGTCGATTATCCATTTCGATAATCTTCATCACCCACGATGTGGCAGCCGCCCGCTATGTGGCTCCAGATGGACACGTTTGTGTGATCTATCGCGGCGAAGTGGTCGAATACGGCCCTACGGACGCCGTCATTGCGGCACCCGTGCATCCCTACACGCAAGCCTTATTGAGTGCCATGCCGGTTTTACGGGGCTTGGAAGATGCAGGACCCGACCGTTACATTCCGCAACAAGACCTAGATTTGCGAGCCGATGACGAAGGCGGCTGTTTATTCCGCGCCCGGTGTCGTTTCGCCACCGAGCGCTGTGCGGTCGAACATCCTCCGCTGGTCGCGATCGAGGGCGGCTCTCGACAGCACGCCTGCTTCTATCCTGAGCCCCGGCGGGTCGTGGCTGTGCCTGTGCAGGGCATACCATCATAGCCGCCCCATCCATCACTGCCATTACAGGAGGGCCGATGAACCAGAAACTATCGCAACTTAATACCGAACAATGGAATACCCATATACCGCCTTTAGAGACCTTGGACACCATGGCCATGGTGTCGTGGATTAATGCCGAAGATCAGAGCGTCGCCCACGCCGTTCAGATGGTACTGCCGCAAATTGCGCAGGCGATCGACTTAGCTAGTATGGCCTTAGAGGGTGGAGGGAGAATGCTTTATGTGGGTGCCGGGACGAGTGGACGGTTGGGCTTATTGGATGCAGCCGAATGTCCCCCCACCTTTAATGTTCAAAGCGATATGGTCCAAGGCATCTTGGCCGGAGGTGAAGGCGCCCTAAAAGAGGCCCGCGAAGGGGTGGAAGACTCGCCCGAGGCCGGGGCGGAAGATCTAGCCAGCCATGGTATCCGGGCTCAGGACGTGGTGGTGGGACTGGCCGCGAGCGGTCGTACCCCCTATGTCTTGGGAGCCCTGCAAGCTGCGCGCGAGGTGGGTGCTGCCACGATTTCGCTAAGCTGCAACCCGGAGCCCGAACTTGCTCTATTTTCTGACGTGACCATTGCTGTCGACACGGGCCCGGAGGTGATCTTGGGGTCCACGCGGCTGAAAGCCGGCAGCGCTCAGAAAATGATTTTGAATATGATCTCTACCGGAGTAATGGTTCGCCTCGGCAAGACCTATCGCAACTTAATGATTGATATGCGGGCCACCAACGAGAAATTGATAGAACGCGCCCGGCGGATTGTCATGCTGGCGGCCGACATCGAGTATGACCGTGCCACGCAGGTGCTGAACGAGGCGAAAGGGGTCTCCAAAGCAGCCATTTTAATGGCCCGTTGTGACCTATCGCGAGCCGAAGCCACGGCTCTTTTGACCGAAGTCCGGGGGCACTTAGATCGGGCCATCGCGATGGCGTCCAGGCGCTACCCGGCACCGATGGTGCAGCAGGACGGTACCCCCTGCCCATGAATTGCCCATGAATGAAGGGATCATCTAAAGCACGGCCTCGCGCTCCGTCTGGCCGACGGTGAACTGGCTTTGGTATAGGTCGGCATAGAAGCCTTGAGCGCGCAGCAGGGCCTCGTGGGTCCCCTGTTCTACGACGCGGCCATGGCTCATGACCAAAATTAAGGAGGCCTCGCGAATGGTCGACAGGCGGTGCGCAATGACGAAACTTGTCCGTCCCTTCATGAGCCGTTGCATCGCCGCTTGAATATGCATCTCGGTACGAGTGTCGACGCTGCTGGTGGCCTCATCTAAGATTAGCATCAAGGGATCGGCTAGAATGGCTCGGGCAATCGTGAGTAGTTGGCGTTGGCCTTGAGAAATGTTGGATCCCTCTTCGTTGAGGATGGTTTCGTAGCCTTCGGGCAGGGTTCGAATAAAGTGGTCAGCGTTGGCGGCTTGGGCTGCCTCGACGATCTCGTCGAAGCGGGCTTCCTTGCGTCCATAGCCAATGTTTTGGGCAATGGTGCCGTGAAACAACCACGTGTCTTGCAACACCATACCGAACATGGCGCGCAGACGAGGCCGGGGGATCCGGGAGATATCTTCACCATCAATGCGGATGTGGCCCGCCTCGACGTCGTAAAAGCGCATGAGCAGGTTGACTAAGGTGGTCTTTCCCGATCCCGTCGGGCCGACGATGGCCACGGTTTGCCCGCTTTGGACGTCTAGGCTTAGGTCCGTTATCACCGGCCGCTCCGGCTGGTAGCCAAAGGAGACCGCTTCAAAGGCGACGTCGCCTCGGGGGGTCTCGCTATGGTCGGTGGTGGTCATGTCCGTAGACTCTTCGGGCTCGTCGAGCAACTCAAAGATCCGTTCCGACGAGGCCAGGGCCGACTGGATGGTATTGGAGATGCTGGCCAGTTGCGTGATCGGCTGGGAGAACTGACGCGCATATTGAATGAAGGCCTGGATATCACCAATTTGAATGGATCCTTGGGTCACCAAGATGCCTCCGATGACACTGACCAAAACGTATCCCAGGTTGCCGATGAAGTTCATCAGCGGGAAGATGATGCCCGTGACGAACTGAGCTTTCCAACTGGATTCGTATAAGCGTTCATTGATCTCGTCGAAAGTGGCTTGGGAGCGTTCTTCTCGGTTAAACGCCTTCACGATCGCATGGCCGGTGTACATTTCCTCGATATGACCGTTAATTTCGCCGAGCTGACGTTGGCGTTTTAAGAAGTGCGCCTGCGCCTTTTTGGCCACCGTGCGGGTCACCACGAAACTTAAGGGCAGGGTTAGGGCGACCACTAGGGTCATTAGCCAACTAATCGTCAGCATCATGACGATGACGCCCAAGAAGGTCACGATCGAGGTGACCGCCTGCGTCAAGCTTTGCTGGAGCGTGCTGGAAATATTATCAAAGTCATTGACGAAGCGGCTTAAAATTTCGCCGTGTGGGCGAGAGTCGAAATAACTCACGGGAAGCCGCGTCATTTTGTCCATCACCTGGCGGCGCAGGCCATAGACGGTCTTTTGGGCGACCCCGGCCATGAGGTACTGCTCCACATAGCTGAAGATCGCGCTTACCACATACACTGCCGAGAGCAAAATTAACAGATGGCTGATGACCAGAAAATGGACCCCGCCGCCGGGTACATGATGAAGTCTCGCCATCATGCCGTCAAACAAGTCGGTCGTGATGTGACCTAGAATTTTGGGGCTCCAGATGCTAAAGATGGTGCTGAGGACGGCCGCGACAAACACCATCGATAACGGCAGCCAATGGGGTCCGAAGTATCCCAAGAGGCGTCGCAGGGTGGCCTTGGCATCGCGGGCCTTTTCCACAGGCATGGCCATCGCGATGCCCGGCCCAAATCCTGCGGGCCGACCCATCCCTGGGCGCTCGCTGGGGCGGCCCTGTTCGTTCTTACTCATGCGATTTCACCCTCCGATAGCTGTGAGGCCACGATCTCCCGATAGACCACGGAGTCTTGCAAGAGGTCACGATGCGTGCCACTGGCCACAATCCGACCCTGGTCCATCACTAAAATCCGATCCGCGTCCATGACCGTACTGACGCGCTGTGCCACGATGACGACGGCGGTGTGGGCAATTTCAGGACGCAGCGCTTGCCGAAGTGCCGCGTCGGTTTTGTAATCCAAGGCAGAAAAACTATCGTCGAAGAGATAAATCTCAGCCTTTCGGACTAGCGCTCGAGCGATGGCCAAACGTTGCTTCTGTCCGCCAGAGAGGTTCGCCCCGCCTTGGACGATGAACGCATCGAATCCCTGGTTGAGCTGCAAAATAAAGTCGGTGGCCTGCGCGACGTCAGCCGCGTGGCGCACCTCCTCATCGCTCGCCTGTTCCCGGCCGACTCGAATGTTATCAAAGACGCTTCCGCTAAACAGCATGGCTCGCTGGGGGACGTAGCCAATGCGTTGGCGAAGCTTCGCTTGGGTCATGGAGCGTATATCGAGACCATCGACGAAGATGCTACCCTCACTCACGTCATAAAAGCGCGGTATCAGGTTGAGCAAGGTGGACTTGCCCGCGCCGGTCCCGCCGATGATGGCAGTAATTTCTCCAGGATGCACGGTGAACGAGAGGTTGGACACACAGGGCTCCTCCGCTCCGGGATAACGGAAGGTCACGTCTCGAAATTCCAAAGTCCCCCGGGTGTCGGCGCTTGGCTCTTGAGGCTGCTTAGGATCGAGAATTTCTGGGGCCAGGTCTAAGACCTCGCTGATGCGCACCGCTGAGGCCTGGCCGCGGGGAATCATGAAGGACATCATCGATACCATCATGACCGAGAACATAATTTGCATCACGTATTGGATGAATGCCATCAGTTTGCCAATGGGGAGGATTCCGCTGGCAATGGCATGGCCGCCAAACCAGACGATGACGATGGTGGAAAGGTTCAGGATGCCCATCGCCATCGGTCCAAGCGCGGCCATCCGTTGAAAGACGGTGACCGAAGTCTGGGTAAGGTCGAGGTTGGACTGATCAAAGCGATGCAACTCATAATCGGTTCGGTCGAAAGCGCGGATGACGCGGGTGCCGGTCAAATATTCGCGTAGCACCCGGTTGAGGCGGTCGACCTTTTGCTGGATTAGGCGAAAGAGCTGAAGTCCCTTGCCCAAGACGCCCCAAACGGCCAAGGCTAAAATGGGCAGCAAGAAGAAGAAGACCCAGGCCAGGTGAACGTCCGTGTAGGTGGCCATGATGATGCCGCCGATCGAGGTCAGCGGGGCCATAATCATCATTCTCAGCATCATGTTGACGAGTTGCTGAACTTGCATGACGTCATTGGTGGTGCGCACGATTAACGACGACGTACCGAGCTGGTCGAATTCATGCAAGCCGAAGCGCTCGACGTGAGAAAAAAGTTTTTGGCGAAGAATTTGGCCAAATCCCGATGAGGTTTGCGAGGACAGGAGACTGGCGGCGACCGAGGTGACGCTGCCCAAGACGGTCACGGCGAGCATGATGACACCGACGTGGACGATATAGGGGATGCGTCCGGTGATCACTCCGTGGTCCACGATATCCGACATTAAATTGGGCAGATAAAGCGTGGACAAGGTTTGTAAGAACGTCAATACTAGCACGAGCACCACAAATAGGCGATAGGGCCTCAAAAACTTAAACAGCTTGGTCATGGCGTCTCCTAAATAACGAGTCTTTTTTATC
>JAJZZI010000235.1 GCA_021797635.1 Bacillota bacterium | reverse complement strand
GAGATATCGTGCGCTGCCCAATTGCCAGCAGCAGTGCCTGCATCCAGAGCGGGCTTGGCGTCATGGGCTTGATGTGCAACAACACCGCTCCATAAAGCGGGGCCCCAAGGCTATCGACCGTGCCAATCATCGGAACGGTCGAAGAAAAGTTAAACTGGCGGGGAAGTTCGGGCTGAGGCCATCCAAAATAGGCCGCAAGATCGCGGGCCAAACCGATGGCACTTTGATCAAAAGCGGCTAGGTTGGGGGTAAGCTCGAGATCGAAGACCAGGTCCTCTCCTCCTAGCGCGGACAAGAGGGTTGAGCCCAGTTCCAGATTCGGCGGTGCCAGCCAAAGGCCCGAGATGGGGTCGGAGAAACCCATTTCTGATGCCGAGATCACCATTCCTGACGACTGCACGCCGTGGATGTCTATGCTCGCCAAGACCCGTCCATCTGCCAGCAAGGTTCCCGGGGGCGCATACCACACCCGGTCACCCCGTTCCCCGTTGTCGGCGCCGGTCACCACCGTAATGGAGTCTCCCGCCCCCGACATAACCGTCAACACGTGAAGATGGTCAGCGCCCGGGTGACGCCTGCGGTCGACTACCCGCACTACCTCCACGGTCTTAAACGGCGCCCCAAAAGCATCGACGGAGGCCACCTCGATGCCCAGGTGGACGAAGGCTTCGACGACCACGTGCGATGGCACTCGGGACAGCTCGGGCAAGTGGCGCTCGAGCCAGCGATAGCTCATCTTCATGAGGATCTCCCTTCTTCCACGGTTCGAGAGCTGGGGATCACATCGCCAAATCCTTGCAAAAAGCCTAGGTCGTTTTGATACAAGAGACGAATATCGTCGAAACCATAGAGCAGCATGGCCACCCGTTCGACACCCATGCCCAAGGCGAAGCCGTTAACTTTGTGGGGATCGTATCCGCCATTTTTTAGCACCCGAGGGTGAACCATGCCCGATCCCAAGATTTCCAGCCACCCATCCTTGCAGGTCCGACAGCCAGCGCCTCCACACACGACGCAACTAATGTCGACCTCTAAACTTGGCTCGGTAAAAGGGAAGTAACTGGGCCGCAGCCGGAGCCGGGTGCGGGCTCCAAAGATCTCGCCTACCATGGTCACCAGGGTGCCCTTCAAGTCGGCTAAACCCAAATTATCGTCGATGGCCAAGGCTTCTAGTTGGGTAAACATCGGCACATGGGTCGCATCTTCATCTCGCCGGTAGACGCG
Organism: Bacillota bacterium; assembly: GCA_021797635.1. Classification (GTDB taxonomy): domain Bacteria; phylum Bacillota; class Sulfobacillia; order Sulfobacillales; family Sulfobacillaceae; genus JAJZZI01. The sequence goes on along the minus strand of JAJZZI010000235.1, from coordinate 4,581 downwards.
GCCCGTAGAGATAATCCTGAGAGGGGTCTTGGCCTCGGCGACTTCCATCGCACGGATTTGCATGGGCGAAGTCTGCGTACGCATGACAAGTCCAGGAAGATCCACAAAAAAGCTGTCCTGCATTGCCCGAGCAGGGTGATCCTTAGGGACGTTCAGCGCCTCAAAATTGTACCACTCGGTCTCCACCTCTGGCCCTCGGGTCAACGCAAATCCCATGCGCAAAAACACCTCTTCGAGCAGCCGACTCACACGCGTCACGGGATGGAGTCGCGCCGCCGTCGGCCCCCTGCCGGGAAGCGTCATATCCACCGCTTCGCTTTCCAGCTGGAGCCGTTCTTCGCGTGCTTTCAAAACCCGCTGACGCTCTTCAAGCCAACCCTCAAACCTTCTGCGCACCTGGTTGAGACGCTGTCCTTGGTCGCGGCGGTCCGCCTCAGGTAGATCCCCGAGGGATTTCATCGCCGCAGTAAGTCGCCCTTTGCGCCCTATCCAAAAGATTCGCGCCGCATCCAACTCCATAGAGGTTTCCGCCGCATCCAACTGAGTGCGCATGGCTTCTAGCATTTCGTCAACACCTTCAACCATCTTTTTCCCCCCCAATGCATGCACTCCCGTCCACAAAAGGACGGGAGTGCCCGCGGTACCACCTTTTTAGGGATTTCGCCCCACTTCACCGCGATAACGGAACGACCGGCCATGATTTAAAACGACACTCCCCGGGGAAATTCGACACACCTCCGCCGACGCCGCTCCCTGAACGGGGAGATCACCTGCCTATTCATCCTCAGTCGCCGACAGTGGCAGGGCGGCGACGCCCGAACACCGGGGCGCTCGGCGGGACAACCGGCATGCCCGCCTGCCTTCGAACATAAGTTGCATGAAACATCAGCACGGCTGCTGCCGAGGCCACATTGAGCGAATTCGCGGACGGGACCATGGGAATGGAAACCGCCTGACCGCTCTCCTGGTGGCCGACACCGTGACCCTCGTTGCCCAAAACCAAGATCACGGGCTTGGTCCAATCAAATTCCTCATAAGGCATTGCCCCTTGCACCACGGCATACACCAAGGTAAGATCACCATCGGTGGCCGGGTCAAGCCAGGGTTCTTCCTCCAATCGCACCAGCGGAACTTCAAAAACACTACCGGCCGTAGCTCTTAGTGACTTTGAATTAAAGATATCCACGGTGCCTTTAGAAAGACCGACGGCGTGTACGCCTGCCGCTTGGGCCGTGCGAACAATGGTGCCGAGATTACCGGGGTCCTGAATGCCGTCTATGGCAACAAACAATGGAGGTCCAGAGGCCGGTCGCGGCCACACCTTGGCCATAGGCGGCATCGAAGCCACTGCCAATACACCCTGGCTGGTCTCCACCTCGGCTAAGTCCGATAAAATTTTTTCGCTCACATAGTGCGCCTTAGCAGACAGCAGTGATAACCGTGCAACCAGGCTACGCCCCCGCTCAGTCTCCACCAGGCGGGGACCATAGAGGACAATGCGAAATTCGGCACCCGCTTCAATGGCCGCTTCGACTAAGCGCACACCTTCCAACACCGACACTCCGAGGCGCTCGCGCAGACCTCGATTGGACCTGAGCGAGCGCACTCGTCGGACCGTTTTATTGTCGGCCGAGTCCAGGGGTTGGATGATCACTGGACGTTACTGGTCGCCCTTGGCGACCGAAACCAATGCCGCAAAACTCGGAAGGTCACGGACCGCCATGTCGGCCAGAACCTTGCGGTCTAGCCCAACACCGGCCTGCTTCAGGCCAAACATGAACCGACTATATGAGAGCCCATGCATTCTGGCAGCCGCATTGATTCGACTAATCCACAACCGCCGAAAATCGCCTTTCCGCTTTCTCCGATGTTGGTAGGCATAGTAAAGACTATGCATTACCGCTTCATTGGCAGCGCGGAAATGACGCGAACGCGCACCACGATACCCACGGGCCAATTTCAAAATCTTTTTATGCCGTCGATGACGGACGACCCCGCTTTTTACTCGAGCCATGACTGGTCCACCTCAATCTTCCAAATTTCTCGCGTGTTAAGCGTACGGCAATAGCCGTTTAATACGGTGTCTATCCGCGTCGGAGAGAACCGCTGCTTGACGCAGGCGGCGTCGGCGGGTCGAGGACTTATGCTCCAGCAAATGACTCTTACCCGCTCGGAAACGACGAGGCTTGCCGCCCGCAGAAACCATCAAACGCTTCTTGGCACCGCGATGGGTCTTCATTTTAGGCATCGTTATGCTCCCTTCTTGGGCGCCAAAATCATGATCATGGCTCGCCCTTCCACCCGGGGAACCCGCTCTACCATGCCTACTTCACTGGTGGCTTCGGCTAGGCGCTTCAGGGTGGCTTGGGCCAAGCTGGCATGAACAATCTCTCGACCGCGAAATACTATGGTGCACTTGACCTTGTCGCCTTCAGCCAAAAAGCGGTGTGCGCTCTTGACCTTTACATCAAAGTCGTGCTCATCAATCCCAGGCCGCATCTTGAGTTCCTTAATGCTAACCACTTTTTGCTTTTTGCGCGATTCACGATCGCGCTTGGCCTGTTCATACTTATACTTGCCGTAGTCCATCAAGCGACAAACAGGAGGCCTCGCCGTCGGCGACACTTCAACCAAGTCGACATGGCGTTCCTGTGCCATCTCCAACGCCGCCCTCAGGCTTAAAATACCCAATTGCTCTCCGGCGTCCCCAACCACTCGGACTTCACGCGCTCGGATCTCATCATTGATTCTGAGATCTTTAGTAATGGGCGCTTCGCCTCCCTCTTCAACCTCATACCCACATCATGGTAATATTCCCGTTCTGCCTGACCGAAGATCCCTTGGGAAAACCCAGTTGGCCTAGCCTCAGGGTGAGAAGTGGATCAACTTCCGCTTTGTTCGGGCTACTGTCCCAAATATTGTACCGAACACGGCTTTTAGCGTCAAGCGCGGCTCTAAAACCATAGCTCCCAAGGGGCTGGGTGGCACAAAGATCGGGCGTCGAGCTATGGGCGATATTCAGATTAAGTTTCGCGCAAGCCGCCCTCTTCGGGTCGATGCCTTGTGGATTTCGAACCGACGCGGACGGTGCCGTAATGCAACATCTGCGGCGCATCTGCCCTCAGATGCACCGGTTTGGCTCCGCCCCGGACCAAGGGCAATGGCCGATCATCGGAAAGCCTGCTCGGGATTTTCCGCCACATCGCCGTTCCAAACGAGGAAGCGCCCCATCTATGCATGGGCCATCAGCCCTTGAATGAAGGTCCAGAACGCCTCGTTACTTTGGACCTGCACGGTCCCTATGGTGCCGGGATCACAAGGGTCTCCTTGCACCAGCGACGCCTTTGGATAGGTTCCGGGGGGCTGAGCGACATAAACTTCTAGCAAAGGCGAGGTGCCCCGTACCGGGCAATCCATATAATCGCCCCCTCGGTTTAGTGGCATCGCATTAAGCAGTTGGATGAGTCGGTGCACGAGGGGGCGCTTAGTCACCCGAAGCGTAACCGATTGGCCCCGATCCGGTTTTCGATACCTTAGCGTCAGGGCCAGGGCAGTCGTGGCAAGTCGGCTCGACAGGGGACGCGGCGGCACCTCGGTAAGGGTGCTCCCGTAAATCACGTCGGTTCCGCCATTTTTCGCGCGAAGACGTACTCCTACGATTTCTGGCGTCGCTAACAGCGGAACCTTCGAAAAGTCGTAGGTCGTTTGATCCGTGCCTCCCCCGCTCGAGCCCGTAAGCAAATATCCCCGTTCAGCGAAGGCATTTTGATACCAATTCGCCACGGAGAGCAGCGACGCGTGAACATAATAGGCCCGTACCGGTGATGCCAAGAGATACCAACTGGCGGACACGGGGGCGGGATACGTCCGGACGTGCCAGGACTCCGGACGCGCTCCCGGATACAGCGGCACATCCATCCGAACCCTGGTTGATTCCTGAGGCATGCCGTGGGGGACTTGATCCGCACCGACTAGCTTCCTAAGTTGTGGGTTCTTGCTGGTCGCTTGCAAGAGCAGCAAGGCTCTCAAGGAGTTGCCCGCGCTCGGCGTTCTTATATCAGCCGAGGCTAGGACGCCGCTCCCTAGGCGTTTCTTGAGCACGTTCATGGCTACTGCGGTCTGCGTGGGACTCGCAGAGACCCCTGTCACCCCGAGCCCCATGCTGACCGCACCAAGCATGATGATCCGGGCAAAGCGCATAGCCCTTCCTCTCTTTCCAATGAGTCATGGCCGATCTTCTTTCAATCCGGAGATTACGGCCTGGCCGGCAGGGCAGCGGCCAGGCTCAGATAAAATGGCACCAGCCCATACCCACGATGAGTTCAGATTGGCACATCTTCCCGATCGCTTAGAGCCTCGGCTGGGACAACGATCCGCCACTGATTGATGGAATCGCCGCAACCTTCACATTATATTATCTTGGCCCGGATCGGATCACAAGACTGGTGCGGCGGTCGGGACCTTCGCCGACCTAGCAGGTCGTGGTTACCAACGCCAACCGCCCATCACCGACCTACCACACCGATGCAAACCGGTGGTTTTGGCATGTGGCCTGCTCTTCGGCCAGATACCGACGATAGC
>JAJZZI010000110.1 GCA_021797635.1 Bacillota bacterium | reverse complement strand
ATGTGTTGCGTCATCGCACTCCCTATGTCGACCTTGGGGTGGACTACTTTGACCGACGCGACCAGGAGCGGGCGAAGCAACAGGCGGTCAAGCGGTTGGAAGGGCTCGGTTATCACGTGAAATGGTCTCAAGCGCCCGCCTAAACGACGACCGCTCGGCAGTCTCCGGCGTCCATGCCAAGTTTTACTATGACCTGGGCTTGGGTTTCTATGCCCCTTTGGAGATCTCCCCGAGGGTTTTTCGGAACAGAGGTGATATTCATGACAAACAAAGTGACACTCAGTAGCTATAGTAACCTTTGGACTCAGGAATTTGAGAAAGATCGTAATCGCATTCTGGCATTGCTCGGTGATAAACTGAAGCGAATTGAACATGTCGGTAGCACTTCAATTCCTGGCATGGCGGCGAAACCGATTATAGATATTGCCGTGGCGGTAGAGCATCTTTCCATTATCGATGATTGTGCAATCGCACTTCTTAGCCAAATCGGCTTCGAATACGTGCCGAAAGAGGAGTTCCCAAATCGTATGTTCTTTCGAAGAGGCGAATGGGGGAACGGCACACATCATCTACATGTGTACGAATATGAAAGTGAGGAATGGAAGAACATTATTTTCTTCCGGGACTATCTAATTAAGTATCCCGACGTTGCCGCTAACTACTTGAACTTAAAACGTGAATTGGCGGAGATCTGTCCAGACCGGCAAACATACACGTTGCGCAAAGCACCGTTTATTCAAAACGTACTTGCACAAGCGCATGAGGAATTCAATAACACGCAGCGGTAACTGAAAAGAAGGGGAGAGCATGACACAATTCTATCTCGTTCGACATGGTACGCCCGACTGGAACGCGTTATCCAACGAAGCGACTTTGCGAGGTGCGAGACGGGATTTTGTTCCTCTCTTCGCACTGCCGTGGGACTCCGCCGAATACCCGTTAACGCTTCGATACGCTCGATCGCTTCTTGCACGGGATGCGGAGGCTCGGCGATAAAGGTTTGGCGAATCGTGTCCGCATACGCATGGAGTGCGGCGGACGTAGGATGAGGATTACACTGACGGAGCGCCTCGAGGCCCCCCTGCTCGTAGGCGTGAAGGTCATTGCGCACCGTGCCCTCGGACACCCCAACAATGCGCGCCACGACGTGGCGCGGAAGGCCGAGTCCCACCCAATAGAGGGCGTGTAGTTTCCGTTGCACGCGGGGGTGCGGATGGGTATACCGCTCTTCCTGCAACACTTCCATGTCGGTGGCTGAAATGGACACCTGGATCATCGATGCTTCCTCCTCGCATGGAATGGCGGACCTCCATGTCCCCATTCAGCCTAATCGAGCAGGAAATTTTAGTCCAGCATTTTTCACGAAAATGCTCGACACCGGAAAATCAAACCATCAAAACTGATCTGCGGGCAGTATAGATAAACCTAGGAAAAGATGTGACATCCCACGAACTTGGAGCCTGTCCATGCAAGCAGAAGTCTATCGGCATGGTTAGATGATACGTCTGCTGAAATCGCCTTAGATTGGCTGCAATCGCCGCATTGGTCGCGAGAGGAGTCTTAGACCCATCGTGCGCCGTTTTGAGGATGGAACCGAGGGTAGAGCCTTAGCCGCTACGCCAACGCAGGGGCTGTCTGACCGGCGGTTCCGGAACTTGGCGGGGTTGCTAGGACAGGCGATGCGTCCGATCACCGATCACCCCAGCGAAGAACTGAGGGTGCTGGCGCGGGTTGCGACGTGGTGGCCGGATCGTACGGTATGGCGCACATCGGGTACAATAGAAACACCACAGGAGGTGGCCCCATGGCGGATGAGCGGCAGTTAAGTCCCTTAGTGGACTTTCTCTTTAAACGCTTGTTTGGCGACGAAGAACCGACATTCTCATTGCGTTTTTGAACGGCATCTTTGAGGATGCCGGCGCACCACGGGTAACGTCGGTCCAACTCCTGAATCCCTACATCGACAAGGATGCGCTAACGGATAAGATGTCGGTCTTGGACATTGTTGCCCGTACGGACCAGGCGATCCTCATCGATATCGAAATCCAAATCCGCAACACCGGGGAAATGCGCGAGCGCAGCCTGTATTATTGGGCCAAACTCTACGAAGGGCAGTTGCACGAAAGCGACACGTATCATACCCTGCGGCCTACCATTGCGATTAACGTGCTCGACTTTGTGGAAATACCCAACGATCGGGTGCATAATGTGTTTCAACTGCGCAATCAAGACGGGGCATTGTTCACGGACCATTTGACGTTACATTTTCTCGAAGTGCCGAAATTCGCTCAAGCGATGCTCCACGAACAGACCGCACTCATTCGCTGGCTCGCCTTTTTGAACGTAATAGCCGCGCATTCCCCTTCCCAGGCGAAGCCGGGAGGGGGTCAAGTGGCCGGTGGCCGTGAAGGCCGCCCGATTTTTTCTTCCGTAGGTGCGTCATTTTCCCAGATAACGCTCCGCATATGATACACTTATCCTAGAATGTTTGTTCTTCGGAGGATTTTGCCATGCTGGATGGCTATCGATTTCGGCTGTATCTCAACCCGGAGCAACAACAGACGCTGCTCCGCTGGATCGGATGCCAACGCCTGATTTATAACGCCAAAGTGCAAGAAGATCGTTATTTTCGCCGCTTTCAGCGGCGGATGGTCGGGACCGCTGGCGAAAAAGTCCCCGTTGACCAACGATACCGCCAGTTCATTACCGAACGTACGCCCTTTCTTCGCGAGGTGCCGTCTCAGATCTTGCGCAACGGTGCCGTTCAGTTTCGCCAAGCGTACCAACGTTTTTTCAAGAAACTGAGCGGTCGCCCGAAATTCAAGAAGAAGTCGGGCCGCCAGGCGGTGTGGCTGAGTCGCGAGTTGTTTGAGTTTATCCCCCAAATTGAGGATCAAATCGGCCCTGTGGTCTCCTATCAACTACGCCTGGGCACGAAAAAGTTCCCGGTCGGGAACGTTGCATATCGGGCGCACCGCCTACACTCCGCGCCATCTTCGATCCATATCAGCGTGGAAGGCGGCCGCTGGTGGCTGTCTTTCTCCGCCGAAGATGCCGAGGTTACGATGCCAAAGAACACGGCAGACGCCGCCACGGAACAGATCGCCGAAGACTTGCGGCATTTGTCCCTCGATCAGCTTGCCAAGCGGACGCTCGGCGGAGATCGGGGCATCGCGCAGCCTTTGACGACATCGAATGGGCAGGTCTTTGACCTCCTCCCTGTGCAGAAAAAACGGATCAAGAAGACGCGCCGCCAACGCCAGCGTTGGCAGCGGAAGGCGAGTCGGCGCAAGAAGGGTTCCCAAAACCAAAAGAAAGCCTATCGGAAAGCAGCCCAGCATCAGCAGTATGAAGTCAATGTGCGTCAAGAGTATGCGCACCAGACCAGCCATGCTCTCGCGGTCCACGCGGAGTACGATCTATACGTGTTCGAGGCTCTACGGATCAAGAATATGACCAAACGCCCGAAAGCTAAACGGGATGCGTCCGGTCGGTTTCTGCCCAATGGAGCGAAAGCCAAAGCAGGTCTCCATCGGGCCATCTTGTCGTCCGCATGGGCACAAGTCGTGTCATTTACCACCTATAAAGCTTTGCGTCAAGGCAAGTTGGTCATCACCGTCCCCTATGCGTATAGTTCGCAGGAATGTGCGGTTTGCACCTTCACTTCCCCGGACAATCGGCTGACCCAAGCCGAGTTTGTCTGTCAACGCTGCGGACACACGGATAACGCGGACCACAATGCCGCCGTGGTGATCGCCGGGCGAGGGATCAAAAAACTTCTTTCCGGTGATCCGCTCACGAAATCTCATAAAACTACGCGGGTTTTTCAGAAACTAGGGCCGGAACGGTCCGAAGTCACGCCTGGGGAGACCGACATAAGACATGCGAAGCCTACGGCTCGCACGCAAAAGTCGCAGAACCAGGAACCTCTCGGAGTAATCCGGGAAACCCCCACCTCAATCCGTCAGGCGAGCTTTACAGCGAGTACTGGTGGTTAGGTGGCGGGAGAGTTCATACTATAGGGCTCCTTAGTTTTGTCGGCTTAATCGTCATTAGATTGCTAGCAACCTTCCTTCTTGCGACCCATGTTAGCGCAGGAACTTTTGGATTTTTAGACTACGTGGTGTTTCTGGCTTATTTTGTGCCGTGGCGCCTTGCCTGTCTGATCAAGTTTCGGCGAATTGCCGCGCAAAGCGATAACGTAATGCCGTCCTGAGAAAGTTCTCCGCGGCACGACCGTCGCGGCGCCGCCCGTGTGATGACAACACAGGGTCCCGGAACCCTGCGGAAGTTCGCTAACGTGACCGCGCCTTCATGGTCCCGGAACAATGGGGCCCACACTTTCAGCCGGAGGGATTCTCATCACCTAACACGACCTCCTGTAAACCGACCCGAAACCGAGCAAATCGGCGAAAGCGTCAGGAATCAAAATCTACGAAGCCTGGGGCAACCTCGTTTGGGGCACAGGTAGCCATCTTCTTTAGGGGTGAGAAAAGAAAGTCGAATGGATGTGGGGATTTCCAGGCTATAATGGCTCTATGTCCCGAGTGCAATGGATGACTCCGGACAAAACGGTGTAGAGGGTGAAGCGGGCAATGGTGAATTCTCAGAGGCAGGCTTGGGTCTTGGTCGGCGGGTGGCCCGGCCATCAGCCTGAGGAAGTGGCAGAGATTCAAGCGGAAGACCTGCAGCAAGAAGGGTTTCGGGTGGAGATCGTGAGGGACTTGGAGAAACTGTGCGACCCGGCCTTGATGGACGTAGATTTGGTGGTACCCAATTGGACGATGGGGGAAATTTCGTCGGAGGCGCTCCGCGCTTGGCTTAGCGCGGTCCGCTCAGGCATCGGGGTGGCCGGGCTGCACGGCGGCATGGGCGATGCGTTTCGGAAGGAACCGGCCTATCAATGGATGGTAGGTGGGCAGTGGGTGGCCCACCCAGGCGACAGTGGGGTGACGTATAACGTACATATCGTAGACCCAAGCGACCCCTTAACCGAAGGGATGGAAGATTTCACGGTAACCACCGAACAGTATTATATGCATGTCGACCCCGCCAACCGGGTCCTAGCCACCACCCAGTTTGACGAAGTGATTATGCCCGTGGCTTGGACCAAAACCTTTGGTCAGGGCAGAATCTTTTACTGTTCTTTGGGCCATAGCCCGGATATCGTCAAGCGGCCCGATGTGCGAAGCTTGATCCGGCGAGGAATGGTCTATGCGGCCCGAAGCCAAGGGGAGGCGGCGCTTTAATGAAATCCTTAGGGATTATTGGCTGTGGCAATATTAGCGATATTTACCTGAAAAACTTGCATCACGCGGAAAATTGCCAGGTGGTCATGGTGGCCGACCAAATCGATGAGCGGGCCCGAGCCAAGGCGGAGCAGTACGGCATCCAATCGAAGTCGGTGGAGGACCTGTTGGCTGACCAGGATGTGTTTGCGGTTATCAACCTCACCATTCCCGAGGCTCATCATAGCGTGGCCGCGAAGGCACTGTTAGCCGGCAAGCATGTCTATGGAGAAAAGCCGCTCGCGCTTTCGAGCCGATCTGCGCGCGAACTCATCGAGTTGAGCCAAAAAATGGGCCTTCGGATTGCGTCGGCACCGGATACCGTGCTTGGCGCAGGGATACAGACGGCTCGCAAGTTGATCGATGATGGCTGGATTGGCCGACCGGTGGCGGCCACCGCCTTTATGACCGGTCACGGCCACGAAGGCTGGCATCCTGACCCAACCTTCTACTACCAGGCCGGGGGAGGTCCCTTGTTTGATATGGGCCCATATTACCTGAGCGCACTATTTCAACTGTTGGGACCGGTAGCCCGGGTGACCGGAATCGCCTCTCAGGCTTTTGCGGAACGGATTGTGCTGAGCCAGCCTCGCCGGGGCGAGCATATCGTGGTCAATACGCCAACGCACGTGGCCGGCAGTCTAGAATTCGCCGCAGGAGCGGTGGCCAGTCTGGTCATGTCCTTTGATGTCTGGCATGCCAACCTGCCGCGCATCGAGGTCTACGGGAGCGAAGGCAGCCTGTCGGTGCCCGATCCCAACACCTTTGGGGGACCCGTTCGCATTCGCCGATTCGATGCGGCCGAATGGACGGAGATGGCCATGCCGTTTTCACCCAGCGACAATGCGCGCGGCCTAGGCGTCATCGATTTAGTGGACGCCATCGCACAGGGCACCATGGCTCGGACCGACGGCACCATTGGTCTGCATGTCGTCGAAATTATGGAAGCTTTGCTGGAGTCCTCGAGGCAGGGCAAGCACCAAGACATCCTCAGCCGTCCGACGCGCCCTCCAGCCATGGAGTTGAGCGGAAGAGACCTACCGCGATGACAGCGGGAAGCATGCGGCTGAGGCAGACACGGAACGGAGGAAGCTATGGCCATCTACGTTGATGCTGGCAGGAAGCGCTTTCATCTCGACGCTTCCAACATGAGCTACATCTTTGAGGCACTCCCGCAGGGAAATCTAGCGCATTGGTACTGGGGACCTAAAATTCGCCCCGACGCTGGTCTAGATCGTCGGGCGCTTTTGACTCCGCGGGCCTTCTCGCCTAACCCCGTGTCCAACGACGAACGCTTTTCGTTTGATGTGGCCCCCCAAGAGTATCCGACCTGGGGACGGGGCGACTATCGTTCTCCCGCCTATCAGATCCGGCTCAGCGACGGCAGTGCCATAACCGACCTAGCCTTTCGAGAGCATCGCCTCCTTCCCGGAAAACCGAGGCTAAGCGGGCTGCCTCACCTTTGGCTCGACAATCCCCTTGACGCCGACACCCTGGTGATCGTTCTGGAGGATACGCTAGGGGGGATGACGGTTGAGCTTTCGTACACGGTATTTTCCCAGTTAAACGCTCTGGTGCGCTCCGCCACTATCCATAATCACAGTCAGATGCCCTTAACCATCGAACGGGCGCTCTCTGCCAGCGTGGATTTTTCCCATGCGGATTGGGATTGGATTCGCCTGACCGGAGCATGGGGGCGAGAGCGTCATGTCCAACGTAGTGCGCTGGCTCATGGACTGTCCTCGCTTGGCAGTCGACGTGGGGCTTCTAGCCATCAAGCCAATCCCTTCATAGCGTTAGTCGATCCCAAAGGGGACGAGACGACCGGCCGGGTCTACGCGATGAACCTCGTCTATAGCGGAAATTTCGTGGCGATGGCTGAAGTGGACCAATTCGACACGACCCGGATGGCCATCGGCATTCATCCCTTTCAGTTTCAATGGCGGCTAGAACCGGGGGAATCTTTTCAGACCCCGGAAGCGGTGTTGGTCTTTTCTGACGCGGGCCTAGGCCAGATGTCGGAGACGTTTCACCACCTCTACCGCGACCACCTCATGCCCGAGCCCTGGCGGCGGCGCGAGCGCCCCATCGTCTTGAACAACTGGGAGGCGACGTACTTTGACTTCAACCAGGAGAGACTCCTCGATCTGGCCGATTCAGCGGCGGCCCTGGGGGTGGAGGTGCTCGTTTTAGACGACGGTTGGTTTGGTGCCCGAAATGACGACCGCACCTCTTTAGGGGATTGGACCGTCAATCTCAAGAAGTTGCCTGATGGAATTTCAGGATTGTCGCAAAAGATCCATCAAAGGGGCCTCAAGTTCGGACTGTGGGTGGAACCGGAAATGGTGTCTCCCCAAAGCGACCTGTATCGTCGCCATCCAGAGTGGTGTCTTCATATCCCGAACCGTTCGCTAAGCCTGGGAAGGCATCAACTGGTCCTTGATCTCGCGCGTCCCGATGTCACCGACTGGATCATCGCGTGGATGACGGAGCTCCTCAAGGAAGGCGGAATCGACTACATTAAATGGGACATGAATCGGCATATGACCGAGGCAGGCTCTGAGCTTTTACCGCCAGAGCGCCAACCCGAGGTGCAGCACCGATACATGTTGGGTCTCTATCGGGTCTTGGACCACTTGACGCGATCATTCCCCGAGGTTCTTTTCGAAGGTTGCTCGGGGGGCGGCGGCCGCTTCGATCCGGGGATGCTTTACTATATGCCGCAAACCTGGACGAGCGACAACTCGGATGCCATTGAGCGACTTTGCATCCAGTATGGGACCAGCCTAGCCTATCCAGCCATTGCCATGACCGCCCATGTGTCGGCCGTGCCCAACCACCAAGCAGGACGAACCACCCCTTTGAATACCCGCGGCCTCGTGGCCATGTCCGCGAACTTTGGATATGAATTAGACTTTACGCAATTGTCGGATGCAGAAAAACAGGCGATTAGCCAACAGATTACGATGTATAAGCAACTTCGCCCGCTGGTGCAGTTTGGCGCCTTTTATCGCCTGATCGACCCCCATGAGACCAATGCGGCAGGCTGGATGTTTGTTGATGACAAGCGGTCGCGTGCCTTCGTCGTCTGGGTCAATCGCCTGGCCGAAGTCGGAGCACCGGTGCGTTGGATGTGCCTTCGAGGACTTTCGCCAGAACGCGACTATGACGTGTTTGTCCAGGGGGCAGAGGGAGCCTGGGAGTTTTCATGCAGACGGGGCGGCGACGGGCTCATGGAGCTCGGCTTGAACCGGCAGTACGGATCGGATTTCGGGGCCAAGTCGTGGTATCTTCAATGGCCTTCGGAGCGATCATAGCCACGGCCCCATCGTCCACTGGCTCTTCACTTCGGTGGGCCAGGCGGTTGGCAGCGCGTCAGTCCAAAAGCTCGAGGCATCTTCAAGATGGCAGCCAGGAGCCATGATTTGGCTTAATCCCTGGGGATAGCGGAAGACCAGGCGGGGGTCCCAGCGGCGCTTGACGTGCATCAGACGGTCTAGGTTTTTTCCGTAGTACGCTCGGGGCCAATCTTCGATGCGGGCGTCACAGTAGTTGACATAGGCGCCCACCGTCCAAGGCGACATCCGCTGGCGAAAATCTTCGACCCAGCGGATGTGGCTTTCGGCCTGTGTGGGGTCCGTCCAGTACGCCTGATATTGGAGGTCGAACCGCGCCCGACGATGGTAGAAGGCCGTGTCTTCCGGTCGGATCTCGCCGATTCGTCCGCCCATTTGGCCAAGTTGTACTAACGACGCGGGTCCGGGCGTGTCGTTGAGGGCCTGGGCGATGGCAGCGATCGCCGAGCCAGGCAACATGTGATGAGCGTACGCGGAGGTGTTTTTAAAGGTGTCGTGGTTAGGCACGCCCTGAGCTAGCCAACATTCAGGATCGCTGCCTAAACCGGCAAAGTGGCGGACCGCCTCGATGTAACTCTTCACTTGCACGATTTCAGAGTGGTCGGGAATCTCTAGCAGGGGTCTTAGCATCGGTTGTAGTTGGGCGGGGGTGCCTAGAAATTGGCCGACCAGGCGAATGTAGCCGTGGCTCCGGGCAGGCAAGGTCAAGATGGAGGTGATCCGGTGGTCGAGTCCAGAGGGGTCCGCCCAGCATTGAAAGGCCTGGATGACCGCGGCCAGGTGCGACCATGGCCACGTTATCGAAAAGATGGTCACCAGCCCGACGGGGACGGCACAAAAGACCAACTCCGTGACGACGCCAAAATTGTTCGCCCCAGCGCCCCGTAATGCCCAGAACAGATCGGCATGCTGATCCAGTGAACTCACGAGGGTTCGACCTTGGGCGTCAACCATGGTCACGGCCACTAAGGCGTCGATGCAGAGACCGTGTTGGCGGGCAATCAGACCATAGCCGCCGCCCAAGGTTAGCCCCGAGAGGCCGACGCTGGGACAAGATCCCCCGGGGATGGTCACATTGGCTTTGTCCCAGAGCGTTTGATAGACATTTAACAGGCGGGCACCCGCTCCAATATGCCAAAAACCTGTGCTCTGGCTCTGGTAGATGTGATTGATGAGACTGAGGTCGATGACTAATCCGCCATTGAGGAGCGAATAGGCTTCGTAGCTGTGGCCGCCGCTTCTTGCCCGAAAGGGAATGCGATATCGCCGGGCCCACATGAGCGCTCGGCCCACGTCGTCTGAGGTCTTGGGGTAGACGATGTAGGACGGGGAAAAGGGGGCGAAACGGGAGTTGTAGTTGGTCCGTGCCAAATGGTAGGCGGGATCGTCGGGTGCGACAACGAGGCCGGTGAGGGTGGATGGTATGCGCATGGCGTTTAGGTGACCTCCTCCGTCTCTGACTACCACATGGACACCCTTTTGCGGGAGGATATGCCGTTATTCGGTAAGGTATGGTCGGATCGGAAAAAGGTGCCAGGCCGGCGAAAAAAAGAAGACCTGCAACAGGAAGATGGAGCCCTATCGCGAATTGCTAAGCGATACGGTGTACGGTTGATTGCAACTTTGGGTTGGGGTATCCATACCAGGTGCTGGTGGAGACGGACGGCGATTTCGAACCGTTAAGCTTGACCGGCGCCCGGGGCGGATAAAGGCCGAGCAATGGGGCTCGGATGGAACCGAAGCGTCGTCACAGGGATGGATCAGAACCCATGCAGAGATCGACGGGATAGGAGATGAGGCATGCAGGCAGCTCAAATGGAGCGCGCTTTAGGTTGTTGGCTGGGTCAGCTATCGGGCGATGCCTTGGGCAGCATGACGGAGGGCCTGTCCCCCACCGAGATTCAAGAACGCTGGCCCGATGGCGTTAAACAGATGGAGGGGAGTCCTCGCTGGCACACGGCCCCGGGCCAACCTACGGATGATTCGGAAATGGCCATGGAGCTGGCTTATAGTCTTCAGGAGTCGTATCCCCATTTCGACATTAACGTCATTGCCTTTCACTATCGCAATTGGATGGAAAGCGACCCTTTTTCCTGCGGCCACAGCATTGCCAAGGCCTTGACCGGCCATTTCAGCGTGGGACTGTCGTCTTTAGCGAGCAGTATAGAGCGGCAGGCTAATCAGGAGAGTCAAGCCAACGGAGCCTTGATGCGTCAAAGCCCCCTTGGCATATGGGGCTACGGCATCGAGCGGTCGCGGCTCGCCGAAGCGGCGCGCCAGGACGCCCGACTGACCCATCCCCATGGCGTGTGCCAAGAGGCATCGGCGGTTTATGTCACGACCTTGGCTGAAATCATCGCTCAGGGCCTAACCCCGAAAGCGGCCTATCAATATGCGCTGGACTTTCAAAATCAAGAAGGTACGGAGCCCTCCGTTCGTGAGTGCCTTCTGGCGGCCCAAGAACCCTCGCTGTGCACGCCTCCCTTTTCACCACATTCGGGCCATGTACTGGTTGCGCTGCATAATGCATTCTATCAACTGCTTTACGCAGCGGATCTTCAAAGCGTCATTGTGGAGACCGCCCAGTTGGGGGGGGACACGGACACCAACGCGGCCATTGCGGGGGCGTTGGCTGGTGCCGTGCACGGGAAAGGCAACATTCCGGCCGATTGGATTCGAGCCATCGAGGAGTGCCGTCCCGATGCAGCCGAAGACGCCCGTCGGCCACGCCCAGAACGCTATTGGCCCGGGGGCTACCAAGAGCTCGTGCGAGGCTTAGTCGGTCTGATGGCGACGCCGCGCCGTCCACATTAACACCAGCACGAAATGCAAAAAGAGACTGGCTGGAATGAAGGATGCCATTCCTTCATTCCAGAGGTAAAGGCTAGGACTCGGGAGCATTGACGTTACTTGACGGAAGCCAAGGCAGCTTCACCGGCCTTAGCCAGGACTTCTTGACCGGTTATCGTGGGATGGAAGTTGACGGGCTGAACATCGACCGCTTGATGTCCCTGAAAGGCCAGGTTGGCATTCACTAAGGCAACCTGACTGTTTGCGGCAGCCTTGGCGATGAGTGTGTCTGCCGCATCGATCAATAAGCTGGCCGCTTGACCCACGACGGTACCGCTGGTGGCAAGGGGATCATAGAGGTTATAGACGATGATTCGAGCGTGAGGAGCCTCTTTATGCACGTCTTGAAGGATGAGGCCCAGGTTGTGTCCCATTAGGGAGACGTCCGATTCGAGCCCGGCCATGGTGGACGGCGAGATGGAAGAGGGCGGCGCTTGGCCCAAAAGCCCGTCTTTGAACGCGGGTTGCACCAAATCGTTGTTGCCGATGTCAATCGTGACCACGGACGCCGTCGAGAGGGCAGCCATATAAGTCTTCGAGGAGAGAGCTTGAAGCAGGTTGGCGGTGGTCCAGCCGGGGTATCCCAAGTCATCCACGGGAAGATGCATGGCTTTTCCCATGAGGAAGGGAAAGGCATAGGGTGAAGGGTTCCAGTTATTGCCGAGGTTCCAACCAAAGCTAATCGAGTCTCCTAGGGCAACCAAGGCATGCGGGCGGGTGACGACCGTTACCGTTCTCTCAGTGGCCTTGACCGTGCCCGTTGGGGATTTAATCATCGACACAATCTGGTAGCGTCCCGGAAAGCGTGGAACCCAAGCCCTAGGGCCATTTAGGTAGGGGCCGAGCGTGATCCATTGTTTTACGGGATTGGCGAGCCAAAAACGGCCTAGTTTCTTGCTGCCCAGGCGTGAAGCGGCGTCGACTGGGATGACGGTGGTGCGTGGGGTTTTCGTTGGCTGAATGCCCATAATGGTGCGCGACGCCACCCATGGCTTAGAGGTGTCCAGCGATTTTACGCTCACCCCGAGCACACTGGGACCTGGAGCCACCGTTCCAATCACGCGCGCATTGGAAGAGTAGGGCTGTAAAATGCGGCGCACGCCCGATTTGAATTGACTCCAAAATTGATACTGAAGGGGGCCGTGCAGGCTGGTCTTGACGGTCCATGCAATGCTGGCTCCAGCAGGGATGTCGCCGCTGGGTCCGACAATACGTACCGTGGGCGCCGTGACCGGCGCCGCCAAGGCTATGCTCGAGGTGGCCATCAGGCCGGCTACGACCAGCGTCAATGCGTGTATCGACCGGGTAGAGTTTCTCATTGGGGAATTGCCTCACTTTCTATCATCGATCCAGAACAGAAATCCGTCTTCGCGAAGATGGTTCGATCCTATGCTAGGATATCAGAGTTTGACAAAAACTGGGTATGCCATAGGCATCGAATGCTTGCTATGATGAAGCCAAGGTCGATAATAAAAACCAAAAGCAAGCAAAAGAAAGCGAGTGCCGATGAAGATTTTAGCGATTGAAACGTTTACCAAAAATCCCGTGAGCCTTGTACGCGTGACCACCGATGAAGGGCAGGGCTATGGTCAAATTGCCCCCTATCATGCTAATATTTCGGCGCTTGTCTTGCACCAGCAGATATCCCCTCTGGCTTTAGGGCGGGAGGTGGACAGCATCTCAGTGTTTTCCGATGAAATTGTCGAACACGAGCATAAATTTCCGGGGTCATACCTTTGCCGGGCGCTGGCCGGGTTGGACACCGCCCTTTGGGATGCCCGGGCAAAGTCGCGAGATCTCAGTGTTGCCGAACTCATCGGCGGAAAACCTCGGGCGATCCCCGTGTATGGTTCTAGCATGCGCCGCGACATCAGTCCCGAAGCGGAAGCCGACCGCCTCCAGCGCCTGACCGAGGTAGAGGGATACCAAGCCTTTAAAATTCGCGTGGGCATGCCCTTTGGCCATGATCGCGACCAATGGCCGGGTCGTACGGAAGCCGTGATCGCCCTTGTGCGGCAGAGGCTTGGCGACCAGGTCGCCTTGTATGCGGATGCCAATAGTGGGTTCAGCCCAAGGCGCGCCATCGAGGTGGGCCATCTTCTGGAAGACTACGGCTATGCTCACTATGAAGAACCTTGCCCCTACCCAGAGTTGGAATGGACCCAAGAAGTGTCGGATGCGCTCGAGATTGCCGTGGCGGGTGGCGAGCAAGACACGTCGATGACCGTGTGGCGACGCATGATTGGCATGCGAGCGGTGGATATTGTTCAGCCTGACGTGTGCTATGTCGGAGGATTCAGCCGTGCCCTGAGGGTGGCCAAGATGGCTGCCGAGGCGGGGCTGGCCTGCACTCCTCACGCCGCCAACCGTTCCCTGCTTTCGGTGTTTACGCTGCACCTCTTGGCCGCGATTGATAACGGCGGAGCCTATATGGAGCATTCGATTGAACCTACCGCCTGGACCGAACCACTCTTTGATCCATCGTGGCTGGCGGTGCACGATGGAGCGGTTGAGGTTCCCCCGGGACCCGGTTGGGGGGTCGAGGTCAATCCCGGCTGGTTGGATCAGGCAGAATATCAGGTGAGTCGTTGGACATAGGTCGAGCGGGCGCCAGATGGTGACCTCCTGCGCGCGCGACCTCCGGCATGATATTTAGAGTAGAATGGGCAAGAGGACCTAAGGTTTTGCCCGAATGGGCGATGCCCAAACAAATTGGTTAAATGAGGGACGCATGAACGACAATCCGATGATGGTGTTTGCTGGCCGCGGAAGCCTGAAGCTTACTGCTCGCATTTGTGCGTACTTGGGGATTCGTCCAGGACGCAACGAAACCTTGCAGTTTTCGGATGGAAACACTTTCGTTCGCATCTTGGAGAATGTGCGCGGACAGGCAGTGTATTTGGTTCAATCCACGATTTTCCCGACCAATGACCACTTTATGGAGCTATTGTTTTGGATCGACGCCTTTAAGCGCGCCGGAGCTGACGCAGTCACGGTGATTATTCCGTACTTTAGCTATGGCAAGGGCGATAAAAAGGACGAGCCGCGCGTCTCGATTCGGGCGCGCGTGTGTGCGGATGCCATTGAGGTGGCCGGCGCGGACCGCGTGGTGACGATGGATTTGCATGCTCCTCAAATTCAAGGGTTTTTTCGCAAACCCGTTGACAATTTATATGCCCTGCCAGCCCTGTGCCATCGTATCCAAGCCCTGCCCTTAGACGAGGATTTGATCGTGGTATCTCCCGATGTGGGATTTGCCAAGCAGGCCCGGCGCTATGCATCGTTCTTAGGCTGCACCATTGCCATCGCCGACAAAGAGCGTCGAGCTCATGATGAAAATGCGGCGATTTTACAGATCATTGGCGACGTGCGCGGTCGGTCGGCCATCATCGTGGATGATTTCGTGGCCTCGGCCGGCACCCTGACCAATGTGGCCCAGGCCTTGGTGGAGGCCGGGGCTAAGACCGTCTATGCCGCCGTGAGTCATGGAGTATTGGCCCAAGGGGCCGCGGAGAAGCTGGATCACAGCCCTATCGTCCGCCTGTTTATTACGGATACGGTAGAAAATCACCCCGTGCGCCTGTCGGATAAGGTGGAGGTGATCTCGGTGGCGCCTCTGTTTGGCGAGGCGATAAAGCGCATTCATCATCGGGAAAGTATCAGCGAGATGCTTCGCTTTCGAAGCGACCTAGATGTGCTGGACTAATAGGGCGCCAAGCACCCCTTCCGAGGGACAGGGGATGGATTAGGCATCGAGCATATCATGAAAGTTGGCCGGATCGGGCGTGGGCCAGGGAGGCGACGGTGTTCAGGTCGTGATGTGGCCACGTATTAGAGCAGGAGGGAAAGGCATGTGGGATCTTCGCATTGAAGGTGAAGCAACTAAGTGGCCCCAGTTTGCCGCCGTGCGGCAGGCTTTAAAGGGGCCGACCGAGGCCGATGTGGGACAGGCTGTGGCCCGAGAGGTGGCGCGAATGGGCCATCGCCTCGTGCCCGGCAAGACCTATGCCATAGGTGTGGGCAGTCGTGGCATTCATGCGATCGCTGTCATCGTGAAAGCTTTGGTGGCGGCGCTCTACCAACACGGAGTAGAGGTCGTCATTATTCCTGCGATGGGATCGCATGGAGGAGCCACGGCCGAGGGGCAAAGGGAAGTCTTGGAGAGCTTTGGAATCACGGAAAAGCAAATGGGGGCGCGCATTAATGCCGATATGGCGGTGGACGAGGTGGGTCGGTTGGCCGATGGCACCCCACTTTTTATTAGTCGAGCCGCGATGGCCACCGAGGGATTGATTCCACTAAATCGCATTAAACCCCACACCGACTTTCACGGGCCCCATGAGAGCGGCTTGGTGAAGATGTTAACCATTGGGTTTGGTAAACATCGGGGTGCGGCGTCCATTCATAGCCGAGGGTTTGGTGCCTTTAAACAGGTGTTGCCCGAGGCAGGCGAAATTCTGCTAAGCCGGCTGTCTGTGCCCTTTGGAGTAGCCATCGTGGAAAATGGCTACGAGCGCACGGCCGAGATCCACGCGATTTCGGGAGAGCATATGATGGAGGAGGAGAAGTCTCTCTTAGACAAAGCTCGGCAGTGGATGGCGCGCTTGCCCTTTGAGGAAATCGACTTCTTGTTGGTCGGACGTTTGGGCAAAAACATTTCGGGGTCGTCCATGGATCCTAATGTCACCGGCAGGTGGCTTTCCAGCGCCGCCAGCGGTGGATTGAAAGCCACCCGCCTGACGGTGCTTAATCTCACCGAGGAGAGTCATGGCAATGCCATAGGTCTGGGTGCCGCCGACACCATTCCTCAGCACCTGTTTGAGGCCATTGACTGGGAGAAGACTTACATGAATGGCTTAACCTCGACCGAACTCTCTGGTGCCCGCATTCCCATGGTGTTGAGAAACGATCAACAGGCCGTGGAAGCGGCCATTCGCTCGATTAATGGCCGCGGAACGCGAGAGAGTCGCGTCGTGGTGATTCGGGACACCTTAAGCCTTGAAGAGTTTGCCATCTCTGAGGGATTGGCTGACGAGGCTCTGAAGCTTGGGCTCGCTATTACGGGGCCATGGCAACCCATAAAGTTCGGCAGCGGCGGACAGCTAGACTCCGTCGCCGGTATCAGGTTGGTGAACTAAGCCTGTCCTGGGGCTTTTACCCCCATTGGGCTAAGCGGTTGGAGCAAAGCCAAGCCCTATCCACAGGAGCGAGCCTAGGCCAAAGACGAACACGCCGGAAGCGAGCTGAAATGGACTTGGGGCATTGACTAAGGCCGCAATGGTAGCCCCCATGTGGGCTGAGACGATCATGGAGAGGGCTAGGCCAAGCGAGAGGCCGCCAAACACTTTCCATGCCGTCCACCACCCGTTTGACACCCACTCGGGCCGAGCTAAGCTCGCGACGACAATGAGTAGGCAAACGACGTCGCCGGCGAGCCACGCAAGCCCGCCGTGGCCGAAGTGATACACGTTCCACCGGTTGTGGTTCGGGGCGAGCGCGGCAACGCGCACCCAGGCCAAGAGCGATCCCCAAAGCGTCACCAGCGGTGGAACGATTCGGGCTACGAGCCAGAGGCGGGACGGCGTTTTGGCGCTTACCGCCGAACCACAGTTGGGACAATATTGAAAAGATGCTTCGGGCACCTGCGTGTAGCACCTAGGACACTGGATGCTCGAGGATTTTGTGCTCATCAGACACGCCCTCCCGGTAGTCAAAGGGGACAGCGACCTCAAATTCTCGATCGATGCCCCTAGCTGATGTTCTCCTCGTCGGCGTCGGTCAATCACCACCGCCACTGCCGCCTGAAGACTTGGGGACGGTAGGTTTGGTTGTCCTCGATTTAACCATACTTGCAGTCGCTTGACCATAGGCCTGCAAAAAGTTGGTAGAAGCAAACCAAGCGGCGATGCACGCCTGCGTCTTTCCGGGAATGCCGAAGGCTGCCTTGGCCAGAGGATTCGCTTGGAAATCATCCCTCTTAAAATTCATGCCTGGACGGCCTTAAATATAGCTGAAGATCTCAGACCGACTCGACGGGGACGTTTACCGTATCCAAGAGCGATTGGATAGCCCGCTCGGGGGCCATGCGCTCCATGGCGGCATCAGCACCGAGGACCAAGCGGTGCGATAAGGTGACGGGTGCCAAAGTCTTTACGTCGTCCGGGGTGACGTAGCTGCGGCCCAGGGTAAGGGCATAGCTTTTCAACACGCGGACCAGTTGGATCGTGGCCCGAGGCGACGCTCCCAAGCGAATGCGCGTAGATTCGCGCGTTGCCCGGCACAGCCGGACCACATAATCTAAGACGGCGTCGTTGACGACTACTTCGTCGGCGGCCCTGCGCAAACTCAACAGATCGGACGCAGTCAACACCGGCGAAAGCTCGCCTAAAGAATCTGGTCCGCTAAATTTGGCAGCAATGGTGATTTCTTCGGAAAAAGTTGGATAGCCCAGCGAAAAACTTAACAGGAAGCGGTCCAGTTGCGCCTCCGGTAGGGGAAAGGTGCCTTCCATTTCCACCGGATTTTGCGTCGCCATTACCATGAAGGGTTCAGGAAGACGATGAGTCACACCATCGGCGCTAACCTGGTGCTCTTCCATGCACTCCAAGAGGGCTGCCTGCGTACGGGGCGTGGCCCGGTTAATCTCGTCCACCAGGACCAAGTTGTGAAACACGGGGCCTTGCCGAAAAGAAAGGCTGCCATTTTGAGGTAGATATATCATCCCCCCGGTTACTTCCGTGGGCAGCAAGTCTGGGGTCCCCTGGATGCGGGCAAAAGATAACGAGGAAAGTTGCGCCAAGGCTCGCACCAAACGAGTCTTAGCGACTCCCGGAACATCGTTAAGGAGGACGTGCCCTCCCGAAATTAAAGCCGAAAGGAGAAATCGTGATGGCTCCCGTTTGCCGATGACCACCGTCTCCAGTTGGTCCAAGAGCTGAGAGATGCGATGATTAATGTTCTCCAAAACCGCCGTGCCTCCTGTCTCCAAATGCAACCCATGCTCCGAGAAACTTCTCGATCGGACGGAAAAATCCTCTACCGTAGTCAAATGCTCGATCAAAGCTAGGGAGTGGGGGGATTGGAATGGAGGGAAGCCGCCGCCCTTTCAGATCGAACCTGCCATGCCATGAAACCGCTGGCAAGGGGGCGATGACCGTTACGGGGAGGCGCTTCTTGCGATTGAGGCGGGCCTATGCCATGCTGTAGTGAAGTTCCCGGGTCTGGATTCATGCAACGAAATCGTAAACGGCTATTGTTTTCGGTGGGAACGGGTTACGGCACAATGATGATGAAGGGGGCTAGGCCATTGCCGCGAGTTACCGTGTGGAACGAATATCGCCATGAGCAAAAAGATCAAGCCATTCGTGAGGTGTACCCGAAGGGTATCCACGACGCCATTAAGCAGGCGCTCGAGCCGCAGTTTGAAGTACATACGGCGACGCTTGATGAAGCTGAGCATGGATTGACCGAAGAAGTCTTAAGCCGCACTGACGTGCTAACCTGGTGGGGACACATGGCCCATGAGGAAGTTGACGATCAGGTCGTGGAGCGGGTCCATCGCCGCGTCTTGGAAGGAATGGGCCTTTTAGTTCTACATTCTGGCCACTTTTCGAAGATCTTCAAAAAATTGATGGGCACAAGCTGCAACTTGAAATGGCGGGAAGATGGCTTGAACGAGCGCCTCTGGGTGGTCAATCCGGGACACCCCATCGCGAAAGGCCTGCCGCTTTGGATTGATTTGCCCCATGAGGAGGCCTATGGGGAATTCTTTGACATCCCCAGTCCTGACGAGTTGGTATTTGTGAGTTGGTTCCCCGGCGGAGAAGTGTTCCGTAGCGGGGCCGGTTTTTATCGTGGTCGCGGACGCATTTTTTATTTCCGCCCTGGCCATGAAGCCTTTCCCACGTATTATCATCCTGAGGTTAAGCAAGTGCTGGTCAATGCCTGCCAGTGGCTGGCTCCAACGCGTGGGCCCGAGCCTGCCTTTGGCTGGTCGGCACCCCTAGAGACCAACGCCGCTAAATAATTAGCCGTTTAGCACGGGCCTGGAACCGAGGGGATCCAGGCCCGTGCTGGGCTTTATACCCTCCTCACATCGCGAGGAGGGGTTCAGTTGAAGTATACGGGTTGGCCCGTCTTGGCCGATTCATAAATGGCCTCTAAGATCTGCGTGACGACCAGGGCTTGCTCGGGTTTGACTACGGGTTGGGCTTCGCCCTTGACGGCCGCGACGAAGTTTCTTGCTTCAGCCAACCCCGGATCATCATCGGAATCGGATTCGAAGAAGGCTGCACCTCCGCTCCGCAACTCAGGCTTAAACGTGTACAGCTTACCTAAGCGCTCGCCATTGATTCGAAGGCCGTCTAACATGTCGGCCCCGGCCTTAGTTCCACAGAGGATAGTTTGCGCCTCGCCGATCTGTAAGGTGTTGAGAGCCCAGCTCGACTCCAATAAAATGGTCGCACCGTTATCCATTTGCACCATGCCAAAGGCCGAATCTTCCACCGTAAAGGTTGAGGGGTCCCATGGCCCCCAGGCGTTGGCCGGGTGAGGATCGCCGGACAGCTTGTGGAAGGTTGAACCCATCGCCGAACGCGGGCGATAGTTGTCCATCATCCAAAGCGTCAGGTCTAGGGCGTGCGTGCCGATGTCAATGAGAGGTCCTCCGCCTTGCTTCTCTTCCGACAAGAAACTTCCCCAGGTGGGAACGGCCCGGCGTCGAACGGCGAGAGCCTTAGCGAAGTATATGTCACCAAACTCGCCCTCTTGACAGAGCGCTTTGAGATAGCGGGAATCGGGTCGGAATCGGTTTTGATAGCCGATAGCCAAGATTTTGCCAGAGCGCTTCGCCGCATCCACCATGGCTTTCGCCTCCGCACTAGAGACGGCCATGGGCTTTTCGCATAGAACATTCTTACCAGCTTGCAGCGCGGCAATGCTGATTTCGGCGTGGGCATTATTGGTGGTTAGGACATAGACGATATCAACATCCATGGATACCACCTGGCGGTAGTCGGTGGTGACTTTAGCTCCCGGTTGGCCGTATTTCTTAGCCGCTTCTTGAGCACGTTCGAGGACCAAGTCGCAAAACCCAACCAGCTCCAAGCCGGGAATTTTGACCAAGGCAGGCAGATGCTTGCCATGGGCGATTCCACCCAAACCGACGATGGCTGCTTTCAACGAGGACATGCTTTCACCCTTTCTTGGAATCGTCCCCAGGGGACATTTTCGTCCTCTACCATAGCATGTTTTAGCGAGCGATCCCATGGAGAAAAATTCTGACGGCGGGGATAGCAATTTCCTCTGGCGGTCACACTATCCTCAATTTCCGAAGTGAGGAGGTGATCCACATGGCTCGTGGTAGTTACTCTGGCAACCGTCCCTTAGTCCCGTCGCGCGCGCTTGATCAGTTCAAATACGAAGTAGCACGAGAGCTGGGCTTGGAACATATGGTTGATTCGGGCTACTGGGGAGACGTTCCGTCCCGTGATTGCGGGGCTGTCGGCGGCCAAATGGTAAAGAAAATGATCGAAATGGCCGAACAGCAAATGGCTAGTCGCAATCGTTAGTAACCACGTCGTCAAACACCCCGGGACACATTTCCGGGGTGTTTGACTTTTGCGCAAAATTTTATCCAATCATCCGCCATTTTTGAGAAGGAATCGAACGGCTGGCAGAGAATAGGTTAAGCGCTTAGATGAATCGGTTAACCCGGGGGTTGACGAGTGGGCAGGGGTCGAAACAGGGGCATCAACATCATGGATGTGGCGAGAGCGGCCAAGGTTTCCACAGCGACGGTTTCGTACGTTCTCAACGGGCGTGGACACGTCTCCGAGGAGACTCGAGATCGTGTGCGTCAGGCCATTAAAGATCTCAACTATCAGCCAAATGCTGCGGGGCGGTCCTTGGCCACGGACTCTGCTCGCGCCATCGGTTTATTAGCTCCACGTGCTACAGCGGTTTCGGATCCGTTTTTTGCGCTATTTCTCGCCGGCGTATTGGAGGCGAGTCGAAAAGCGCGATATCAACTCGTATTGCTATCGCCCGAGATGGTGCCTGGCGAGACGGAAAGGGCCATCGTTCGAGCGGTGCGCAGCAAACGGGTCGACGGTGTCATCCTATTGGAAGTGGAACCGAACGATAGTCGAGCCGAATTTATGGTAGAGCAGGGAATTCCAGTAGTTCTGTTTGGGCGCTCGTCGCTCGCGCTGTCATGGGTGGATGTTGATAATACGCTGGGAGGATTTTTGGCCACACGGCACTTGCTGCAACTTGGCCACCGCCGTATTGCCCATATTGCCGCTCCCGATCGGTACCAATATGCCCGGTTACGGCGGGAGGGATATGAAAAAGCACTTCGTGACGAGGGCCGGGGGCTCGTGCCTTGGATCGTTGAAGGCGACCTCACGGTCCAATCGGGCTACGCTCTGGGGGGCCAGCTTCTGACTCACGGAGGGCCGCCAACAGGCATTTTTGTCGCTAGTGATGTGATGGCCGAAGGAGTTATTCGGTCTGCCTTAGAATTGGGAATTCGCGTTCCAGAGCAGTTGTCCGTGGTGGGCTTCGACGATAGCCCACTGGCCCAGCAGACCTTTCCGCCTCTCACCACGGTATCACAAAATGCCTACCAGGTGGGGGAACGGGTTGCCGATTTGATGGTGGCATGCCTCGAGGAACAAGTGATCGAACAGGTGATGGTAAAGCCAGTGATTAAAGTGCGTAAGACGACTGCTACGGCCTGCCCGTATGTGTCGGCCCCCGAGGTTGGGCAAGGCATAATGCTGAAGAGCGGAGGAGCGTTTGCGTGGTTGTCGTCTCAAGGCATGGTCGATCCCGTTGTGGGTACACACGGGGTATTCTTTCGAGACACGCATTGGGTGAATGTGTATCAGGTGCTAGTGGATGGCCAACGATTGGAGCCGCTAGCCATGGTCCTGGAGGATTCTCGATTTAAGATGTCCTATGCGATCTCCGCGCCAACAGGCGGGACCCTTCACCTTACGCGTGGGTTTGACCTGTTCGCAGATCACTTTGAAGATACGTGGCAATGGCAGGGGTTTGGGACCGCAAGGGAGTTCGTTATCGAGTTGCGTGCGGCTCCGGACTTCCGTGATATTTTTGAAATTCGAGGTATGGCTTCCGAACCTCATCGTGCGATCATCTCGGAATTGGGGGCGGTGGAGGTCCATCGCTATCGAGGCCGGGATGGCATTGACCGAACTCTTACCTTGCGCAGTCAGCCGCAGCTCCGCCAAGGTAGCATCGGCGATGGGCGATGGACCATACCTGGAGGGTCTAGGCGGGGCGCACTCACCATTTCGGTGAGCTGGGAGGATAGCTCCGTGCCGGACTGTCGGCAGGGAGAGTTCCCCGATTTGGCCTGGCCGCAAGTGGATGTTGCAGACCCTCAATGGCAGCAAGTGCTGGAACGATCCCGTGCGGACATTGAAATGCTGTTGATGGATTTTGGCCAGGGCCCGTTGCCTGCGGCGGGGTTGCCGTGGTATGGAAGCTTTTTCGGACGCGACGCTATCATTTCCGCGTACGAACTATTGCCGTATCTTCCCGAGCTAGCTGAACGCGTTTTGGCCAGTTTGGCTTACTGGCAGGGACGTTCCATCTCGCCCGAGCGTGAAGAAATGCCAGGGAAAATGGTACACGAAATTCGAAGCGGTGAACTGACAAATGTAGGGGTCGTGCCGTTCGGTCGCTACTATGGTTCGGTCGACGCAACCCCACTCTTTTTGATTTTGTTAGTAGCCACATGGCGGCGAACGGGAGACAACCAACTGCTGAAGAGGTACCTGTCAGTGGCAGAAAAGGCGTTGGCGTGGATGGACGTAGCCGGCGGGCCGGGGACCGATGGATTGTACCATTTTAACCCTCAGGGTAGCGCGGGGCTTGCGGTGCAGTCGTGGAAGGATTCTAAAGACTCGATGGTCTACGGCGACGGGCGTCAAGCAGAGCCGCCCTTGGCGGTGGCCGAAGTTCAAGGCTATGTCTACGCGGCCAAGCGGGCGATGGCCACGCTGTATGGTGCTATCGGTAAAACCGGAGCGCAAGATCGCCTCGAAGCGGAGGCCTTTGCCCTTAGGGAAACCTTCCAGCGCACCTTTTGGATGCCCTCTCTCAAGTATTATGCCATGGCCGTGGATGGTCGAGGTGCTCCACTCGATGTGGTCAGCTCCGATCCGGGGCAGTGTCTTTGGACGGGGATTATTCCAGAGACCTATCGGCCTCATGTGGTAAAACATCTACTGTCGGAAGAGCTATTTAATGGATGGGGCATTCGCACGTTGGCGAGTTCAGAAGCGGCCTATGATCCGTTTAGCTATCATCGGGGGTCGGTGTGGCCTCATGACACGGCCCTAATAATTGCCGGACTGGCGGCCTCAGGCCACGGTGAGGCGGCATTGCAAGTTGCGCGCGGGTTGATCGATGCGGCCGCTAAAAGCCCTTTCGCACGCCTGCCCGAGCTCTTTTCCGGAATCGACCGCCAAACGAACGACGCCCCCGTGCCCTATCCTGGCGCCTGCGCTCCCCAGGCATGGGCGGCAGGTGCCCCCTGGCTGGTTTGGACGGCCCTTTTGGGATTGGACATTGACGCGGGTCATCAAACCATCAAACTAGACCCGGTGCTTGGAGACTTCCCCAACGTTCGCTTAACTTCCATTACCC
The DNA here is from genome assembly GCA_021797635.1 of Bacillota bacterium. Taxonomy (GTDB): domain Bacteria; phylum Bacillota; class Sulfobacillia; order Sulfobacillales; family Sulfobacillaceae; genus JAJZZI01. The sequence continues at coordinate 9,591 of JAJZZI010000110.1, read as the reverse complement.
TCCCTGGGGGGATCCTATCTCTTGCGTGGTCGGGCGGGGTGGTACAGGTGAAGGAACTTCCTCGAGGGTGGAAGGTTCTTGCAGCAAAGGAGGTGGTGGAGCGGATCTCGGTATCTGTTCCTGAACGCATAGTCCAGTCTCATACGTAGTGCTTGGCAAATAAAGGAGGAGAAGCACTTGGCAAAGCAACATGCAATCATGGCGGTGGGAACGGCGGCCCTACTTATTGGAGGAGTCAGCGGTCTCGCTGCGGGCAAGGCACCTCGTCAATTCGTGGCGAAGCATAAGGCTGTGACCGTTACGCTAGGAGGATGGGCAGCCTACTCCAAAAACAACGTGCAGCAGATGTACAATTTTCTGAAGCCGTTCGAGCGGGAATTTCCCTGGATTCATGTGAAATATCTTCCCGTGGCCGGTAACTATGAGACCATCCTGAAGACAGAGTATGTGGCCGGGGATGCGGCCGACGTCGTCGCTTTGAACAACGGAGGCCAAGCCAGCCCCTTTATTGACGCCGGCGACGTGGTGGCCTTGAACCATTTTCTGGCCGCGTCTCACCAGCGGGTGAATAACTTTTATCAAGGAACGACGTCCCTATTCACCTATCATAACCAACTATATGCTATTCCTAGGGACCAAGACGTACTGGCGCTTTTTTACAACAAAACGATGTTCGCCAAGGCGGGCATTAAAAGTCCACCAAAGACCTGGGCTCAGCTAGCGACGGATGCCAAAATTTTGACCGATGCTAAGGCCCATGTATATGGGCTGGGCATTGACCCGTCAGAAGCCTATTGGGGCGAGTTCGTGATCCAAGCGGGAGGAACAATTTTCAACGCCGGCAAACATCAGATGACTCTAAACACTAAGGCGGCCCTACGAGGCTTTAGCTATTACGTGAGCCTATATCGCAGGGGGATTGCGGCTCAGCCAAGCCAGGTAGGAGCAACTTGGAGCGGCCAATCGTTCGGAATTGGGCGCGTGGCTATGACCATTGAGGGAGGATGGCTCAACGGCAGTCTGAAGCAAGATTGGCCGTCAATTAAATACGGCGTAGCTCCGTTGCCCAAAGGCCCGGTGAATCGCGCGACGTTAAGCTTCCCCGTTGGTTGGGCCATTAGCAAGACAGCGCCAAACAAGCAAGCTGCGTGGGACTTGGTCAACTATATGACCAATCAGGGGCAACCCGCGTGGGTAGCTGGAACCCAAGCGCTGCCGACGCGGCCGAGCGTAACCAGCATCAACTACTTTAAGCAGCATCCGATCTGGAAGCCCTTCTTGGCTTCACTGCCCGTAGCCCGGGCGTGGACCTTTCCGAACGGATTCGACCAGTATGCCAGCACTACCTTAAATAACCAGACCTTGCTGGCGGTTGAAGGACAGGAGTCGCCGGCGGCAGCATTAAAGCATTTGCAGCAGGCAGGCCAGCAGGTCTTTCGGTCGCAGGGGCAGTGATCGACGATGAAAATGGAAGCGGATTTCGCTTCTGCCGATAAAGGGCGGGGCCTTGGCCCCCGCCCTTTACGCCAGAAAATGTCGCGCATGCGACTAAACGACCTCTTTGCGGGATACGCCTTTAGTCTTCCCTCGGTCATTGTGCTATTCGTCTTTACTCTGGGACCCGCGTTGGCAGCGTTTTACCTCAGCTTCTTCTCTTGGTCACTGCTGAACCATATGCATTTCGTTGGCTTGTCAAATTTCTGGGGCCTATTGCACTACTCGGTGTTTTGGATTGCCGTCAGAAACTCCGTAATTTTTGCTTGTGTCGTGGTTCCCGTTCAGACCGCCATTGCGTTGGCGTTGGCGGTAATGCTGAATCAGAACCTTCCGGCACGGGGATTCTTCCGGCTGGCCTTTTATTTCCCTTCAATTAGTTCGTCGGCCGTTATTACCCTGATTTTTATGTGGATGTTTAACCAATTGGGCTTGTTCAATAGTTTCTTAAGCTGGTTGGGTTTGCCTCAACCGGACTGGTTGGGATCGCCCCATTTTGCCCTGCCGACCATCATGATCATGAACATCTGGACCACCTCAGGCGCCTTTATGATCATCTTTCTGGCGGGTCTGCAAGGTATCCCGATGAATTTGATTGAGGCGGCGGCCGTAGATGGAGCTACATCGTGGAAAACATTTCGCAACGTCACGCTACCCCTTTTGCGTACAACCATGTTTTTTGTCGTGGTCATGGGAGTAATTGGCACCTTGCAAATGTTTGACCAGTCCTTCATTATGTCCGGCGGTACCGGGGGACCTCTGCACTCGACAACAACGGTGGTGTTGCTAATTTATAATTTTATCTTCAACTACGGCAATGTGGGCTACGGTGCTGCGGCTACCGTGCTGTGGTTCATCTTTATCATGGGGGCGACACTGGCCACCAACAAATGGCTCGGTCAGTCGGTCGAATATTGACCGCCACGAACTGATGAGTGACAAAAAGGGGTGAACAAGATGGCAGGACAACATCGTGGGTTCTTCCACGTCTTGTCTCGAGGGCTTTATTTCGTGATTCTCGTGGGTGGAGCGGTAGTCATGTTGATCCCGTTTGTGTGGACGGTTTCTACGTCGCTTAAGCCGTTAAGTTTATCGTTGGCCTTTCCACCCGTGTGGTGGCCGCATCCGTTTGAATGGGGCAACTTTTCGGCCGTGTTTCAGGAGGTCCCGCTGGCTCATTGGTTTCTTAACAGCACGATTGTGGCTGGAGCGGTTACGGTCGGCAACCTGATATTGGACTCGCTGGCCGGGTATGCTCTAGCTCGCATTGATTTTAAGGGCAGAACTTTCTTGTATATTGGAACCTTGGCGATGATGATGGTGCCGTTTCAGGCGGTGATGCTTCCCGTTTACTTGTTACTCCGGCAATTGGGGCTGTTAAACACCTACTGGGGCATGATCTTACCAACCTTAGTGTCATCCATGGGGATCTTTCTCATGCGTCAAGCATTTTTGAATTTGCCGCAGGAGTTGGATGACGCTGCGACGATGGATGGATGCGGACGCCTACGCATGTTCTGGCAAATTTCCCTTCCTCAAGTAACACCGACGATGCTTACCCTGGCTCTAATAACCTTTGTGGGTTCGTGGAATAATTTTCTATTGCCTTTGTTGGTGGCGAACTTGCCACATCTTTGGACACTGCAGTTGGGGATCGTGGAGTTTCAATCGCAATACGCTACGCAATGGCCGCTTTTGATGGCTTGTAGTGTGCTGATCACGATCCCTGTGGCCGTGCTCTTTCTTATCTTCCAGCGATGGTTTGTACGCGGAATCGTGATGAGTGGAATTAAATAGCGTAAGGGGGTCCAAGCGTCGGTGTGGTGTCAGTCATGGGCACGGCACCGGTCGTGTTAGGTCATGGTGAAGGCCCATGGGCTCTCCTTAGAGAACACCTTCGAAACAGGGGCGCGTCTTCAGACGTGCCCCATGCCCACGATAAACGGATAGGCCGTGGTCGGGCGCTGCTAGGTCTTGGTTGGGGACGGCGGGCCTTTCTTTGGGGGCTTAACATGGACTTGCGTCTTTCGTACCGCGTCATGTCGCCCTCATACACGGTGTTGGCCGCCATTTTGTTGGAGGCTGTCGGGAGGAAGGGGGGCTGTGCCTTTCACGGGCGGTTATGGATCGGATGTGATTGAGCAGGCGGTAGGTCGGTAAGCCGACGTGCCATGAAGCAGTATAGAGGGAGAGGATTAGATTATATGGAATCACTCGTCAAGGGCGCGCGCCTTAACGACTTGTATATCACGGCCGGGGATCGCCTCTATGCAATTGGCAGCCAGGATGGAGACTTTCCCGCGTTGGGTGGTCATATTCCCGGAGAGATGGGAGGACTTTGGGTTCACCCTCAGAAGGTGATGGACGGCTTTTGGCTGGGCATAGCCTGGGGAGAAGAGGAGACCGTGGTTGCTCAAGCAACGAGTTTTCGAGTTGCCCCCTCGCATACGGAACATATCTATGAATCGTCAAGCGACTGGAAGATGACTCGTAAGCAATGGATTCCCGATGGAATGCCCGTTTTGGTTGTGGATATTTCCCTTCGTAACCGACAGAAGCTGCCGAAGTCTGCGGTGTTAACGCTATGGTTTCGCAGCAACCTACGTCCGGGATGGCTTGCCGAAGAGGAGCGGGGTCGGGACCGCGTGACTTTTGAGGACAGTGGCTCCGGCCTGTTGTTTTATAACCAGAACCATCCCTGGCAGGTCCTGGTAGCCGCAACCGAGGCGGATGCCAAATGGGCTGTGGACGGGAACGAGCCCAGACCGCGCCGCGGCGACGGGGCATGGGCGATTGGGAGTATCGAGGTCAGTCGGATAATCCAGCCGGACCAGGCCATGCGCTTCACATTTTGGATTGCGGCGTCCACGCAGGATTGGACGCTCGCTGAGATTCAGGAGCGCATGAGCGCCTACCGAGATGAGTTGTTGACCGCGAAGGAGAAGCGCCTGGCTCAGATCCAAAGACTAAGCACCTTAAACGTCCCCGATGCCGATATCCAACACGCTTTTCAGTGGGCCAAGTGTCAACTGGATTGGTTGGTGCGCGAGGTGCCGGGACTGGGCCGAGGCCTCGGCGCAGGTGTGCCTGAGTACCCGTGGTGGTTTGGTTGCGACAGTGGCTATGCGCTCAGGGGGGCTTTGGATACGGGCCGGTTCGACATAGCTAAAGAGACCGTGCGACTCTTAGCTCACGCCTCGGACAGAACAAATGGCAACGGCCGCATTATCCATGAAATGTCGACCACCGGCAAGATCTATAACCCTGGAAACACTCAAGAATCGGCACAGTTTTGCCAGCTTATCTGGGAGATATTCCGCTGGAGCGGTGATGTCGCCTTCGTACGTGAAATGATGCCGTATGCTCAGAAGGCCCTGGATTGGGTGTTGCAGCAGGCACCAGACGGCGACGATCTAGCCTACGGCTACGGCATCATTGAAGTCGAAGATCTCAATCTAAAACTCATCGACACCGCCGTGTATACATGGACGGCTTTGGGATCGCTTGCCGAACTAAGCCGCGTGTTAAAGATGGAAGACGCGGCCGAGGAGTACGAACAACGGGCGATAAGGTTGCGAGAGACTATTGACCAGCGCTTTTGGATGGCCGAGGAGCAGACCTTTGGTGATATCATCGGATCGCCGGACGCCATGGCCGAGCGCTTGGCCCGGTGGGCCGAAAAGGCGCGAGAGGCTGGTCGATCGGATTTGGTAGAGGTTTTCGCCGGCATGGCTGCAGGCAATACCGAGGAGCGCGCATACGCCTTGCGCAACTGGGTGATCAATACCCCGATGGAGGCAGGACTTGCTGGGGCTGTTCTGGCCAACGCGGCGTTGGCCAGAATGCGCGAGCCGGACTTTCGCGGACCCTATGGCCTTTACTTGTCCGGACGATGGAAAGAGCAGATGATGACGATTTCGACCGGAGTGCAGGCAGTAGCTGATGCGAGATACGGCTACGCCGATGATGCACTGGACTGGATGAGACGCATGGCATCGACCATGGATTGGCGTATGCCAGGATCGATGAGTGAGATGTCGCCGGACGGTGGTTGCTTTGTTCAAGCGTGGACGCTCTATGGATTAGCGGTGCCCGTGACCGAATTCTTCTTTGGGCTTGACCCGAGGGCCGATCAGCGCCGTGTGAACATTCGCTGCCGGATGCCTAGGGCTTGGCCGTGGGCGGAGTTAACGCGTGTCAAAATGGCAGAGAATTATTTGGATTTCCATTTCGCTCGAGAGGCAACGGAAAATCAGCTTACCATTGTCACAGATGAGAGCTGGACGGTCATATTCGACCACGCCGTAGGCATATGCGAATCCTCTGAGGGAGTTCTATTTGATGGGGAAGCGACCATTTTCTTGCCAGCGCGAGGACGAGTGTGCGTCCGGTGGGATATGACGGAGGCTCGGCATCTCTAAAGAGGCAGCTAGACAACTCGTCAACATTTCTCGGTCAGGACCCAAGATGCCAGCGAATCTACGGCTGATCGCCCACCAGGCCGACAAGGGGCAAACGCAGGATTTTTGGCCAAGCCTGGAATTAAGCTGAAATCTTGCGAGGGACCAAGCAGCGGGGCAGGCTGGCTTAGATGCTTTGACTTAAGGAAGCCTGAATGGGAAATCCGGGGACTGACAATAAGTATACAGTTTCCTATGATGGCCAGGCCAAATTGTCGCTACTTGACAACTGGGGAACCCAACTACGGGGTGAATCGATCACTAGATCGTAGGGCCTACCTCTCGTCGCCCGAACCCGTCAGCTAACCTCGGAGGCACTATGACTTGAGGGGAGAGATTGTTGAATGCATCGTTTGAGTCTAGGCGCCATATTCGGGGGGGGCCTAAGCATCGCCGCCGTTTTGCTAGGCGCGTCTAGTTTTGCTGCCAGTCCACCTAGCACGGCTCAGTTGACAGCTATCCACCCGGCCATGCAGCAGGTCCTACAACGCGGATCCCGAAACCATTGGGTCATGACTTTGCAGGCCGACCTTGGCCTTTTGGGCTATACCCAAGTCGGCCCGGTGGACGGAATATTTGGGCCAAAGACCCAAGCCGCATTAGAGGCGTTCCAAACCCGCCACGGGTTTTCGCCGACGGGAGTCACGTCGGCGGCCGTATGGCAAGACATCCTAGCTGGATTGGGCATTACTCCACCGTACGCCGGAACGACTACCACCACTCCTAATCCAACCCAGAGTTCTGTAAGTGCTGCGCAAGGAACCTCGACGTCCAAGGGTACAGGTTCGTCTTTCCCGAATACCCCGGTCTTGCCCGCCACGTTTCCTAAAGGGGGCACCCCCGTGGCTGAACCGGGGCTGCGCAGTGCCGCTTCAGGGATCATGGGACCGTTCACGCCATCGGTAAAGACTATCGATGGTCGACCGGTTCTGAAGGCGTACCACATGGTTGCGACCTCGTACGGCCCAAGCTTGCAAGACAACTACCCCTATGGTCCCACCGACGCTTTCGGTCAACCCCTGCAGAACGGAATGGTGGCAGTCGATCCTAGTGTGATTCCACTCCATTCGGTGGTCTACGTCAAAGGATATCACGATAACTATCTGCCTCAGGGAGGATTTTTGGGACAGGCTATGGACACCGGAGGAGCCATCAAGGGAGACCGCGTGGACCTGTTTATCAATGCCAATCCTACCGTGATCTCAGATTTTGGTGTTCAGCAAGTGACCGTTTACGTGCTGGGCAAATAATTAAGGGGGCTTAAAGCACTTGCTACTGGTGCTGGGGAGTCTTAGACCCAGTGAGCAACAGCTAGAGCACCATGGTGATCAAAGGGGATCGGCAAAATACCGCCGGTCCCCTTTGATGCTACCCACAAGCGGGGCGGACGATGGGCTTTACGGCGGCGAGGAGGCGGGTCGGGGGCACTCGACGCTTTCGTCCAAAATCGAACAGCAGCAGCGCTGATTTTAAGGATTTCTCTTAGCACGCGATGTCTAGATAGTGCTGCAAGAGCGGTCCTTCACGCGGGCACGATGGCTACCTTAAACTCCGGTTTGGCGTGATCCCGGCTACGCCTTACCGCCGAGTGGTGCGTACATCCCCGTAGGCCAAGGTAATCGGCGAGGAAGGAGCAGAGACGTGGGGCGACGGCTTGTCGTGGGGAGCTTTAGTCGCTATCGGGATGGGTGCAGGAGGAAGGTAGACCATGGCCCGATAGGCCTGGTACAGGGATTTTACGGCGTCTACATAGCTATGGGTTGCGGGGAGGACCTGCTGCGTCTGAATCACGTATTTGGGACCGGCGTTATAGGCGGAGAGTGCTAAGGCTAGTCTCCCGTTAAAGAGCTGCAATAGTTGATGGAGATATAGGCATCCACCCACAATGTTCGTCTCCGGGTTATAAGGGTTGAGGCCGAGCCAGTGAGCGGTTTTAGGCTCCAGCTGCATGAGTCCGATGGCCCCAGTGCGGCTGATGGCCGCCTGATGGCCGCCCGACTCCTCGGTAATAATGGCTAGAACGAGAGGAATGGGCAATGAAAAGGTTTTGGCGATCGGGCGAACCACGGGATACAGCGTTTGGTACAAGTGCTGTCGACTCATGGGACCACCAACGCCCATCGCCAAAAGGTCCTGCAAGGTTTGGTTAATCGCGCCTAGGCGGTGCGAGAGCGTGGCTAAAAATTTTGGCTGGCGTTTGCTCAACTTCTTCCAATTGACGGCCTCAGCCACGCTTTGGTGCAGATCGCTTAAGGCCTTCTTGCGCAGGCTGAATAAAACGACGGCACGCTGAGCGTCCGCCTTGTCGGTGGCCTTCATGGCTTTCGCCTTAACATCGAGTTCTTTGGCCATGCGCGTGATGTGGCGAATCGACGCAGCCAGGGTAAATTTGAGTACCTTTTGCTGTTGCTGGATGCGCTTGACTTGTATGACTTGTCGGCTAAGAATCTGATCGACTTCGACCAAGAGAAAGAGCCGACTGATGAAATCAGAAAAACTGTGGACACCCACGAATACGGATAGATAGGATACGGCTCCGTGTTCTTGCATAAATTGCATCTCATTGGCGAACACCTGCAGCTTTTGATGGAGCGTGGCTTGGGTGCGTGCCAGCTTTAAGGACATGGCGTGATACTTCGACTGGGTGCTATGGAGCCGCAGATTTTCATGTTTAATTTTTTGCTGGAGGGCTAATAGATGCGCACGATTGAGATTGATCACCGCCGTCTCCGCGGAAATCTTTTGATTAAGCCAAGTCAAGTTGGAACGGACAATCTGAATGCTGCCTTGAACCTGGTGGAGCGCTTTCGTGGGTTTGGCTGGAGAGAGGGGCTTTTTAGACGGACCTTGGGCTAGCCAAGTGCCCATGGCTTTTCCTGCTAGTTGCTGTTGATAGGGGGTGCCAAGCCTATGAACAGCGATAACTGGCCGTATCTTGGCTACGGCGATGGAACTACCCAGCACCGCGTTAAAGGTTCCTGTAAGAGCCGCGGCGCTGCCAATCAAAGCCAGGCGATACCAGACAGGCTTTAAGCGTGGCACAAAACATCCTCCTTGTCCCAATGTGGCCCGAGGAGTTCCCCGCCACAGAATCTCCATCCACATCGGGGCCACCGACCCCATTTCCGTTGGGCGCTTTGCGGCCCACGGGCGTCAAGGCGCGTCAACGAGGGAAAAGCCTTAAGGGAGGATGGGCTGCTGCCTCCCTTGACGGGATGGGTTCACCTAGGTACTTCGCGTTTCACGCGAAAGAATCCTGCCTGGAATGCAAGATGAGGAATATTTTGGAAAATGCCCGGCCCTGGGCCGTCGTAATCCCTAATGCGGCTCAGCCTGCGTTCATCGGAAGACCAATAGCCCTTAAAAATACGTTTAGAAACAGAATCCAAGCAAGCCCTGTTTTAACTAAGGTTATGTCTCCCCGTTCGTATTCATGATAGCCTTACCTAAGCAGAAGATTTGAGACTGCTCATTCGTGGGAATAAGGAAGTGAGTCGTTTTGAAACTAGCTATGTTGCGAGAAAAGATGGAAGCGTCGGCCCGGCCGGCGGTGATCATGGCGGATGCTAAAGCCCTGTGGTTTGACCAAATTCTTGGTCACGATGCCCCAAGGTCGCTAGATGTGGTTATTCGCATC
>JAJZZI010000233.1 GCA_021797635.1 Bacillota bacterium | reverse complement strand
GACTTTCATTTATTTCGCCATCGGCACTATCGCTCGGGGCTGGGCGTAACCATGACCTATTCGATTGGATATTTCGCATCAACGTTTTTACTGACGATTTATTTGCAAGGTGCCCTTCACCAAACCCCCCTCGCTTCCGGGCTGCTGCTAATCCCCCTGTCCGCCCCCCAATTGATCATGGGGCCTGTAGGAGGAACGCTTGCGGATCGCTTGGGTCCGGCACGCCTGGTCCTAACAGGGATCGTGCTGCTGGGGACAGGAGCTTTTCTTTTGGGCGATCTAGGACCACACTTGTCTCCCTTGAAGATTATCGTGCCTCTATTAGTGATGTCCTTCGCGAACGGGCTAGCCTGGCCGTCGCTGACGAAGGCGGTAATGTCCTCACTACCTTCGCAACAGACGGGTATCGGATCGGGCATGTTTTATACCTTCCGTAATATCGGTATGGCCCTCTCGCTCACCTTAGCCTTCTTGGTCTCGGAGGCCAGCCTGCCAGCCCCGGTGGCATCTCGGGTGTTTTTGGGGACGGCCGGCATTTTGTCGCCTAAACTTAAAGGCGTCTTGGTGCATTCAACGGACGTTGGGTTCCACTTTTTTGTTGGATTTTATGCTCTTGCCTTCGTGTTGGCAATTGCTTTGTTGAGACCGATGGCCGAGCCTCGGTTGGAATTGGATGTAGAACGCGGCTAGCTACTGACGGAGGCGCTGAAATGGAGCAATATCTAGAGTTGATGCGTCATGTTCTAGAACACGGAGAGCAAACTGAGGATAGAACGGGAACGGGCACCCTGTCGATCTTTGGATATCAGATGCGTTTCGATTTGACCCAGGGATTTCCCCTGGTGACGACGAAAAAGGTGCCCTTTAAACGCCTGGTTGCCAGTGAGCTACTCTGGTTCTTGCGCGGCGAGACCAACATTCGCTATTTGTTGCAGCATCAAAATCATATTTGGGATGATTGGCCGTATGCTGCTTATCGCAAAAGTCCGGAATTTCAGGGTGAAAGCATGGAAGCATTCAGCCAGAAAGTCTTGGCAGACGAGGTCTTCGGGGCCCGCTTTGGTGACTTAGGTCCGGTATATGGACGGCAGTGGAGAAGTTGGCGGCGGCCCGATGGATCGCGGCTGGACCAAATCCAACTGGTGATCGACCAGATTCGAAAACATCCAGAGTCACGGCGGTTGTTGGTGGTGTCGTACAATCCCGGGGAAGTCGACGATATGGCTTTGCCACCATGCCATACCTTGTTTCAATTTTACGTCAGGCAAGGTCGACTGTCGTGTCAGTTGTATCAGCGGTCTGCCGATATCTTCCTTGGCCTTCCCTTTAATATCGCTAGTTATGCCCTTTTGACTTCCATGGTTGCCCAAGTGACGGGTTTGAAGGTCGGGGAGTTCGTGCACAGCTTAGGCGACGCCCACATCTACTTGAATCACCTTGAGCAGTGTCGGATTCAGGTTGAGCGAAAACCCTTTCCGTTGCCCCAACTATGGTTAAATCCAAAGAAGAACGCGATCGATGACTTCGAGATGGATGATATCGACCTGTTGGGTTATCAATCGCATCCCAGGCTCAGGGGCGAGGTATCGGTATGATCGCCTTAGTGGTGGCAATGGCACAAAATGGAGTCATTGGTGCTGGTGGTAGCATTCCCTGGCGGATTCCTGGAGAACAAGCATATTTCAAACAGATCACTCTAGGACACAGTGTGGTCATGGGTCGTAAGACCTATGAGTCCATCGGAAGGCCGCTGCCCGAGCGGACCAACTTCGTTCTGTCTCGCGATGACAGCTTTTATGCCGAGGGCTGCCAGGTGGTCCACGATGTCGAAAAGATCACGCTGCTGGGACGGCAGCAACGGGTATTTGTCATCGGAGGTACCGAGGTCTTTCGCATCTTTCTTCCCCAGGCGGAACTGTTCTACCAGACGCTCATCGAAGAGGACATTCACGGTGATACGTTCTTTCCCGCTTGGAACAGCGATGCATGGCAGCTCATTTCGACGGTGCCGGGGAAGGCCAAGGGCCCTGCCCATCGTTATAATGTCTATCGCCGCCGGACGTCTGGGTTGGTGTGAGGCGAGGCGCCCGGCGGCGACGAAGTCGGGGGCTATCGAAATCCTAGTACGGGATGGGGCACGTAGGGAGTTTCCAAGCGTTGCACATCGTCCGAGCTAAGTTTTAGAGATAGTGCCGCGATCGCCTGGTCGAGATGGTGCAGTTTGGTGGCTCCGATAATGGGGGATGCCACCGATGGTTTTCGGAGAACCCAAGCTAAAGCGACTTCGGCCATGGACACATGATGCTCGTTGGCCACAGCCTCTACTTGCGCGACCACTGGGCGGTCGGCCTGTTCAGTGGGCCCGTAGAGCGTCTGCGCAAACGCGTCACTTTCCGACCGGGTGGTCGTTTCACTCCATGGCCGGGCGAGACGGCCGCGGGCTAGAGGACTCCAGGGAATGACCGCGACGCCTTCGGCCTCGCAAAGGGGCAGCATTTCACGTTCCTCCTCGCGATATAGCAGGTTAAGGTAGTCTTGCATGGTCACAAAGCGCGTCCAACCGTTTTGGCGAGATACCGCCAGTGCCTTCATGAATTGCCACGCGTGCATCGAAGACGCTCCAATGTACCGGGCTTTGCCCGCTTTGACGACATCATGCAAGGCTTCCAACGTTTCTTCCAAGGGCGTGTCGTAGTCGAAGCGGTGGATTTGGTAAAGGTCGACGTAATCGGTCTGAAGCCGTTTCAGACTGTGGTCGATTTCGTTCATGATGGCCTTGCGTGACAGGCCTTGACCATTGGGACCGGGGTGCATCCGTCCGTGAACCTTGGTGGCAATAACGACTTCTTCGCGACGAGCGAATTGTTTCAAGGCTCGACCAAGAATTTCCTCGCTCGATCCGGCCGAGTACACATTGGCCGTATCAAAGAAGTTGATGCCAAGCTCAAGCGCCTTTTTGATGAACGGACGGCTGGCTTCTTCGCTCAACGACCAGCTGTGCGTGCCACGGTTTGGGTCGCCATAGCTCATGCAACCGAGGCAAATCGGTGAGACGTCCAGTCCCGTTTGCCCCAACTTTATGTACTCCATCTCAAGACCTCTTTTCTGCAAATTGCACGGTCGGCTAGACAAGGGTGATCGTGCTTTTACCCACCCGTTCCTATTGTAAGCGTTGCTGCCTATCTTAGCTCACGATTTTCTTGGGCTCAGCTTGCGGCGCTTAGGAGTCGCGATTAGCCATCCGAATTCCGTGGCATCACTAATGCCGTTTCTGCAAAGTCCCCGCCGCCCCGTCTGTTCATGGCAGCACATCGGCTTTCGGGTTGCCAGGAGGGCACTTACGATCTAAAATATACACCTAGGGAGTAGGGGTAGGAGGCGGGCATTTTGTATCAATATGAGCACGATAAGAAAAATCTTATGGACCGACTGACGCGCGTAGAGGGGCAAATCAGGGGGATTATGCGGATGGTCGACGATGGTCGCTACTGCCCCGATATTTTGCAGCAGGTCTCCGCTGCGACGGCCGCGATGGATGAGGTCTCGCTCATCTTGCTGCGTTCACACATCAATGGGTGCGTGACAGACGCCATTGAGCAGCATCAGGGTAGCGAAGCCATCGAGGACCTTATCTCGGTGGTGCGTAAAGTGATTCGGCGATAGGAGGTGAGCATCCATGGCAGAACCAGCGCACGCGCTGGACGCGGCGAGTCCCGCGGAAATCCAACTCGACATAGCGGGCATGACCTGTGCCAGCTGTGTGCACCACGTGGAAACGGCCTTGCAGAAGGTCCGCGGAGTCCAAGGCGCGAACGTCAATCTCGCCTTGGAAAAGGCGCGGGTAACGTTTAATCCCTCCCTGACCGGAACCATCGAATTTGTTCAGGCGGTGTCACGTGCTGGCTATCAGGTGCGCACGGATTCGACGGTGTTAGCGATGTCAGGCCTGGAAGAAAGCCCCGTACTGGATAGAGCAGAAAGATCCCTAGCTCGTGTCACGGGCGTGGTGGGAATTAAGGCCAATGCCGCCAAGGGCACGCTTAGAGTAGAATCCCTGCATGGGGTCGTGGATGGGAGCTTGTTATTGGATGCACTTCAGCAGGTAGGACTCTCTGCCACCATTGCCAGCGACGGACAGGCGGTCGATGTGCGCTTGCAGGAAGCGCAAGCAGCCCGCCGCCGCTTGTGGTTCTCGGTGCTCTTTACGCTGCCGCTTTGGGCCGCGATGGCAAAAATGTTTCTCAGCGTGGGGCCCCATTGGTTTGTCAATCCCTGGCTACAATTGGTCGCGGCGACGATCGTGCAGTGGGGACCCGGCTATTCCTTTACCCATCGGGCATGGCTCAACCTTCGACACGGCAATGCTAATATGGACGTGTTAGTGGCCACGGGTACCCTGGCAGCCTGGAGTGTATCAGTCTATGGCGTCTTTGCCCATGCGCCACTCTATTTTGACACCTCGGCTACCGTCATTACCCTGATTCTTGTCGGAAAATATCTGGAAGCTATCGCCAAGGGAAAGACTTCGGAAGCCATTCGCGAACTTTTGAGTCTTCGTCCCAACACTACTCGCCTGGTCGACGAAAGCGGACATCTGGTCGAAGTCCCGGTAGAGTCGGTCTCCGTGGGCCAGCGCCTGGAGATCCGAACGGGGGACCGTATTCCGGTGGACGGTGAAGTGGTATCGGGTAGGGGTCTTCTCGACGAATCGATGCTAACTGGCGAGGCCGATTGGCAGCGAAAAGCCGTCGGTCAGGATGTCACGGCGGGTACGGTGCACCGGGGCGAGCGACCGTTTCAGATTACGGCTACACGGGTTGGACGTGACACGGTCCTGGCACATATTGTGGACGCCGTTGAGGAAGCTCAAGCGGCGAAGGCCCCCATCCAGCAATTTGCTGACCAAGTCGCTAATGTCTTTGTCCCGGTGGTGTTGGGTATGGCGGCACTGACTTTTGTCGCCACAGGCCTGCTTACGGGTGATTATCGCATTGCCTTGCTCCGAGCAGTCGCGGTGCTTGTGGTCGCGTGTCCATGCTCACTCGGACTGGCTACGCCGACGGCGGTGATGGTGGGAAGTGGACTGGGCGCGCGTTTAGGCGTGCTCTTTCGAAACGGTGAGGCATTGGAACGAGTGGAGCGGGTGAACGTCTTGGCACTGGATAAGACAGGCACCATTACGGAAGGTCGGCCGGCGCTGGAGCGAACGATAACCGAGGACGGTGTAGACGAAGATTATCTTCTCAGCGTGGCCAAAGCACTAGAGGCTAGCTCGAATCACCCCCTAGCTCGGGCTGTCCTGCAAGCGGCCCAAAAGGTGACGGCGTTGCCGGTGGAGGATGCGTACACCGAAGAAGGCCAGGGCATGGTCGGGTTTCTTGATGGCGAGGTCGTCTTGATAGGAAACCTCAAGCTTTTGGAGAGCTATAAAATTTCCGTTCCAGAGAGTTTGATTCACGCCTTGGACATCGAAGCTTCGGCGGGTCGCACCGTAGTCTGGGTAGCGGAACGGGGTCGGGTATTGGGCGCCTTGGTCATCGCCGATCGGATCCGAGAGGATGCAAAACGAACCCTGTCGGCCATAGCCAGACTTGGCATCCAGACGGTCATGCTAACCGGAGATCGGCAAGCGACTGCGGAGCGAGTGGCCAGGGAAATCGGCATCGCTGAGGTTCGGGCCGAGCTCTCCCCTCAGGAAAAAGCGGCATTCATCGCGGAAAAAAGCGAGGGTGGCGGGTGCGTTGCCATGGTCGGCGACGGGACTAATGATGCCCCAGCCCTTGCTCTCGCCTTTGTTGGGATGGCCATTGCCAGCGGCAGTGACGTGGCCACGGAGACGGCTGAAGTGACCCTGATGCGCTCGGAAGTGGGTGCTGTTCTTAAGGCCTTGATGATCGGGCGCAAAACCGTGGCCAAGATTCGCCAGAACC
>JAJZZI010000093.1 GCA_021797635.1 Bacillota bacterium | reverse complement strand
CCAGGCGGATCTTTCACCATCTTGTGTTCAAGCGGATCGGGAAAAGAGCGCGTTTAGCGAAGGGATTGCCTTGGAGCAGGCGGCAGGTTCGGCGCGAGTGAGCGGCGCGGGCGCCTTCGGGTGCATGTGGTCAAATCGAGATGTAGCGTTGCCAATTGGTCCAGCATCTTAAAGTTGGAACGAATGGTCTTCGCTCGGTAGGGTTGGGGGGTCTCGTGTTCCACCATCCACTGCTTAGAGGCCACCCATAAGAGGTCGTGAACAGAGGCTCACGATGTATGCCGTTGGCGGTAATATTTCGGAGGTTTGCTCCACGGGCCTCCCGTTTGAGGCACGTTCTGTTCGTTCGACCGGAGGTTTTCCGCTGACTTACCTCGCCTTCTCGCATATTCTCGGCCGCGCGAGCCATCCTTGGTCAAAGCTAACGGAAACGGTCATCCCATTTCGAGCACGCCATGAAGGGGACCCCTGGGAGGGAGTCCCCTAGCACGCACCTCAACCTGCCCATATTACCCAAGCTTACCGAGGATATCGTCCATTTGGCGAGGCACGGTGATCCACATGCGTCATTTCTTCTTGGAGATGGATATTTCGGTGATGGAATAGGGAGGCGAGGTCACGCTTCCCGTCCATTTGATGGAGGAGGTAGCGATCTGCTTGCTGCCCTGCCCGTAGAGGCGTACCGTCGCGGTCGCACCATCGAAGCCGCGAACGCCCGCAATCGACGTTCGGTAGCTCTGCGTAGGACTCGTGTTCACCAACATCAAACCCAGGCCGCCCTGTGGATCCTTGACGGCATATGACGTCAATAGTGCTTGGCTGCTTTTGGCTTCGACATAGGAATCACCCGGGGCCACTAAGAAATGAACCAAACGAAACCCGAAATAAGGCGGCAAGGGTCCATTGAGGGGCGGCTGTCCGGCCAGTCCCGCCGAAATCAAGCCGAATCCAGGATCAGACGTGGTGAAATTACCTTGTGCCGTGTGCAAATCCCACCAGCTGACGTTGGCTGCGCCATTCTTTAGCCAGTTATTGTAGTCCTTAGCCAAAAATAGAGCGTTTGCCACGCTGATCGTTTGGGAGTTGGAAATGCTGGAATTATTGGTCTCGTCGACAAAGATCTGGATGTGCTTCGCATAGGCACCGGCAAAGCGTTGGAGATAGGCTTTCAACGTCGCCATATATCCACCGATGGCTGCCGGCTGCCTAAGTAGCACCGCATTGCTCACAGGAGCGTCATTAGGGTACCAATGCAAGACCACGAAGTTGATGTGTTTGGCGACAATGGGAAGGATGGTGCGATCCCAGTAGGGCTTGAGGCCGCTCGGCCACACTCCAGGAATGGTGGCCACGACTCCGATTTTAATCGCAGGGTCGGCTGCTCGCATCGCCCGGATGAATTTAAGGGAGTTTTTGGCATAGGCTGCGGGACCAAGCTTCGACCGAAAGTTCTCCTCCCAGGCGTTGTGCTGATACTCGCCATCGCCATACTGTTCATTGCCGATTTCCCAATACTTGATGCCGTAATGGTGCGTTACGTCCGCAAAGCGCACTTCTGCTGCGGCTTGTGCGGGCGTACCGCTGCCATAGTTCACCGTGATCACTGCCTGAGCCTTCGCCTGCTGCAGCAAGCCCCCAAACTGCTCCAAGGCAAACGGCTCAGTGGACCAAGCAAAGGTGTCGGCAAAAGACCCTCCGGGCCAGCGCAGAAGCTTCACGCCCAGCGACTTTAAGCGAGCGGTCACGCCACTCGTGTATAGGTTCCCATCGTTCATCGACGTATTCACGCCAAGAGCCGTTGGCGACACCCGACTTTCGAGGGTAGACGTCGAAACGGTTACCCTGGCCCGAGTGACAGGTCTCACCCGCTCCCCAGCCGATAGGCCCACGATGAGGCTGAAAACTCCGGCTCCAACAACCACACTTAACGTCTTTGACCACGATGATTTTGCCATAGCGTACGACTCCTTAGCGGGTTGTTATTTGATTGGCCGAGCCAATGTCACTTCGGTAATCGAGTAGGGTGGGATTTTGATCTGGCCGGTAAAGTGCGAGAAGCGCGTGGCTAGTTGACTACTGCCCATTCCATAAAATCGGACCGTGGCCGGTGCCCCCAGCCAGCCCTTTAATCCCTGGTAGGTTATCTGATAGGTCGCACTGCGACTGGTGTTAATCAACATTAACTGCATGGTGCCTTGCACGCCTCTCACTGCGTAACTAGACACCAAGGGCTGATTGCTCGATGAAGCCACATATTGATCCTTAGGAGCGACCAGGAAATGCACCAAACGGTAGCCAAAGTAGGCGGGAAAGGGCCTGTTCAAGGCAGGCTCGCCCGGAGCTCCTACGGAGAGAACCCCATAATCTCCATAGGTCGCCGTACCGTAGAGCGACGACGATTCATCGGCGGCATTGACCCTGCTATTGTGAAGATCCCACCAACTGACATTGGCAGCCCCGTTTTCGAGCCAGGTGTTGTAATCCTTGGCCAGAAACAGGGCATTGACCAAACTCACCGTTTGTTTGTCGGGCTGGCTCGACACATTATTGGTTTCGTCGACCAAAATTTGAATGTGCTTGGCGTTGGATCCCGCATATTGGCGCAGATACTGCTTCATCGTGCTCATATATCCGGGAATGGCATTGGGATCTTGAAGTAGCGTTTGGTCATTTTCTTGACCGGGATTTTGGGGGTACCAGTGAAGCACGACAAAATTGATAGCCTTTCCGACAATCGGCAGTACGGTGCGGTCCCAATATGGGGGAATCCCACTGGGCCACACGCCAGGCACGGTTTGGACCACGCCAATTTTAATGTTGGGATCGACCGCTCGCATGGCACGGGCAAATTTCAACACATTGCGGGCATAGGCGGCTGGCCCTTTGTTGGGCCTCACGTTCGCCTCCCAGGTGACATTTTGGTAGGCACCGTCCCCATAGACTTCATTGCCGATTTCCCAATACTTGATGCCATAATGATGCGTCACATTGGCGTAGCGCACCTCGGCCGCTGCTTCGCTGGGTGTGCCCGTGCCGTAATTGACGGTCACGATGCCCCCGGAGTGAACATGATGCATCAACTGGCCAAATTGACTAAGCGCCCCTGGCTGGGTCGCCCAATGATAGGTGTCACTAAACGATCCTCCGGGCCACCTTAGAAGCTGGATACCTAATGACTGCAGGCGCGCCGGTACGGCCTTGCTATACAAGAAGGGATCCCAGGTGGCGACATTCATGCCGAGCGCCGTGGGAGCCACCGTGCTCTCGATTTTCGAGGAAATCACGGTGACCTTAGCGGCAGTCGTCGTCTTAGATGCGGCCAAGGTCGGCGTCCCATAGCCCATGATTAGAAAGGCAGAAGCGGCAGCCAAGGAGACCCGGCGTACCCACAATTGGTTTCTCATGTACCCCATCACTCCCTACATCCATGTCATACTTTACCCCGTGAATTATATCATCTTAAAGGATATGTTCGTACATATCCGCATTTAATAGTCATTTCGGTCGACTCTTCATATCGATCGTCCAACCACCAGCATGATACCTATCTCTGCCGGGGCCACTCCTTGGCCCGGGGTCGCCAAATGCATCCCGCATGAAATGGTAGTATGATCAAAATGAACTAAGCCCAAGTCATTCGCCACCGAGAAGGGATCCTGCCATGCCACACGTCTTGGTATTCGACTGCGAAACCATCCCGTTGATCGAGTCGTCCGATGAGACCGCCGTCAAACCCCTGTTTCAGCAAATCGTGGCCATCGCCGGAGCCTGGATAAACCCTAGTGGAGTGATCCAACGCTTGGCAGCCTTGGGCCAGCCATCGTGGTCTGAGGCGGAGCTCGTGCGCGAATTCTTTAAGATTGTGAGTGAGAGGCATCCGCAACTGGTAGGGTGGAATTCGGGTGGATTTGATCTTCCGGTGTTGGTCTACCGCGCGATGGTCCATGGCATCGCCGCTCCCGCCTTTTACCTCCATGGCGAACCCTACCATGGATACCGCAAGCGCTATGACGAGGAGAGCCACATCGACTTGATGGACGTGCTGTCTTTTTATGGGGCAAGCACGCGGGCTAAACTTGATGAAATGGCCCTGCTGCTGGGTGTTCCCGGAAAACTGGGCGTGGATGGTAGCCAGGTCGCCGAGCTCTATGCGGCGGGCGACCTCAAGACCATTCGCGCCTATTGCGAAACCGATGTGCTGACCACGGCTTTAGTGTATTCCCGCTACGCCATCCACCGCGGCTGGTGGGACGAAGCGCAATTGCATAGCTTTGAGCTCTCCCTAGCGGCCCTGTTAGACGCGTCGTCCGATGCTCAGTGGCAGGCATTTCGTGATCAGTGGCGGTCGAATCCGAGAGGGATCCAAGAATCGCCGTAAGCGCCCTGTTTAGGCTCTTTCATACCTGATCGCAGTAAAACGGTTGAGCTCGCTGGTCCTTCCCTCGAGAGATGACCCATGACGAAGAGGTCTTTTGTATGCGTCCTGCCTTAACCGATCAAATTGCGGGTCTTCCACTGCACCCTCCTCCTCTATTCCATGCGGTGAATGTCTCGGCGCAACCGCTTGATGATGCGTTTTTCTAGGCGCGATATATAAGACTGGCTGATACCAAGCGTGTCCGCGACTTCTTTCTGAGTGCGCTCGGTCCCGTCCAAGAGACCAAAGCGTAATTCCATGATTCGGCGCTCCCGACCGGACAAATGGGATAAGGCTTTCTTGAGAAGATTCTTATCCACCTCGTCCTCAATGCGCTTGTAGATGATATCCCCTTCAGTGCCTAGCACATCACTTAATAGGAGTTCGTTTCCGTCCCAATCCACATTCAGCGGTTCATCAAATGACACTTCGGAACGGGTTTTCGAATTTCTTCGCAAATACATCAGAATTTCATTTTCGATGCACTTGGAAGCATAGGTGGCCAGCTTAATCCGCTTTTCTACATTGAACGTATTCACCGCCTTAATCAGCCCAATGGTGCCAATGGACACGAGATCCTCGATGCCAACCCCGGTATTCTCAAACTTTCGCGCAATGTACACCACCAACCGCAAGTTGCGCTCAATCAAGACGGCTCTGGCGGTCATTTGCCCATCGTTTAGCTGGCTTAACAGGCTAATTTCTTCCGTTTGCGACAGGGGCGGGGGCAAGGCTTCACTGGAACCGACGTAATGAACGTCTGCTTCCCCACCGTCCCTCCACCACTCCTCAAATCCTTGACGAAGCGCCCCGATGGCCCGATCCAAGATGTTTAATTGAACTCGCGTCCATTGGTGAGCAAGACTCCTTGCCCGTTTGCTCCATGTTCGCACCTGCCAGTGGTTATTCGTGTCGATCACGCGCCCATCACTCCTTCGCGGTTAGCTTGCACGATGCAATCTGGCGACGCCAAGGCTTGGTACCTGCCCTCTTGGGATACGGGGCGAGATACCAATCCCACCATGCTTGGCACCAAATCCACCCATCCTGAGGACGCTTGCCACGTCCTCGCCGCATCGAGTCGGACGACGGGGATATTGCCTGCACCTCCGATGGAATGAAATTCGACGACGCCCACGCGTCCCATCCATCGAGCAGGAACGTTCTCCAATCGTCCATCCAAGATGGCCAAACTCCAAGCCAAAAGGTCTTCCGGCAACGCCTGCCAAAGAGCTTGTAGCTCTACAATGATTACGGGCCGCTTTAGCACGGGATCCCTAAGAAGATTTCCTGAGTCCCACAGTACGCGCATCGACGTCCTAACGCCTGCCACTTGCACTTCAAGTTCAGTGCTTCGGCTGGTATCGACTCGCGAACGCGCAAGCCATTTCGGTCCGAGCCATCCGACCAGCACTAACCCCACCCAAGTCTCTACAAGGGTCAGACCTAAGGAAGACTGTGCGGATCCGCTAAGAGAGGGCTCCCGCAAGGCCAGGGCCAGGCCTCCGGCCAAGATCGATGCCGCGAGAAAG
>JAJZZI010000207.1 GCA_021797635.1 Bacillota bacterium | reverse complement strand
GGCAATATGCAAGGGAATGAAAACAGGAGCCTCTTGCAGACATAGGGCCAGCACCAATAGCAACAGGACTCCGACAGCAACTCCATAGTCTTCGATCCAAATGCGGATAAGGGCCCAGGCCAGCACGCCAGCGACGAGCACAAGTTCGAATAGAGATAACTGGGGCGCGTGCAGCGCCGAAGAGGGTAGAGGGAACATGGTCGAGGTGAGCGCCCACTGGTGCGAAAGCAGACGTTGAAGGAGCATGGGAATCGACGAGGCCATCCATGCCATCCACAAGCTGGCCAGCCATCCCAGCCCACGGCTTACGGGAATATGATGGCTTATCCAAGCGGCTATCCAGGCGATAAGGGCTGCTGCGGCCGTCCAGATACCCGCATCGAAGTTGGTGACACCGGCCAAAAGGACTAAGGCTAAAGATGCGGCACCATACACCCGGTGACCCGTGCGCATGGCCTGATACATAAGCCAAAAGGTCGGGATTACGCCCATCATGCCCAGCGCCGCCGGACCCACTGCCAACTCTCGCACCAGAGGTATGGGCAACCAGTTTGGAAAAACCCCGAATGCCGTGATGGCGGCGAGACTCGCCGCCATACTACGGCTCATCGACCAGGTTACGGCGGCGAGTCCAGATGCCGTCGCCAAAAACACGAGACTAGCGGCCAACTTTTCTAACATCAAAGGGTTGACGAAATCCACGCGTGAGATTTCCGCAAGCAGCATAAAGGAACCGAGCGGGATGGGATGGCCCCCGACCATCCAGCGATTGTGCGCCAAGGCGTTGGTCCAATCCATATTTTGTAGCCCATTCCGATAGGCCGGAGCGGCATTGGCGAATACCGTCGCCAGGCGCAGCCAAAGCGACACCGCCAGCACGCCGATGAAGGCCACGGCGCTTATCAGGGAGGGTTTTTGCCATCGTTTAGACCAGGGATGACGCAGGGTTTTAAGGTTTACCAGGTAAGCTTTCAAGGAGTGCAGCAGCAAGGATGGATGCGCCATGGCGTCCAAACCGGCCACAAAGAGTTGTACATCCCACCGTAATTGGTAGCGAGAATGGACGTAGCGTCGGCCCGCTAGTCGAGGGAGTAAAGCCATGGCGAGAATCGTCACGAAATTGAGGAGATGTAGGGCCACTAGGACTACCCCCGCCAGCACCCAGTAACTGACCATCAGCGACGCGCTGGCCAGAAGATAGGGACCCGGACTGCTTTCGTCGAGAGGACGTAGACGGTTATGCGGCCAAAGCACGGCAAGCACGCTAATCGCCAGCGTAACGCGTAGTACCGCCATCAGCTCCAGGGTCCAGGGCAAGGCGATTTGAGCGGATACGGTATGGATGCTCATGCTGGTTCCCGCCAGCGGCTAGCCATGGTAGGCATAGGTGTCGCCTCCTGCCAGGGCAACATGGCGAAAGGTCGTCGTATGGTCAGCGACCGTGATCGATATCGTAGCCCACCTTTGTAACTGCGGGGGTCTCAAACCGATGAGGAAGGGATGATGGCCTGATCTTCCTTGGGCTAGTCGCGTTCCATGGGATCCCAGGACCTGGATGTGCGCGCCGCGAGGCAGCCCCTTTATGGCCACGTGGTTTGAACGGTAGATGAGGAGGCTGTGAAATCGTGCGGCGTATCTTAACCCCTTCGACTGCACTTCAAGATAGACTTGAAACGGGGGGATGATGTGCAGGGCAAGTCGACTTTGGTTTAGCAGCAATTGACTGCCCAACCAAATTTTTAAATCGTGAAGACCGTTGGTGCTAATTGTCACGGGCTCTTTGGAGACGGTGGTCAAGAGGTGAGGGGCGCGGTAATTTCGCAAGATGAAGGTCTTGGCATGGGCATATACTCCATTGGCATAACCAAGCTGCAAGAGGTCGGCGCTAGAAATTTGGGTCAAGGCGGCAATGACATAATTGATTTCGGCATTTTCGTGGGTTGTGGCCGTTTGCACGGCCACAATGGTTTCGGCGACTTGCCCTGATTGAGGGACAGCGCGAATGGGTTTCATCGAAGTTTCGACAAAGCTGCCGGCAGGGAAGCTAGGCTCGGTCACCGCAAAGAGGCCCTTAAAGGCAGGTATTCCAGATTGATTGACCCCGATATTAAGAAGGCCTTTCGACCAAGTGACAAAGCGGCGCTGGGCACTTTCACTCCCATTGTAGTGGTATCGATTCCTATAGTCCTTTAAGGGCTGTTGGAAGTGGGTATCCCATAATCGACCAGAGGAGGTTAACACTAGCTCGGCTGCCCCCGAACGATAGGTATATCGGTTTTGCGCCGCAATGATGCGCTGTCGCAAGTCAAAAAATCCCGCCGCTAAACCCATGGCGAGAAGGCACGTGATAAGGATCCGGTAAGTGATGGAACGCGGCCTAGCCAACAACGCGTGGGTGCCTCGCGATCTCTAGTACGAGCATTCTTAAATTATCCTGATCGTATTTTGACATGGGAGGGAAATGCTTGTCAAACCAAGGGGGATTACCTACTCGCGCGTGCACCTTCTCGACCAGGTCTGGCCATAGGAAGATGGCCAACATGGGGCGCTACGCCATTGCACTCGAAGTCTCGTCGTCCGATGGCTCTGCGGTATGCAATCGGGCACTCTTCCAAAGCGGCCTCTGCCGTTAAGGCCCATGGTCGGTGATCCAGGACGCGATCTTGCTTTTGCTAAGCATGGTCTTGGACCTAAGGGGCGCATCGGACGACAACCCGCCCGATGTTATCGCCCTGAAGCAGTCGACGA
The DNA here is from genome assembly GCA_021797635.1 of Bacillota bacterium. Taxonomy (GTDB): domain Bacteria; phylum Bacillota; class Sulfobacillia; order Sulfobacillales; family Sulfobacillaceae; genus JAJZZI01. Next base: position 3,219 of record JAJZZI010000207.1, on the reverse strand, counting down.
AGGATAAGCGGCAAATCATGCAAGTCGACTATCCGGTCCGCTACCCTCGACAACTGAGACGGACGGAGATCCGACGCCAATCGTTGCCACAATCGCATGCGATGGTTGTAGGGGCATAACACCGAATCAATCCCTAGCAGACTAACGCCTCGAAGGATAAAGGGAAATACTGTGGTGGACAGGTGAGTTCCCCCGCTCATACCACACGCCGCGATGGCTCCGCGGTAACGGGTCGTCCTTAGCAGATACTCGAGCAGGTGGCCGCCTACAGAGTCTACCGCTCCCGCCCACTGCTGATGATCCAAGGCACGCGTAGCAGTCGCCCCCGTCTCAATGGGAAGTAGGACCCGCTTTGCGCCAAGGTCATAGAGATAGGCATGGGCATGTGCTTTTCTTGTATTAGCAATGACCTCATAACCTCGATCCGCGAGAATGTTCAAAGCCAGGCTACCAACTCCGCCCGTGGCTCCGGTAATGAGAACCGGACCGGAAGAAATGTGATGAGATTCCAGTGCATCGACCGCCAAAGCGGCCGTCAGGCCGGCGGTTCCGAGTCGCATCGCATCGAGAAGTTCCATCCCGTGCGGCAAGGGGATGACCCAATCCGCCGGCACTCGCGCAAATTCGCTAAAGCCTCCAAAGTGAGCTATGCCAAGGTCATAGCCCGTTACTAAAACCTCATCGCCTGGGTGAAATTTCGGGGTCGACGACGTCACCACGACGCCCGCCAAGTCAATACCGAGAACCATCGGGTACTTCTTCACAACCTGTCCGTCGGCCCTGGTGGCGAGAGCGTCTTTATAATTGACAGAGGAATAGGCCACTTGAATCACCACATCTCCGGCTGGAAGATCTTCTAACCGAAGCTTGTGAATCGATACGGAGAACGCAGGATGGGTATCGACGACTAACGCTTGAAATTGATCCATGCCGCTTTGCCTCCCTATATGCCATAGCCTGTTGCGGTGCGAGTACAGATGATTAACCCCGGGTAGCGTTTCGCCAAGGGGCTTCATGAAACGATTGCCTGTCTATAGTTTGCCATAGATGGGGCTTTACCCATCAAATCAATGTCGATCGCGGTTTAGGGCGGGTGTCGTGAGAGTGGTAGCGCCGTAATCTTCCGAGAAGGCGGAACGAGCTAAGCCCATGGACGTAACGCTGAGCGATTGCGCGTGTACGATATCGGCCCACGTCTGCGGGGTTTGCGGAAGAGCGGCAAGCAGCAGGGGATCCCCATTTCACGGCTGACGCGGAATGCGCGCTGTCGTTGAACGCTGACGCTTCGCTCAGCATCGAAATGGTTCAATCATTCGCATGGAGCCCATCGCACGTTGATCCGCGCCTTCGGGATCGTATGCCATGAGACGGTCCTTTGCGTTGCGATCCGGATTAATAGAGCGGAAAGTCTGGCGCATCCTTGCTAAGGACAGGGGTCACCTCTAAGGCCCCCGAATTACCCTCGACAGCCTCTGCACAATCGCGGTATGACGAAATATCAGAGTAAACACTGAGGATTACGCAGGGTTTAACGTATGAGAGACCGTGATACAACCAAATTTCGTGACGTAAGGTGCTATGGCTTGCCAGAGTACGCAAGGGAAGGGCCCAGGGGCCAAGAAAGGTTTCGCGCGATAGACCGTCAGCATCCGGTGAGGGACGAGGCGGTCTCTTGTCCCTCTGACCGGGTTTTGAGGTCGTTCACGACCCCTCATGTCGTTGCCAGCGACTCTGCGTCTCTTTTTTCGCTTGGGTCCACACTCATTTCCTCGAGAACACGGGTGAGGAGTCGCGGATGGTCGCGGTAAAAATCAAATTCGTGGTACTCTCCTAGCCATGCTCACCATTAGCGATCGGGTGGCGGCGGATAGCCCGCTATCCTGCTTCCGGAAATGCTTTGGTTTGCCCATCGCTAGCGTTTTCGTGAAAAGTGCTGAACAAAAGACCGCTGACCCGCGGAGAACTCTATGACTTGCAGCGCCTCTTGAAGCGAAGGTGGGTGGTCCAACTCCCGGCCATCGAGACCACCGGCTGTTTTTTTGCGGTTAACGCTAGGGCGTGGCGCCCCACCTGATGTGCTGATGGGAAACGGGTAGAAAATTAACTGGTGTTTATTAAAGCAATCTCCCTATAATAGCCTTCAGGTCGACATTGACTACAGTCCAGGCCCTTGAGGGGGTGTCTTGTGGTTCGAGCTTTGGCGCCAATTGCCTTGGTGTTTGTTCCACCTGCGATGCGAGATCGCTTGAGGCGGCGGGTTGCCCAGCTTTTGGCCGGGCTGGTGCTCTATGGCGCCAGCGATTCCCTCCTGGTTTTGGCGCACCTTGGCATTGATCCATGGGACGTCTTTCAACAAGGCCGTGCCCTTCACACGGGCCTCACCATCGGAACTTGGGCAATTCTGGGTCGCGGTGTTGTTTTTGTGGATCCCGCTAAGACAGCGGCCAGGTCTAGGCACGCTCCTGAATGTCCTCGTGATCGGCAACGTGATGAACTTAATCCTTGCCCATGTCGCGCCGCCGACGGGTCTGGTGGCCCGCATCGTCGTGCTTTTTTTAGGAGTGGCGCTCAATGGAGTGGTCACCGGCTGTTATATCGGAGACGGGTCTGGGTCCAGGACCGCGTGATGGCCTTATGGTCGGGCTTGCGGCGCGCGGCCTATCACTGCGGCTTGTGCGCACAACGGTGGAGGTGACGGTACTTGTTGCAGGCTGGGTGAATGTTGGCTGGGGAACGCTTCTCTATGCCCTTTCGATAGGTCCTTTGGCCCAGATTTTCATCCCGCGCTTCACGCTACCACCGCGTCAAAATACCGAGGCCTCTTAAGCGTTCATATCCATGGCAATCTTTGAAGGGCTGAGGCCGCAAAAGATTGGAGTTGACGTGGCCCAACAACGCCCACTCCGATCGGCAACCAACGCTCATCCCGGATGGATCCGGGAGGCGGCCATGGTGCCTTTGTCGAATTCACGGAAGCAGCCTTCTGCCGCGTGCTCCACCGGGTCAGTAACTTCTGCAAATGACATGGAAGCAGCTTGATGGAAAAAGCGGGTTAGGCAAATTTAGACGACCGCGATGGGCTACGCTTAAGACCGGGTATGCTTTTCCCATGGCCTTGCCAAACGTCGTGGTCGGAGGGGAGAAACGCGCATGCAAGAGGGAGCCAACCCAGGACAGATTGTCATCTTAAACGGGACTCCACGTTCGGGAAAGACCAGT
>JAJZZI010000141.1 GCA_021797635.1 Bacillota bacterium | reverse complement strand
TGATTCGTTGACGGAACGATGTTATTCGTTTGTCGCTGTGATGAATGCAATTAAATATACTCTGTTCTACCTAAGTATATTGACTATACCGAAATATTTTGCTAAATTTGGGAGCGCCAACATCTGTGCAGAACATAAAGACCTCTACACCCATACGTAAGGGGGATTTACATATGTGGCTACGCTCCTCCGTAGGATGGCTTGCGTCGATGCTTCTTGTCTTTGGTGGAGGCTCGGTAATGGCTGCTCCTCCCTTATCTTCCCGTCCAAGTCCCGCCTCGTCTCTTTCCGGCGCATCCACTCAGCCCGTTCAATTACTGGCCTCCAATCCACCCAGCTATGCGCTGGCCTATCAAAACGCCATAGCCTACCTACAAGGGCAAGTTTCTTCGAATGGATCCGTAACGTCCGGAAACGGGCAACCCGCTTCGGCTACCAGTTGCGCGTGGGCAGCGGTCGCCTTGGCGGAAAATGGAGAATTGCCTCTGGCTAGCGCCATTGCGCAAAACCTGGTGCGATCCGAGAACCCCGCCGGAGGATGGAATCAAACGCTCAATCCAGCCAATATCCCCACCCTAGGCGCAACGGCCCACGTCCTCTGGGCTCTCGACCAGGTCGCACGCTATCAGCGTGTTGCTGACTCTCAACTAACTTCGGCTATCACGAAGGGGGCGGACGCCCTCGGAAGATTTGTGCTGCCCGGTTGGCAAACGTTCGCCAATCCAGGGACCATAGCTGGTCCTGCCGAAGACAATGCGGTGGCCATTACCTCCTTGCGTCAAGCGGCGTCCCTAATCGGTGGGCCCATCGCCCAACGTTGGATCAGCATGGCCCAGCAGGCGAATCAAGGTCTGACCACCGACAACGGTGTTAGTCGAGTGAACACTTCAGACTTCTTGGCATCCGCCACGTGGAACTTGAATGCCAGCCCCGTGTCTGCCCAAAGGCAAGTCGGCGCGATGGCAGATCTCAGTTTTGCCTATCAAGGGTACGGAGCTAAACTGGGGCCGGGGTACTACTCGGGCATGGACTGGACAGACGGCGTCAGTACGTTTAACGATGTCATTGCTAGCGTAAATGCGCAACTACCCGACATGGCTGAAATGCAATACAACTACGGGATGACGCTTCAAAACACCAACGGAGGTTTTGGAACCTCTGCCCATCCACCGGTGGGCCCGGAGACGGGCGGATTTGCCAGCGGGCCGAACGCTTCGAGTGTTTCGGTCACCGCCCATTATCTGGTGGCCACCGACGATCTTTTGAGAGCCAAGGAAATCGGGTTTGGCTGGAAGACCGCTCAGACGTCGCAATCGACCATCTCGGCGCCCGCGGTGGCTTCGCTCGATCCTGCCATTCCTATGCAACGGGGCATTCGCGTGGCTGTTGTCGTAAGTAATCCTGAGACCACGGTATCTAGCGCGGACCCCGCCACCAACACTAGCAATGAAGCCGGTTTGGAATTAAATGCGGCATGGCAACTAACCCAGATGGGCTATCAGGTCAGCCTGTTTTGGTATAAACCCAATCACGCTGAAACCTACTATCCCCTAGCCGATCTCTGGCCTAGTCTTAACACATTCCAAGTCGTGGTGGTTTCAGCCAACGGTTTTTCCGATCATAATGGCTACAAGGCTGCCTTCTCCCAGAATGAAAGTTCCCTGAATCAATGGATCCAGAAGGGTGGCCGTCTTCTGGACTTAGGGGACCAAGGGCCAGTTCCCCTGTCGGGGTCGCTGTCCGTGCAATTAACACCCACCCCCATCAACCAAGTGTTTTGGCCAAGTCAAACGCTCCCCTGGACTAACGCCGCGTCAGCCTACTATAGCCTGGACCCCGGCTATCAAACTTTAATCGGTGCGCCCTTAGGCTCGACCACAGTGCCCGTTGCCGTAGGGGCCCAAGTGGGCCAAGGCCGGATTGCATTGACTACTCTGAACTTGGCGAACCATTCCCAAGACCACGCCTCCGTCACCCAGTTCTTATGGAACTGGCTGTCCCAAGGCCTGTCGCCTACCGTCACCTCCCCTCCAACCTATCAAACTGCTGACCAGGCACTCTACCAAGCCATGCAATCCGTTTACAGCGTGCCCGGTACGGACTTATATCGCGAACTTTCAAGCGCTAGTTCCGGACAGAACCCCTACTCATATTTGTTTCCCTTTACACAAGCGATGGCAGGCGTGGCGGCAAGTGGCCAGGCACTCGGCGTAAAGACATTGAGCACGGTGCTTAGTCACGATCTCAAAGGGCTAGGCGCATATTACGACTCGAAGCTTGTTCCGCCCGGCTATGAATCGTATGTAGCTAGTCTTGGCGGCGGCACTGCCTATTACGACGATAACGGTTGGACCACACTTGATTTGTTGCGCGCTTATCAGGACACCCGAAATCCGCAATATCTAAGTGCCGCCGAGCAAGACCTAATCTTCCTCCAAAGCGGATGGAATCAGACCAATCCACCGCCCGGCGGCGAGAATTGGAACGTCAATTCTGAAAGCCCAAGGACACAAACTTCGACGGGGAGCTTTCTTGACGCGCTCTTGCGCGCATACTTAGCAACCAAAAATCCGAGCTATTTGACCTGGGCGTCCATCGTCTCTCAATGGGACCGTACGTATATGCGGTCGTTGAACGGCCTCTACGAGGACCTTATGAGCCCGACCGGCACCGTAAGCGGCACGCCGTACACCTACGATACGGGCGTGATCTTGCAAGCAGATGTCTTGTTCTACGAGGCTACGGGCAACCCGACGTATCTAGCTCGCGCACAACAGTTGGCGGTGGCGTCCTTGACGGCCTTCGTTGACCCGCTTACGGGAGTGTTAGTGGAAAACGCGGGAACCTCCAACGCACCCTTCAATGTCATTTACTTACGGGGATTGGATCTACTGTGGAAGGCCACGCATAACCTCGCTTGGCTCACTCCCATCGAACGTCAGGGATTGTTGGCACTTCGTTATGATCAGTTGGCCAGTGGCATCTATGGCGAAAACTGGACGGGCCTGAATAGCCCGGGCGCCCCAGTCGATCTGTTGACTCAGGGAGCAACCCTGCGTCTTTTCGGCCTACTATCGAACGTCGGCGCGCCACCGCCAATAGGCAATTCCCTCAACTCCTAATGGACGAGCAGAATCCCAGGGCGCTCCCATCCCAGAGGTTCGTGTTCCGACTTCGCCGCTGAACGTACATCACCGTCTAACCTTGTGAGGACTTTCTAGATCGCCACGAAGATGCCACTCGCGCGGCGCCCGTTGTTACGTCTGACCACGACCGTTGCCTGTTTATAGCGCTACGACCGTTTCATCCGGTGAGACACTTTCGTTTGCTCGGTGGGCACGGGGCTATTGGTATCCACCTAGCCGCCACATGCGCGACGAGTCTTGTCAATCAAGTGCATCAAAAAGTCTGGCATAATGGCCTGCGGCCGTACAGCGCTGTCCCGAACAAGACAACTTCTAACCGCATCGGAACATGCTATACAGTACTGCGTCGAAGGGTTTGTTCGGATAACGGCCACGCCATTGTCCGCGCAACCGCCCATCGAACAACAGCGTTTCTTGAGTGCTAACCCCACCATGACCCCCAAGATGCTGCGATCTCGACCAAAGGGGTAGCGAAACGCCACACCCCTGCGATAGGGGCACGATCCTACAGTCAAATGTCTGGTTCGATTACCCCTCAGGCCAATTTCCGATCTGATGTCTGTGACAGTCTCTGTTTCGACTCGCGGACTCTTAGCCGTAAACCAAGGAGCCCTGACACATCGGGCAAGGCTCCTTGGCCCCATGATTCGCGTCGATTCGCGGCTCGCTGGCCACCCGAGACGCACCATTCTACGAAGACCGCGTGGGCAAGACCTCCCGAAGCCCTTTCAACCTAGCCCATGTTGCGCCGACCTAGTTCCTCATGATCTTGGCCATCGTCGTACCCATCATCCGCCAGAACAGTTCCCATGTTCTGGCCCAAATTGGGCTTCTGGTGCACTAAATACCAGGCGTAGATGAGTCCAGCCACGACCACGCCAACGACCAGGATGGGGAAATAAGAATAGGGAGGGTTCTGACCTGGGGCGGCCATCGCCGCCAGCGGCAGGATCATGACTAGGGTACCCAAAAGAGGCCATGCGACGTGCGTCGTCCATCGAAAGTCCCGGCGATGGTGACGACGGTAATATACGGGGACGGCAACATTAACGGCCATATAGATGAGGGCTATGGGTATTCCTGCCAGTGAGCCCAAGTAGCCGAACAGCGTGATCGGAGGCGTAAAGAAGCCCCAGATGAGGGTGGCCATGAGCCCAAAGCCTAAATATACCGCCAGCGCCGTGGTAGGTGCATGCCGCCGATTCACGCGAGACAGAGCATGAGGCAAGAGACCATCACGGGCTGCACTAAACAGCATCCGGGCCTGACCATTGGTTGCACCAATAATCTCGGCTAACGTCGACGTAAATCCTGCCAAATAGGCGACAATGAGCAATGGCCCCAGAACAAGGGCTCCAACGGTGATTAGTGGTACAGGTTGGCTGGCAATAAAGCTTGCGCGGTTGTTTAGAGCCATAGTGGTAATCCATGCCAAGCCTAAATAAACGACGGCAGCAAAACCCAGGCTAAGGTATATCGCCCGGGGAATGAGGGTTCGGGGCTTCTTGGTGTCCTCAGCTAAGCCCATGGAGTTACCCACACCGGTAAACATCCAAATGGCGATCGGAAACCCAACCCCGATGCCGGCCAAGCCACCTTTTAAGTCGGCGGGATTAAATGCCGCAAACGTAAGCGGGCCGTGGTGGCGCACTAGGGTTAACACACTAATCAAGACGATTGCAGCCATCTCAAAAAAGAAGCCGCCAACGAGCCATCGCGTGGAAATTTTGACCCCGCGAAGCATCAGAAATCCGAGCCACCCCACTAACGCTATGGTAATCATTTCCCATGCGATATGAATATGGAAAAAATGAGCCAGGATAATCGCGGTCCATCCTCCCAACACGGCCATGAGCCCGGCAGTGGACGCAATGTATCCAAATGCGGCCAAAATGGCCGTTACCACGCCAGCGACGGGGCCAAACGTCTTCCCAATGTACGTGATGTAGGATCCACTTGAGGGAATCTTCACCGAAAATTGTGCGATGCTGTTCGCGTGAAACAAGATCGCCACCGCCACGATGGCAATCGTCAAGCCGCTGGCGGTGCCAGCGCCCTGCGCAATCACCGCAAATGAGAACATGAAACTCATCGCCGGAGCCACGTTCGCCAAAGATGATGCGATGACCTCAGAAGCGCTGAGCGCACCCTGGGTTAAGCGCGGTAGGGGCCGAATGGAACCAAGCGAATCGTTGTTCGCCGTGATGATCAATCTCCTTTGTGTCATGCCCAAACGCACACGAAAATTCTCCGGCACGGGTGTGCCGAACAAAGACGCTAAGTAAAGATCATGATGCTATTCTTGGCATCGCTCCACGCTCACATGCACCTTGCACCGTGAACGCAATCGCCATTGGTATCCGATAAGAAATACTTAGAAAGGTTTTGGGCGCGGCCCACGTAGTGGATTGTCAGGCTTTCGGCATGCTGTTGTCAATGATTTTTACTTAAAGTTTATTTAGAAGAGGGCACCCAGGCGGGGCAACCGAACATCGCAGGACGTCGTCAGCCTAGGACGCCATTTTCTCTGGCCGTTTCACGGTTGCACATCGCCGACCGTGGAGGTTCCGATCAGCATAGAGGCCCGTCGTGTGTCGATTGCAAGCTAGCGTCTGGTTTTCCCACATAACGGGCAACCCAGGCAACCCAAGGTACGTGGCTCGCACAGAACCATTGATAGCTTTGATGGACTCGCCTAGGGGGTGTTGGTGGAAAAGGCGGCCGCCTTCCAACACCCCGATCATTGTGTTTTATCAGATGCGCCGTAAAACTCCGTCGTTCAGGGCGGAGATATCAGGCGCTGACCCCGGAGGGGTCAATCCGGTGTTTCCTGTTGCTCGATGTATTGCTTGATGATCGACAGGGGGGCTCC
>JAJZZI010000009.1 GCA_021797635.1 Bacillota bacterium | reverse complement strand
GACAAGAGTGACACCTGGTCGGTGTGTTCGTGTTGATGGTGGTTAGGATGAACGCTAGCCTTGGGCTCAAATAAGATGGCGCGCACGACATTGGGATGGTCGGGATAACTGCGCGTTCCCGCACCATAGCCGATGGCTAGCATTTTCTCGCCGGAAAAAAATCCCACCGAATCGGCCAGCGCCCTTAAGATGGCCGCACCCGTTGGGGTGGTAAGCTCCCCGGGGGCGTTGAAGCTGCTCAGCGGAACCTTTTCTAACAAATACGCCGTCGCGGGCGCGGGAATAGGGTAAAGGCCATGCTGACAATCCACGGTGCCATGACCCAGGGCCGGAGGAGAAAAGACGAGGCCATCTATCTGAAGCTCTTCTAAAGCGATGGCGGCGCCAATCATATCGATAATGGAATCGACGGCGCCGACCTCATGAAACTGGACCTCGTCAGGGCGAATCCCGTGCACCCGAGCTTCTGCCGCGGCGAGTACGTCAATAATGGCGGCGCTTCGCTCTTTGGCCCGCGCTGCCAAATCACTTTGTGCCACCATCGCTTTGAGGTCACTTGCCTTCCGATGGTGATGGCTGCGATCGCACTCTACCTGAAGGTAGGTACACTGGATTCCGCTTTGCTGAATGCGTTGGCGGGTGAGCGTGAAGTGCTCGGGCATCAAGGTGGACAACGGCTCGCTTAAGCGAGCCAAGTCCACGCCAAGGTCGACCAGGCTTGCCAAAATCATGTCGCCGCTCAACCCAAAGGTTGCATCAACATATAACCAAGGCATTTTAAGAAAGACTCCTTTCGGTCACAGGCTCAGTATTCAGCGAACCTTGGCGGTAGCCTCCGAGGTCAAGGCTGATATGGCGGTAGCCTACCCCGCGCAAAAAGGCGTGAATCTCCTCGGCACGCTCGGCCACCCTAAGGATGTCATTGGGGTTCACCTCGATACGTGCTGAGTGCCCATCGTGGTGGCGTACGCGCACCTGGAGAAACCCCAAATCGTGAAGAAAATCCTCCGAGCGTTCGACCATCGACAGCGTCTCAGCGGTGACCTTTACCCCTCGCGCTACGCGCGAGGCGAGACAGGCGCTGGCAGGTTTGTCCCAAACATTTAACTGCCAATAGCGGGCCAACTGGCGGACGTCATCTTTCTCAAATTGAGCCTCTGCCAGCGGACCTCGGATGTGGAGCTCGCGGGCCGCGCGCATCCCGGGGCGGACGTCGCCCAGATCGTCTAAAATGGCACCGTACAGCACGTGGTCGATGCCGTATTGCCGAGAGACGGTCAGGCAGTCGCGAAACAAGGTGTTTTTACAAAAATAGCAACGGTTCGCGTCGTTGATGAGGTATAAAGGGTTTTCTAATTCGTCGGTCAAGAGTTCAATGAGTTGCACGCCCATATCTTGTGCTAACGTTTTTGCCTGTTCTACTTCGCGCCGTGGCACCGAGGGCGCGACCGACGTGAGAGCCAGCACCGCTGAACGCCCCAAGGTCTCAACGGCAGCCTTTAATAGGGTGGTACTGTCCACTCCTCCGGAGAAGGCCACCGCAACGCGCTCCATCGGCTGCAAGATCTCCGTTAAATGGCGATATTTGGCAAGTAATGATGGCTGCATAATGTTTTCGCAGGAATCTCCGTCGATCCCGCTCCTCCTCTCGTCTGACCCCAGCCGCTTTGCCCTCTCTCATCGCGCAGCCCGAGTCATTTGGAAGGGCTTTTTTCTTGCCCCTCATGCGCACCTCCTATTGTAAGCGTTTTCTGAAGCCACGGAACGCGTTTCCCCTGAAATCTTGCCTGCTAGGCTCGGCGCGAGAGCGCCAGGAATTGCCCAGGCCTTTGACGAAGCTAAAAATTAGAGCGCGTGATATAGAAAGGGAGTCCAAAGATGCGAGTCGTGATAGCGCCAGATGCGTTTAAGGGAGGACCCGATGGGCTAAAAATCGCCCAAGCGATGGCCAGGGGGGTCTTTGGGGCCGGTGCGTCGGCCAAACTCTTGCCGATGGCTGACGGAGGTGAGGGCACGGCCGACGTGATCCGGGCTTTCTCAGGGCAAGGCGAGCGCGTGCCTGTGGACATTGTTGACGCCTTTGGCCGCCCGGCCAAGGGCCACTATGATCGCATAGGTGCCATGGCGGTCGTAGAAGCTGCCGTCGGCTCGGGGTTCATCGAAGCGAGCCAGCGCCCCCCCACCGTGGAAGCGACGACCAGTTTAGGAACGGGACAGTTGGTGCAACGAGCCTTGGCCGATCCCCAAGTCGCCGAGGTGGTGGTAGCGCTAGGGGGCACGGGATGCGTGGACGGAGGCTTGGGACTGTTGGAGGCGATCGGTTGGCAATTTTATGATGGCGCAGGCAGACGCTTGCCGCCAATGGCCCGTTCCCTGGCTGAAGTCCGAGAGGCCTTGCCGTCAACCCTCGTCAAACCCTTGGTCGGTTGGTGGGATGTTTCCGTGCCGCTATTAGGCGAGCTTGGCAGCGTGCGCGGCTTTGGACCGCAAAAAGGGATCAGGAGCGAGGACCTGGAGCGGATGGAAGCGGCGATGGCATCGTTTGGGCGCGTCTTACAAGAACAGTCGCCGCGAGAAGGATTAGTGGAGATTTCGGGGGCGGGCGCGGCCGGAGGTATGGGCATGGCGATTTCTGCCGCGGGTGGTCACTTGCGTCCCGGAGCCGAACAGGTGGCTCAATTTATAGGGTTGGACGAGCACCTGGCCCATGCCGATCTGGCCATGACCGGCGAGGGCCGGCTGGATGCCCAAACCAAGGCGGGTAAAGTGGTGGCGACCGTCGCCGCTCATGCCCACCGTTTAAATGTTCCTACGGTCGTGCTGGCCGGGAGCATTGACTTGGCGAGCCCATCCTGGCTCAGTTCGCTAAATGCCTATGCATTTAGTATTGTACCGGGTCCCATGGCCCTAAAACACGCCATGGCCGATACCGAGCGCCTTGTCCAAGCCCAGGCATTCACCGTGATGACGTTGCTGGAACGGATAAGATTCCACTGAAAATTGTACGGGTTTGGGCCATCGTTTGGAAACGGCAGCGTCAGGCTTTATGATAGAAAGTGAGCAAGCAAAAGGTTAAACAACCCTGGGAGGAATTGTGGTGAAACCATTTCTAAGACTTTCATCGGTTTTGACTGTGTCCGTCTCGTTATTGGCCCTTTCCGGAGCCGCCTACATCGGCACCGCCACGGTCCACCAGTGGCAAACGTCACCGTCGGCTTATGCGGCGCCTCTGAAGGACCAACTGAGCCAGGTGATTACCGGCAACACCGTACCCAGCGTGGCCGCTCGGGCTAATCCCGCAGTGGTTGAAATTACCGACACGGCACCAGCCCCTTCGCTGACGGGGAAGGGAACCAGTTCGGCGCAGTACTTAGGTTCTGGCTTCATTGTCTCGCCATCCGGATATATTGTGACCAATGATCACGTCGTCTACCAGGCAAAGAATATTCGAGTCAAGTTGGTAGGTACCCATCTTCCCGTCCCTGCCAAGGTGGTCGGAGCGAGCTACAACTTAGACTTAGCCGTCTTAAAGGTTTCCGTGCATCGGCCTTTGCCCACCTTGAGCCTGGCCAGCTATAGCGGCATCCATGTGGGCCAGTACGCGATTGCCATTGGCAACCCGGAGGCGCTCAGCCACACGGTGACGCTAGGCATTATTAGTGCGGAGGACCGGGCCATTCAAGCGGGCAACAGCAGCGGCGGCCAAGTTCGGCAATATTATAATATGTTGCAGACTGACGCGGCCATCAACCCCGGAAATTCAGGAGGGCCCTTGCTTAACTTGGCAGACCAGGTCGTCGGAGTGAACACGGCCGTCTCGACGCAAGGCACAGGCCTGGGATTTGCCATTCCCGTGTCGACCCTTCACCATGCTCTACCCTATCTCGAGGCAGGAAAGACCGTGCCTGAGCCTTACATGGGGGTGGCCATTACTCCGCCCACGACGGCCCAGGCCAAGAAATTGCATATGACCGTCACCATGGGCGCGTACGTGGACGCGGTCAAGCCTAAGTCGCCAGCGGCCTTGGCCGGAGTGAAAGTGGGCGACATCATCACCCGCTTTAACGGCACCAGCATCTATCAAGAAACGGACTTGCTTAATGCAGTGCAGGCGACCGTCCCCGGACAGAAAGTGAGTCTTACCGTCTGGACTGCCAAGGGACCTACGGTGCTTCATATGACCATGGAGCAGATGCCGGCTAAATTCTCTATCGGCGGATAGTGTCCGCCTCCGGGGGAGTCGATAGGAACATGCTCCCCCGGCTTTCTACACTTTAGCGTTCTCGCGCGGTTCGAAATGGGCCATCAAGTTACGGTCGCGCGTGAAATGACCCATTACAGCGCCGCAGTCAACGGGGGTGCACCGTTGGACCGCCTGGTTCCGGCGCCCCGGGTGACTCAAGGGTCTGGGGACTATCGCGTGTGAGTGTTTTGTGGAGCCGGATGCGTCAATTGCGCACGTCCGGTTCTGCAGGGGTTCGTGGCCCAAGAGAAACCCGCTGGAATAGCCAGGCCTCGAGGCCGCGTTGTACCTACCCTATTTGACAACGCATCTCCACCACCGCATACTTTAACCAGTCACACCGGGAATAAGCTTGTCTGCTGGCGTAGCATCGCTCTAGGCCTAGATGATTCTATGAGGAGAAATCGATGAAATCGAAATCCGTCCCGGCAGAGTTGACTGCGGTCCGGAACACCATACTAGACATCGCCGCGAAACGAGGCACGATGCGCATCGCATTATTCGGATCCATGGTCCGAGGTGACGCGGGACCGGATAGTGATGTCGACTTTTTGGTACAAATGGAGGATGGACGGAGCTTAGTGGATATGGCCGGATTAAAATTGGATCTCGAAGAGTTGCTACAACGGCCTGTAGATATTGTGTCCGAAAAGAGCCTGGTCGGCGCACTGCGCGATCACATTTTAGCCGAGGCTGTGAGTCTATGACAAAAATTCCAGAGATCTATCTTAATCACGTTCTGCTCAATATTCGCCATATCGAACAATTTACGCAGTCTGGCCTGGAAACATTTGTGGAATCATCGCTCATTCAATTGGCGGTCACTAAGGCGCTGGAAAACATCGGAGAAATGGTCAAACGGCTACCCCAAGAACTGCTTTCGACCGAGCCCGCTATCCCGTGGCGAGACATTGCTGGATTACGTGACATCATTGCGCATCAATACCTGGATATCGACCTTGAGGCAGTGTGGAGCGTGGTCAGAAAAGATTTGCCGCCGCTTAAAGAGGCTATCGAACGGATGATCAGCACACTTCTTGCCGCTAAGCTGCCGAAAAACTGAGTTGGCAAATACGAGGGCTACGTTACGATTACCACGACCAAGGGAGGAATCCCCGTCCTCGAGGGTGGGGCTAATCTTTACCCGTAGCCAGGGATACTTTTCCATAGTCTGCACTAGACCTTGAAGAGTATCGGAACCACGGCGCGTGCGCACGATGGATGAAGCGCCGAGGGCATCAGCATTTTGCGGCACAAAAATGGGCCGTCGCCAAAGACGACGGATTCAGGTCCGGCGGCGGCTTTTTACGACGGACGGTGGACCATCGAAGAGACCTTCCGGGCGACCAAGCAGCAGCTGCATGCGGAAACTCCGCAAAGTTGGACCGCTTGGGGTTCCGAGCGGGTTTCTTACCCATGGGCTGGTGTGGTTCTGGTATCTCCTGACGCAAGGCGCGGAGCCGACGATGTTGCAACGGCCAGGGTATCGAACCTAGCGCACCCCCTCGTTCGTGGATGCCCTCGCCGCGTTGCGCACCCATCTCTGGGGCGTTCGAATTTATGGCGAAGCGTCATGTGACCCCGGAGCGCCAAAAATCGACGCCGAAATTCTTCGAATCCTAGCCGAAGCAGGATAACTCATGCGTGAGGCCGTTGAAAAACCGCAAAGTCCACATGATGGATCCGGCCGTTTACACGGTGTTCATCATGGTGGTGCCAATCCGGATTTTGTGATGGACCGAATCGAACAATCATATGAAGGCAAAACCGGATTACGTGATTGATCAGCACGATCGTGTGAGGAGGTTCCCCTTCCGGTCATTCCGCAA
>JAJZZI010000089.1 GCA_021797635.1 Bacillota bacterium | reverse complement strand
GGGCGTTATCCATCAGGTGTTGGCCCCCGATCCACCGGAGCAGGGTCTGTGGTTGCTCCGGATGGGGATACCGCCGAAATCGATAGCCATCCAGCACGGCAAACCTCTCCAAAGAACAAACGTTCTAGAATAAGGGTATCATCGCTAAACGTTATCCGGGAAAATGACGCGCGAACGGAAGAAAAAATCAGGCGTCCTTCACGGCCGCCCGTGACCGAAGGAAATCCCCATGGGACTTGACCCCACCAGTATTCGCGGTAAAGCTCACCTCCCGGCTTCGCACCCGGGTTCGCCTGGGAAGGGGAATGTGCGGGTATTATGTTCAAGCCATAGCGTCTAGAATTCCTGTGATCGGTCCATGCACCTGGCGACGATTTGATTATTCTCGGCCTACGTCTGATTGAGGGCTAGTCCATTAGGGATGCCAGCAGGTTCTTTTGGCCGTGCCGGGCTGGGTATGGGTACCAATATGGCCTCTTGGTCCCTGTCCCGTCCCCCTTATCTTACGGCAGGTCCGGTGAAATGGGTGTCGAGGGCATAGCTAATGGCGCCGAGTGCGCCGCTCCACGCGGGCAGGTGGGCCAACTGGACGCAGGTTTTGGAGGCAATCGGCATGATGGCGCGTTGACGCATGACTTGCGTTGCCTCGTCCACCAGGATGGGGAAGGCGTGAGGCACGGATCCCCCCAGCACGATGCCTTCTGGGTTGAAGGTGTTCACCAAGCCAGCTAAGGCCATCCCAAGATAGGCACCTCCGACTCGTAATACGCGGCGCACCAGGGGGTCACCATGAGCCTCAGCCTCGGTCAAGTCGTGCATTTGAAGAAATTCCACATCGAAGTGGTTGCGGTCGGCAATGCGGGAGGGGCTGCCGTCACGAATGGAGCGGCGCACCTCCCGAACAAGTGCCGTCGATGAGACCAGGACCTGTAAACAGCCTCGATTTCCGCAGGGACATGGCGGTCCATCCGGATTAATCGGAATGTGTCCGATTTCGCCGGCACCGCCGTGCGCCCCGGAAAACAACTGGCGGTGGATGTACAATCCCGCCGCTACTCCCGATCCGATGCCCACGTACAACATAGGATCGGCAGTTACTCCGGCGCCGTAGCGGCACTCGGCAAGGCCACGAGCTCGATGGCGATTGACCACTATCGTCGGCCAGCCTAGGTCGCGGCTCACCGGAACGCCAAATTCAACTCCGCGCCATCCAATGTCAGCCGCACTTTCAACCACGCCCGTTCGGGTATTGACCAAGCCCGCTAAGCCAAGGCCCAGGACAGGAAGGCAGCGTGAGCCATATCGGGAGCGAAGCGTGTCGATGCTATCGATCAGAGCGGCTTTGGCCGCCTGTGGCGACCAAACATCCACGGCGCATGCTTCCTGGGAGAGGACCTGGCCAGTGAGATCAAACGCGGCCAGCGCCCAGCCGTCGTCGGTCAATTCTCCTCCAACCATTACTCGATCGTTGCTCGCCAGTTGCAATAGGGTGGCTGGTCGGCCCTTTCCGCTTGGCGTACCGCCATCCATCAGCTCTTCGATCCAGCCTTGGCGAAGAAGGCTATTGCTAATCTCAGATATGGTGGCTCGGCTGAGCCCAGTGAATTCTGCAAGGCGACTGCGAGACAATCCCCCGTGAAGACGAATGGCTTGCAAAACGGCCGTAGAGGAGGAAGGCTTCTGGCTTGACATGGCTGGAGTGACCCCCCTCATGGTGGTGATGTCAGCAGTATACAAAAGCCGATATATGATGACAAACCGACGTATGTGCCGATGCAGAGGGGAGATTAGGCCAGATCACCCCGATATTTATTTCAATTATTGACGGAAATGCCTGTCCCTACTATAGTAGGAATGGACGTAGGTACGAAGTCATTGAGACGATGGTCTTTGGTCCCAATGATGGATGACCCTCACGAATAAAAAAGACCCGTATCGGGAACTTCGCACGATGACTCCGCTCGTTCTTATGTGAATAATCTGGGTAACTTTGATGGCAACGCTTGGCCATGTCGGGAGCGCATAAGGGGGAATGGTTCGTGAATCCGGTCAGGGTTGCGGTGACGTTATCCGAGCCCCGAATGCAAATGCTTGATTCGCCGGAGTTTCGGCAGATATTACAAACCCACTGCGATGTGCGCTGGAATCCATGGGGCCGCGATCTTCACCCGTCGGAAATCGCAGACTTTATTGGCGACGCGGATATGGTTCTGACCAGTTGGGGTTCGCCGCCGTTATCGACCGAGGACTTGGACCGCCTTAGGCAACTTAAGGTGGTGGCCCATGCCGCAGGTACGGTGAAGCACTTGGTGCCGCAGGACATCTTTTCCCGCGGCATCGTGGTGTTGTCCGGAGCATCGCGCATT
The DNA here is from genome assembly GCA_021797635.1 of Bacillota bacterium. Taxonomy (GTDB): domain Bacteria; phylum Bacillota; class Sulfobacillia; order Sulfobacillales; family Sulfobacillaceae; genus JAJZZI01. The sequence continues at coordinate 3,711 of JAJZZI010000089.1, read as the reverse complement.
GCCCAGTCCGTCGCCGAATATTGCTTGGCGGGGATTTTAGGTTGGCTGAATCATCTGGAGAGCTTTAGCCAGCAGCTTCATCGCGGCGGCTGGCGCACGGGAGAACTTCGGCGCCATGAATTGTTTGGTGCGCGGGTGGGGGTCGTATCGGCGAGCCTGACGGGTCGCCGACTCATTCGCTTGCTGGCACCGTTTGGCTGTGAAGTCCGGGTTTACGACCCCTATCTCTCGCAAGAGGAGGCTGAGAGCCTGGGGATAGAGCGCGCCTCGCTAGAAGAGGTGCTGGCCTCTGCCATCGTATCGGTGCATGCGCCGGCGCTTGCTGCCACACACCATTTGTTGGATCGCCACCATCTCGCCCACATCCCCGATGGGGCTATCTTTGTGAATTCTTCGCGCGGATCGGTGGTTGATGAAGCTGCTTTGCACGATGAGCTCGTCAGCGGGCGGTTCGTCGCCGTCCTCGATGTTTTTGACCACGAACCCCTAGCCAGCGACCATCCACTACGACGCCTGCCCAACGTGGTGCTGACCCCGCACGTGGCCGGAGATACCTGGGAAGGCCGGCGGGCGCTATTGCCTCTGCTAGCCAAAGAGGCGTTGAAGTGCATCGACGGTCAAGCCTCAGACCTGGCCGTATCGCGGGCCAGGTTTGCGACGTTGGCCTAGGTAGCGCACAGGGCAACCCAGCACGAGGAGGACGTATTATGCGCAAGCGGACTCTTGGAGCGAGCGATATGTTGGTGGGGGAGTTAGGCATCGGCTGTTGGGCCTTTGGTGGAGGCAACTACTGGGGTCCCCAGGATCAAGCCGTGGTGGACAATGTGGTGGACTTGGCGCTCGACTGCGCCGTCAACTACTTCGATACCGCCGAAACCTATAACGACGGAGCCAGTGAGATTTCGCTGGGCAGGGCACTCGGCTCTCGACGGCATGAAGCCGTGATTGGCAGTAAGGTCTGGCCCGATCATGCGGGTGCCGTGGGCGTCCGCCAAGCCCTAGAAGGCAGTTTGCGTCGCCTTGATACGGATTATTTAGACGTCTACATGTTGCATTGGCCGCTTCAACCCACACCGCGGACGGAACTTCATCCCCAGTGGCAAGAGACCTGGGAAACGATGCAAGCCCTGCAACAGGAAGGGAAAATACGCGTCATCGGGATGAGCAATCACGGCAAGACCCAAATGTCACAGGTGTTAGGCCGGGGCGTTCCGATAGCGGTCAACCAACTGCCCTACAGTTTGGCCTCGCGGGCCATCGAACGGGAGTTGATGCCTCTTTGCCGGGATGAGGGTGTCGGGATTATCGCGTACTCACCGCTGCAGCAGGGATTACTTACGGGGAAATATGAGCGCGTGGACGAGGTCCGTCCGAACCTGGCTCGGACCCGCCACTTTCACCATCTTCGCGGAGGGGGGCAAAGCCGCCATCATGGCCAGGGTGTCGAAGAAGCTCTGTTTTATATGCTCGACGAGCTGCGCCAGCTTGCCCAAGCTCACGGTGTGACGATGGGCACCATGGCCCTGGCTTGGGCCATGGTGCCCCAGGAGATTAGCGTGACTATCGCGGGAGCAAGAACCGTAGAACAACTGCAAGACAACCTGAAAGCCACGACCTTTGCGATCGATAGGGACTTGGTGCAAAAACTCAAGGAGATTAGCCAACCGGTGTTGGAGGGACTGGGTCCGTGCCCCGACTATTTCGAGGACGTGGAACACAGCCGCACCTGGTAACCTCGACCATTACCCTGAAAGGATGACGCATGGGTAGCGAAAATATGTTTACCGTGTTTACCAAGCCTTGGCCAGATTGGCCGATTGGAAGATTGGCCCAGTCAGTGAAGAAATGGGGCTTCGATGGGATTGAGTTCCCCCTGCGCCAAGGGTTTCAAGTCGAGCCTGAGCGCGCCGAACAAGCGTTGCCGGATCTTGTTCATGTGATGGCGGAAGAGGGGGTGAAGGTGCTCAGCGTCGCCAGTCGTACCGATGAGCGCGTGTTTGCCGCCTGTGCAAAATCTGGAGTTCCCATGATCCGCACCATGGCCGCGGTTGGCGACAAGGGCTATAAGGCGTCCGAATTGGATTTGCGCCGGGACTTGGAGCAGTTGCTGCCCTGGTGTGAGCGCTACGGCGTCCTGGTCGGGATCCAGGAGCATTACGGAGCCTATGTCTCGAGCGCGTTAGGATTGCGAAGCCTGCTTCAAGGCTTTGACCCACGCCACGTGGCGGCCGTTTTTGATGCCGCCCACGATGCGCTGACGGGCATGGCCCCTGAATACGGCCTGGAAATCATCTGGCCGCATCTCGCCATGGTCAACCTTAAGAACGTCTATTACTATCGCACCAACGGACCGGAGGCGGAAGCGGCTAGCTGGTCTCGGCATTTCACCAGTGGGCGGCAGGGAATGGCCTCGTGGCCGCGGATAGCCGCCTACTTAGCGCGCCATGCGTACACCGGGCCGATTTGTCTTACCGCCGAGTATTCGGACATCTCGGCCACGGAACGCTTGATTGCTGAGGATCTGCGTTATGCGCGGAGCCTGTTTCATGAGGGTTCCGTGAACGGGGAGGCGCGATGAGCATGCTAAAGCCTTCGTCCGCGCTTCGCGTGGCCGTGATTGGAGCGGGCAAGATGGCCAACCTGGTGCATTATCCCTCGTTGGCTTCATTGCCCGATGTCGAAATCATCGGCATCTGTGATCTCGACCCATTGGCCTTGCAGCGCACGGCCGACCAGTATGGCATCCAAGGCCGCTATCACCACTATCAAGAGATGATCGAGGCCGTCGCCCCCGATGCCGTGTACGCCCTTGGTCAACCGCACCATCTCTACGAGGTGTGGATCTGGTGTCTAGAACATGGGCTCAATTTGTTTGTCGAAAAACCCTTGGGGCTGACTTTGCACCAGGCGCAGTCCTTAGCCTATCTCGCAGACCAGCATGGATGTATTACCCAGGTGGGTTTTCAGCGCCGAAGCACTCCCCTAGCCGTCCACCTCTACCAGCAGTGCATTCAGCGCGGCCCCGTTCATCATGCGTTGTGTCGGTTCTATAAGAACGCGCCCACGCCCTTTCTTGCCGCACGCGATCACCTTTTGGATGACACGATTCATTCCATCGACACGCTCCGCTGGGTCTCTGGGGGCGAGGTAGTCGGCCTATACAGCTCGACTCGGCGACGCGGTGTCCCTGACATCAACTATGTAAGCGCAGTACTCGAATTCGATTCGGGGGCAAACGGAATCCTGATTAACAGTTGGACGAGCGGCCGGAGGATATTTTCCATGGAAATCCACGCCCCAGGAATTGTGGCGGAAGTGGAGCACGAAGTGGGCGGCACGATCTTCGCAGACGGTGACACGACTGGGGTCAAGTATACCGCCAAAGAGGTTGCGGGAAGCGATCAGTTTTTTATCTACGCCGGATTTCAGGCCAAGCACCGGGAGTTTATTGACGCCATTCGCGAGCATCGTCTCCCATCCTCGCATTTTGGGGACGCGCTGCACACGATGGAAGTGGCCACGGAGATCTTGGCCAGGGCACAGTTGGCCGATGCTCGTTAGCGGATCCGTCAGGGCGGAAGCGCCGATGGGTTGATCCCTGAGGGCGTCTCTCCCCTGCGGAGCGAGAAGACACCCAAAATGATGGAGAAGTAACCGTCAAATCGATGCGGCGCCAGGGATATGCGGGCACCCGGGAATATGACAGTCCCA
>JAJZZI010000078.1 GCA_021797635.1 Bacillota bacterium | reverse complement strand
CAAAGATCGTGGCCTAGGCGACCGCCTCTACTTCATCCAGAACGCCTGTGGCGCCGTCTTATCCCCAGACGATGCCTACTTGGCGCATAGGGGCTTAAGCACTCTCCCCGTCAGAATGGACCATGCTAGTCAAGCGGCCGGGGAGATCGCAGAGTGGTTGGCCTCGAGGATTTCGCCTGAACGTCTCTTTTATCCCGGCCTCCCCACTCATCCCGGCCATGACCTTTGCCGCAGGCAAATGCGGGGATTTGGTCAGATGCTAACCTTTCGCCTCGCTAGTCGCGAAGCCGTGGCTCAATTTGCCCACCGCCTGAAACTCGCCTCGATTGGGGCCGGCTTTGGCGGAACCGAAACCATCGTCTCGTTACCGGAACTGCACTGTCACGCCGCCTTGACCTCCGAAGAGCGCGTCGAGCGTGATATCGGCGGTGATGTCGTACGGGTCTCGGTCGGACTGGAATCGCACCACGATCTGCTTAGTGACTTCGAGCAAGCTCTGGATGGCCTTATTTAGCGCGTTCCAAATAGGCCTTCTTGGCCAGCCGACGAACCACCTTGCCCACGGGTCCGACCGGAAGCTCATCGACGACTTCGAAGGCCACCGGTCGTTTGTAATCGGCCAGCCGATCGCGGCAAAGATCGTGAAGGCGGCGAAGATCGATGTGCGCGTCGGGCCGAGCCATGATCAGGGCCACCGGGCGCTCGCCGCGCCGTGCGTCCGCCACACCGACCACGGCCGCGGCGAGCACGGCGGGGTCACTAAGAAGCACGTCTTCGACTTCTTGGGGATATACGTTTTCGGCGGCCACGATAATCATATCCTGCTTTCGGTCGACGAGATACAAGAGACCGTCAGACGTCATATAGCCCATATCGCCCACGGTAAGGAATCCATCCGCGGTAAACGCCTGGCGGGTCACCTGGTCGTTTTTGAAATAGCCATCCATTAGCGTCGGTCCCTTCACGTAGATTTCACCAATCTGGCCCGTCTCCACAGGCCGCTGATTATCATCCAGCACGCGAATCTCTTGACCTAGGGCCGCATATCCGACGGAACCTAGAGGCCCACCCAGACGATGGCGGATGGCCGTCGCGGCACCGTACTCGGTGGACCCATAGACGTCATACAGGCGAACATGGGGAAATCCCCGGAGCAGGCGATCCCTAAGCGTGCTATCTAAGGGAGCCGATGAGGTCAAAAGCACGCGCAGGGTTTCGGGATTGATCTGCCCCTTGTCCACGCCGTCAGCCAGGAAGGTCAAGAGGCTCGGCACAAACATCCCATAGGTGGCCTGATGCCGATTCATCTCCTCGACCACATGTTGAGGATGAAAGTTGCGGTGAGAATAGATTACACAGGTGGTACCGAGCGCCATCGACAAGGTGACAAACCACATCGAATTGACGTGAAACATCGGCAAAATCGCAAAGCCAATGTCATCTGGGCCAATGCCAAATTCCGAGGCCATGGTCATGGCAATCATCACCGTGGAATAATGCGAGCGCACCGCGCCTTTGGGACGACCGGTGGTGCCTGAGGTATAGACAATCACGAACGCATCGCTCTGTGAAACCGCGGGCAGGTCAAAATCCCCCTCAACCTGCTCAATTTCGACCAGCCAATCCCTAAAGCCTTCGCTAGCTCCCATCGAAAACACGTTAAGCTTTGGTTGACGCTTGGCGACGCCTGCCATTAGCGGCGCAATCTCCGAACCCACCAAGACTAAATTGACCTCGGCGTTGGCTAAGGCAAACTCGATCTCGGGAGCACTCCAGCGTAGATTTAAGGGAACCCCCACGACCCCCGCTTTGGCCAGCGCAAAATAGCTCTCCGCCATATCCAGTCCGTTAGGTAGCAAAAGGGCCACCCGATCTCCAGGTCTCATCCCTTTTGCTACAAGCGCCTTCGCAAAACGATCGCTATGGTCGTCCAACTGCTGGTACGTAACCACCCGATCACCAAATATGAGTGCCGTCTTTTGGGGATGTTTTAAGCGTGCTTGGTGCAGGGCCATTCCTACCGTGAGCATCGAAATCCTCCCCAGTTCCATTCATCTCGATTGAGCCGAAGTCGAGCCGAACGACTCCATAATCCCCTCCGTGATGGTGGCTATCCCCGCCGTTGCGCCCATCACCATCTCGGTGCTTTGGACCAATTCCTTCACCGACGCATCCATAAAAAGCGCCCATATCCAAACCACGATCCCCAATCCAGCCATAGCCATGGGCAACCAGCGTTTGGTAGCTACGGCATGCATCAACGTAATATTCACCAACCCTAACGTCATCATACTCCATCCGTATTGTCCCAGGTAAGGCAGCATGGGCAAAAAGTGTTTGCCTAAAATCACGGCGATGACGCCCCCACCGAATTGAATAAAGAGCCCCTCTGCCGTTCCGCTCAGACCAAGGTAAATGCAGAGCGTGATGAGCGCGAATTTGCGTTGAGATTTAGGATTGGCCAAAATCGAGGTCAGCATAACGGTTCCAAGACTTCCCGACAGATATTGCACGGTATGTCCGATCGTGGCCAGCCCGTTGAACTCACCCGCCCAAAATGGCGACAGATTGTGTTTGCTAATCATGCCATCGGCGACCCCCATGACCACGTTAGCGGCCCCGACTAAAGCCGTTCCTACCATCCAGCCTGAGGATGATTCATCACCCGTGGCTACGACCTGGGTAGTCAACCATCGGCTGACCACCCAGGTCATTCCTGCCGCCAGCGCTTCAAAAGCCCCCAGGGCCACCAGGCGGTAGTGGCTCAGCAGGGTTGCAACCGCGGCAAATACGCGAAATCCGTTGGACAAGACCACGATCAAACTCACGGCCCAGTATCGACGGATATGTTGCAAAATTCCCGTGTTGGCACCAATGGCCAAACTCGGGATCAATTCCAGGGTAAATAGAATCAAAAGACCCGCGTCTATGCGAAGCATATGGCCCAGGGGCCGGCGAAAAACCAGCATAGAACCCCACAGCATGACCCCGATGGTCCACAAAGCCACGGATTCTACCCGTTTTCGAGCAGGCCGTGTGCCAAATCGGGTGTACACCAAGGTGGCCACCGAAGCAGGCAGCACCATCACCTGGGTTACATTCAGCAATGTGGCCAGGCTGCCATACTCGGTAGGCCCGAGCAAGTGGGCGAGAACCACATGGTAGCAATAATTGATCAGGCCAGCGATGACCGCTGCGCCCCCTAAAATAACATTATCTTTCCAAAAATCGCGAGCCTTCGACCGCGCCTCCCCCTTTCTCCGTTTAGGCTTCCGTTTAGGCTTCCCTGGAGGAGGGCAAAACAGACAAAAATTAGGTCCGAGCCTAAGCTCGGACCCCATTTAATCGTTGATAGTTCATTTTTGTTACGCCAGATACGTCCCATCTGGTGTTAATTGAATAATTCGCCGTCGACATCGATTCTCCTACCACGGCAACCTTCGCCAGCGAAAGTTCTTAGGCGTCTTACGACTAAGCACTCGCGTCCCCGTTTTCCCGCCTAAGCGTCAAAGTGAACCCCCGCACCATCCCCAAAATCACGGGCACGGCGTCAAAGACCCCCTGCCCGAGCGCGCTCAGGCCTATTCCAATCCCGTCCACATTGGCGTGGATATTTCCCGCCAGCGTTCGCGAATCGCTGCATAGTGCTCATCCGACAACCTAGGCCACTCGGCGTAGCCAAAGTTCTTCAGTCGCGGCTGGATGTCCCGACAATCGCGCTGGCAACCCCCGAAACGCTCCAAGTAAAGCGAAGCGCCACGTCGACGGATAACGCAGGTTCATAGGCCAGCTCTGTAAACGGGCCCAATAGTCCACCTCATACTCGTCTTCGGGACGCTTGGAATGCCTCCAGCCACATTGGCAATGGGTCGCTTGGCCACCACCCCCACGCTCTTGCTCTGAGCCTCTGGTAGGGTGAGCGTTATCGCTTCTTGATCGGCCACATTAATGGAGGTCTCGAGGCTATCAAAGACACCCAGTGACAAGGCGTACTGGGCATCACGGCTGTCGCCGCTGTAGCCCACATAGCGCGTTTTGCCCTCGCGCTTGGCGCGCAGCAAGGTGTCCACCACCTCCCCTTGACGCAAGATCTTCTCCGAACCACTGTGTAGATGGATAACATCCACGTAATCGGTGCGAAGACGCTGCAAGCTGCGATTAATCGTCGCCTCCAGCGTCCGAGCAGACCAGTCCGGCGATTCCGCTAAAGACCCGTGGCCGCACTTGGTAAACAAATACACCTGGTGCCGGCGTCCCTTCAAGGCCTGCCCAATCAGCTCCTCGCTGGCATGATAGCATTCGGCCGTATCGACGAGGTTAACCCCATGATCCAGCGCCAGGCCTAAAAGCCCGGCCACGGTGGTGGCATCGACCTTTCGGTACCCAATCTCGGAGGCCCCGAATCCCAAAATGCTCACCAGCATATCGGTGTTGCCGTAGCGTCGTCGTTGCATGCCCATTCCCCCATCTCGATTGGACGTCGCGCTCTTTACGCCTCTGCCAGCAAGTGGCTCATCAAAAACTGACTGACTCTTTGCCAAACCTCCAGTTGGTTCTCCCGGCGGTTAAACCCATGTCCTTCATCGTCAAGCCAATACACCTCAACATCCAGGTTCATTGGCCTCAGCTCGGCCAATAGTTGCTGGCTTTCACTGGCCGGCACGCGCGGATCGTGAGCCCCCTGAACGACTAGCAAGGGGCATTGAATATGGGCCGCGTGGGTTAACGGGGAGCGCTCCCAGAGAAATTCCGCGTCTTTTTCGGGATCGCCAATCCACTCCGCCATAAACTGGCGCCATGTGGGCGGCACGGCCGAGACGAATGTCTGAAGATTGACCGGTCCCATCATATCGACCGCCGCCCGCCAGTATTGGGGATAGCGCGAGATGGCGGATAAGGTGGCAAATCCGCCAAAACTCCCTCCCATCACGGCAAGACGCCGACTATCCACCTCCGCTTGCGAGCCAAGCCAGCGCACTCCCGCCATAATATCTTCCAGCTCGGCACCACCCCAATCCCGATACACGCGGCGCTGAAAACTTCGACCATAGCCCGTGCTCCCTCGGAAATTGGGAGCAAACACGCCGATTCCCCGCGAGAGCAGGAATTGATAGATACCCACGTAACGGGGGCGCTCTTGGTCTTCTGGTCCCCCATGAAGCACGACCACCACGGGAAAGGGGCCGAGACCGGCCGGGCGATAGTAGAGGGCGGAAATGAATAGGCCATCGGGGGCCTGGTAACGGACTCGGTCGAGCGTCCACGACGGGGCAGGACTAGTTTCCAGCTCGTTTTGGGCAACGAACGGCTCCACCTCCCCCGTCGCTAAAGACGCTCGCCAAATTCCCCGCCCCAGACGAGGATGGTTCCAAGTGGCGTAGAGGTGGTCTTCTTCCGGGGATAGCTCCCAAGCCTCAAAGGTTCCCTGAGGGAAGTCGAGCCGTTTTCCTCCCCCATCCCGCGCATTCCTCCAGGAGTCAGCCCAATATCCTACACTCTGCCCATCTTGGTTGAGCACCCAAAGAAGTTTGCCATCGCCTGCGGAAAGCGCCGCTTCTACATTCCACTCGGCCTGGACGATTGCCGTCTCTAGGCTAGGTGATGGACGATCCTGTAGGGTGGTGCCGGTGCCTTCCCGTCCCAGGCCGTCCACGGAATCGTCGATGGCCATCGGAATGAGGTTAAAGAATTCCGAGCCCACATCACTCACCATGAGAAGCCGCCTGCCTTGATCCACGAACGTGACTGGCATCGCCACGCCATCCCAGTCTGGGGTCAGCGGCCGCACGACTCCGGAGCGCATGTCGAGATAATGAAGCCGTTGGCACGTATTGGAGCGGATTTCCACAAGAACCACACCGGAGCCATCGACATTCCATCGCCCAAAGCTCCAATAGCCGCCGTCACTCCAGATCCGCTGGAATGTGGGTGCCGGTCCTTGAACGTCTCGGCAGACCAGCACATCCATGGCCTCGGGGTCCCGATCGTTGGCACTAAGCGCTAAGCTTCGCCGGTCCGGCGAAAGGCAAAACTCGTGCATTTCTCGGCGCACGGACCCGCCCTCCTGCAACGTCACCAGTCGACCGGAGGTCA
>JAJZZI010000191.1 GCA_021797635.1 Bacillota bacterium | reverse complement strand
TTCGCCTGAAGGCGCCGCATGAACTCTACAAGCTCCTCCACCGTGTTCAGAATTTCATCATGATCCTTCCAGGCCCCAGCGGCTTCTCGAATTGCGGTTAACTGATCGCGCCGTTAGATTTCATGATGGATAGCCTCGATCACGAACTCCTCGGGTTTTTCAGCAGCCACCCGTTGGACGGCGTCCGCTAGATCACTCGGCAAGGAGACCGTGAACGATTTTTCGATAGCCACGCGCATCCCTCCTCATGGCTCGATTCTCGCAGAACTCGCGGACGGCGTCCATCCTGACTCACGTCGCCCTTGGTTGGCCAGCATCTATTCGATCCGATGACGATTCCATCGACCCATGCGGAATGGGGACACCGGATCGCCGCCACTAGCGTAAGCCTATCGCCGTCCGGCGCAGCATGAGCGCGTTGCCACTTCCAGAGCCCCTTGGAGAACAATCGGGGGCGAGAACGCAGCAAGACCCAGTGCTTCTAACACCGGGTTCGCGGACGCGGAACCTCCCACCTGCTGAAAAATTGGTATATGATGCGTGTGTGGAGGAATCCCGATGAACCCTTTTCGTGTGGCTACTCAAGACGATGTGGATGTGATTGCGGACCTCATACAAGAAAAGCGCCTCCAATACGAACACTACCAGCCGATATTTTGGCGGGTTGCACCATCCGCGCGGGACAACCATCTCGGATTTCTGGCGAAGGTGGTTGCGCGGTTTGCTCACACACTCGCGTCTCTCGACGCCTTGGATAGCGTGTATGGGATGATGGTCGACTCGGACATGCATGTGTCGTTTTGCGTAACCTCCATCGGCCACAAGAAGAAGCCGTTTTTGATGCTCAAATTGACACCGATCCCGACTTTTTACTGACGATCCATTTTACCGACTCGGACAACGCAGTGCTGGCTAACGCGGAAAAAGTGGATATCCGGATGGCGCGATGAACAACACGCCGCTCCCTTACTTAGGGAAGGCTAGTCGGCAATGGCAGATGACTTTGTTGTTTTACGCGCCGGTACACTGGGTCGAAGAACAGCTCCAGCAAAAAAATACCCGCCATCGTTCTCCCATCAGGCACGCAAGAAGCGCCTGCGTCAAGTATGGTCCAACAAAAAGACCGCGATCCGCGCCTATTTGCAATCGGAGCATTTCTCCAGACAAGCCCGATATGACGGATGGATTCCCACGGACGAGGATCTTCAAGACGCCAAAAACTATCTCAAACATTTAAAAGCAGATAACGTCTAGCCTGAGGCTGGCGCAATGCGATGGCTAGGCCTCGCACGGCTCCATAGTGGGCAAACCCCCGCCCGGATCTGGGAGCCTTAGCGGGTGTGGACTCTTCCTCGGCCTGAAGGCCGAAGCTTCCACCACACGACCTTGCGTCCTCCGGGCGTCCCGCCAGCACTGTCGAGTAGCCGGCAGGCGCCGTAGTTTAGGTGGACGGTGGCTCCGTTTCCGCCTCTTTCGATAGATGGTGCCTCAGTACGCCACCTTGCTCGATTTCCTGCCAGCTCTCTAAAATTCCGTAGGGCGAGTTTTCCTCCGTACGGCTTCAAACGACTACTCCACCCGAAGTCTGCCTCGGCGAGCCGAGGCTTAAAGGCACCCGGCACCGCCGGGTGCTTTCAGGCATGAACAAGGATTTCCGTCCACGACGCGAAATAGGTCAATTAAATTTATGGTCAATTGAGTCTTACAATTTGACTGAAGTCTGTCAACTGTTTAAAATTGCCATTAGGAAACTAGTTTCATAACATGGAGGTGACATGTTTGAACTATCGTCGTATGCTCACACATGCTCTTTTAGCCTTGGGGTTGACTGTGGCACCGATGGCCGCCCTATCGGTTTCGTCAGAAGCGGCCGCGAGTCCTTCAGGAGCGGGAGGTCCCCTCTACCCTTCCAAACCTATATTCAGCGACAACTTCTCTAGTGGACAACTGTCGCCCTTCGTGGCGAACAACGGCCTAAGCCCGGGAGGTTCGTGGACGGTGGGCTCTGGGGGCCTCAGTGCCAGCGATCTCAATAATACCAGTCCTCTTCAAAATCAAATCGCCTCAGTGCCCAACATGCGAGAAAACGTAGTCCTGGACACGTCCTTTACCATCAACCAAGTGAATCTTGGTGGCTACTATCGAATTGGTCTCTTTGGTCGGGGCAGCGCCCCCAAAACGGGTGCCTCGCAATGGGACCTGGTGCTTGATCATGGCAATCTGACCCTCATCAACCAGTTCGTCAGTTTTCCAGCCAGCATCCCCTTTCCCATTCAAGCAGGTCAGTCCTACAATATGCAGATGGTCATCGACGGCAACTGGGTGGGGGGCAAGGTATGGCTTAGCGGCACCGCAGAACCTAGTCAGTGGACCATCACCGGCAACTTCTCCAACACCGGCAATCTGAACGCCGTAGGCGTGGCGGGTGGCAATGCCGATGTGACTTTCCACAAATTTTCCGTCTATCCCGCCCCGCCCTCGCTGACCGTAACGCCTACGAGCACCAGTGCCGTCTTTTCTGGTCAGACGGCTCCCTCGTACACAGTGAACGTAGCGGCCAACGACCCGAGCGAGTCGGGTGTCTATTACGTCAACTATTTGGTACAAAGTCTCAGTGGGAAAACCGTAAGCCAAGCGCAGGTGCCGATGGAACTTCCCCAGAAGACCAACGCCACCGCCTCGACGACCCTCACCCTGCCCAGGCTTCCCAACGGTTACTATGCCACGGCGTTCAGCCTGACCAACGTAAAGACGGCGCTGACCTATCAGTCCACCTACCCGGGGCACTCCAGCAATGCCCAAGGGGCTCCAGGAAATGCCTCCTCCCCGCCTCCGGGCCATACGCTCTCGCTGCTGCCCTCATTCCCGGGCCAGACCGCTACCCAGTCACCCGTGGACAACATCACCACGAGTCTCGCCCAAGTTCCGCCGGCACAAAATCTCACCTCTCTAGATCCCTCGTCACCCTTCGCCATCAATGGACCCGGCAATCGGTTTGGTGTGATTTCGCCGACCATGCAGTCCAATTTGGTGAAAGACTACACCTTATTTAAGGAACAGGGAATCCAGTGGGTACGCACGGAGTTCATGTGGAACTTCGTGGAGCCCCAACCCGGCGTATACACCTGGAACCACAACGATGGTCTGGTGCAAGCCGCGCATAGCGCCCATGAAAATCTGTTGGGCCTGCTCGATTATTGGGGGAACTATGCCAACCCCTTCATCACGCCGCCTCAGACCAACTTTCAGACGGCGGTACAAGAATACGACCAGTACGTGCAGTCGGTGGTCAAACGCTATATGCCCGGTGGTACCTTAGCCCAACAAATGGGATGGAAACACTACGGCATCACGGCCTGGGAAGTGTGGAACGAGCCCTCCACGCGGGCCTTTTGGCTTTCGCGAAACCCCACCCAATATGCCGAACTGGTCAAAGCGACTGCGGCGGCGATTAAGGCGGTCGAGCCCAATGCCACCATTTTGGCCTATAACTGGCATGCCCACACCATCTTGAACGTGGCGGGTTCGAACAGCTTTACCGGCATGTCGGTACACGACTACCCGGGACCGGTGCGACCCAGTCAATCGGAGTTCTACTATGGGATCAAGCAGCTTCGCCAGCTCTTGACCTCGCACAATCTGCCCAACGCTCCTATCTGGATGACGGAAAGCGGATTTAGCTCCAATCAAGTGACGCAGACGCAGCAGGCCGAGTATTTGGTGCGCGCCGAGATCCAAAGTCTGGCCGGTTCGCTGAATAAGTTCTTTATGTTTTCCTGGAACTACCCTGGCTCCGGCTGGGGGGAACTCAACGGCCAACTGCTACCTAAGCCGGCGTACGCCGCACTGGCGGGTCTGTCGAGCATGCTCAATGGCTACGGCCCGGCGCACGGCGTCAACCCTATCCAAATGGGTTCCGGCATTCGCGCCTACGCCTTTACCAATGGCAGCACCTCGTTGGTCGCCCTCTGGTCCAACGTCGGCGATGGCAGCTTTACCGTGCCTCCCGGCAACGTCCGGGCGTACGATTGGATGGGAAATCCCATTGCCGCTAACGGCGGGACACTCACCGTTCCCCTTACTGGAAAACCCGTGTTTCTCGTCAGCAGCGACAGTGCGAGCACCCTGGCCAAACTGGTGCAATCGGGAACGATTCAAGGCATTGCCCCGGTGGCCATCACGATTCACAATCTCTCGGCATCACCCACCACGTTACCCGACATCAACCTGACGCTTACGGATCAAATCAACACCCCCCAGTCGGGTGCGCTAACCATCAAATTACCGAGCGGATGGGAGGCATCGACGAGTTCCACCACTGCAGCAACGTATCGTCCTACGGTGAGCTTTGGTCCACTGGCACCGAGCGCCAGTACTAACGCTTCATTCGTTCTGACCCGCTTCGAATCCAACGCTTCGAATCAGTATATGGTCACGGCAGAGGCTACCCTGTCCAAGGGATCCAGTTCGAGCCCCGGGCAATCGGGTAGCAACAGCAATTCGTCGTCGACCTCGTCGAGCCAGACGGTTTCCACCACGCTTCCCGTAAGCGCCTTCGAAACCATCTATGGACACCCTGGGCTAACGGGATCCTTCAAGGATTGGTCCAGTGCCCCACCGTTGCAACTCAACCAGGCCAGTCAAAACGTGGGGATTCCAAACTGGAGCCCGTCGGTGGAATCCGCGAAGGCCTACACCATGTGGAACCACCACGACTTCTACTTTGCCGCCAAGGTGACCGACACCATCTTTAGCGAGCCGTATATCGGATTTAATCAGTGGCAAGGTGACAGCATCCAGCTGTTTTGGGATCCGCAGAACACCAAGACCGCTACCTATGATGCATCTGCCGGCGATGAAGACATCGGCATCGCCAAGACGCCCGTCGGCAATCAGGCCTATGAGTTCCAGGGCCCAAAACCTGGTCTGCGCTCCAGCGTTCAGATGAAGATCGTCCCTGGTCCAAGCGGCGGAGACATGTGGTATGAAGTGGCGATCCCCCTTAGCGACTTCGCCAACTTCACGGCCAGCACGGGACACCAATATGGGTTCGACTTTCTGGTCAACGACAACAACGGCAGCGGTCGCTTGGGATGGATATGGTTGACGCCGGGAGTCGGAAACGGCTTCAGTCCGGCCGACTTTCCGACCTTTACCCTCACCCAGTCGGCGGGCCTCGCCGCCGCCCGGCTCAACGCCCAAACGCCGAGTCAGAGCCTGAGCTTTATCCCCAATAGCCAAGGAGCCCTGCTCGCCGTGAACAATAGCGGTCTGCAAACCATCACGGTCACCGCTCCCAATGGCCAGACCCTGACACTCCAAGCCGAGTCCAGTGCCACGGCGACGGTCACGCCCACGGGAACCAACCCCACCGTGCCCATCTTAGCCAATGGCACGACGACCATTAACCTCGCAGGATACCTCAGCGGCAGCGGCAGCCAAAGCCTGACGGCGTCGACCAGCCAACCAGGTAGTGCGTCCGCGGTGGTCGCGGTCAATAACGGGGTAAATTCCTAAGGCCCGTCCCTATGCGACACAGCCAGCGCCCGGATCTCTCGGGGCGCTGGCTGTGTCTTCGTGCCAACACGGAAACGAAACGCAAGCCGTTCCAACAGGCTTCCTGGAATTGGTCCGACAGCCAAAGTACCATCATGGGACAAAGAAGGGTACTGATGGCCCGGCGGTGCCGTGGAGCAGCATTTTTATTCGATGGGGCACGACCTAAACGACCAAGAACTCGCGGATTTAACGGAATGGATTGGCCGATTCCGCCAACAAGCCTAACAAGGTCCGCCCGCTTCCAGTTCCGTGGCCTTCCTCTAAGCGCACGTTGTCCCCCCCAAGCGCATCTGCTTTACCCATAGCCAGGAATGTTTTCCATCGTCCTCCGCAATGGAGTTGACGGGCATAGGAACCGCGGCACGTGCACACGGTTGAAAAAGCACTTAGGTTGGGACGGTTTGTCAATGGTAGCGGCGTTTTTCGGCACGGTAGGGCCCCGGTTGCCTACCCAGCAGTCTTGCTTGCTTTAATATTCTCCTTTGATGATAAAGAATGAACCACGAATAGTGCCGGCCAGTTTGGACTTTTGCTTAGCGAATTTAAACCTATCTGCCAACTCTTTTGGCACCTCCATCCCCTCACAAGA
>JAJZZI010000175.1 GCA_021797635.1 Bacillota bacterium | reverse complement strand
CCTAAGGCTTCGAGGATGGTTCGCAGTTCATCGGCTGTGGCCAAAAACCAATTGACGCCGTGATGCACGGCCTGACCCACATCAAAATGCTTGCCAGGATAATGAGAATTGTCCGCAAACACGAGCGTGGTGGGACCGCGCCAGGACCACGGCATAAATTTGGACAGTTGTCCATGACTCATGGCTAAGAGGAGCGGGGATCCCACCGCCACGGCGTCGGCGCCTAAAGCGAGCAGTTTGGCGATGTCCGCGGCGCCTTTGACGCCTCCGGACGCGATGAGGGAGACATTTGGGATACGTTGGTGGTTAAGCCATCTGCGAGCACGGACAACGCCCCAGGCGGTCGCGATCCCAAAATGGTCGGAAATGACGGCGGGGCCGTTTTCACTGGCGGCTTCCTGACCGTCTACGGTAATCACATCTACCGGCCAGCGCATGAGGAATTTGAGATCGCGCTCAATATGATTACTGGCCGGCAATTTGACTCCGATGGGGATGTCCGGGTTGATCCGCTTGATATGGGCGAACACGCGTGAAAGAGGAGGTGTTCCGGCGCGTATCACCACCGGCTGCCTTTGAACCATTCGGGTAAGCCGCTTGGGCAGATGCTGAGTCCGGGTGATACGGATCTGACCTTCGGCGCCCTGGCCGAGATGGATTTCCACCATATCCGCCAGCCGGATGACTTCTGGTTGATGATTCCACGGCCCTTGCGACCATTGTAAGACCCACTTAGCCGCATAAGCGCGTTCTTCGGGCAAAAAAGGGCCTTCCCCCGATGATGTGGCCGTGCCGGCGAGCGTTGCTATTTGCGCGAGTGCAGTCTTGGCGGACGCGGCCAAACCCACTCCGTATCCCATCGGGGCGACGAGCACGGGGAGTTCCAGCCTCAAGGGTTTTTTAGCTCGGGGTCCAATTGTCACTCTGAGCGAAATATCCTGCGGCGTCGGAGGGCTAAAGTCTAGGGTGGCCGGGTCAAACGCCAACTGATCAAGCCAGGGAGTACCCGTGATAATCGAGCCCATGGGATGGACGGCTCTTTTGCCCGTCTCGGCACGCTGCAGGGTCAATAAAATTTCGCGCAAGGACCAGGCTTTCAACGTGAAAAAGATTTCGATAAGGTTGACGCGGGGAACCGATCCGCCCAGATGTTCCAGGTCACGGAATAGCTTCCGGATTGCCCACCACACGCCCAGAGTAAGCGCTGCCAGCGCTATCAGATCACTGAGGAAACTCACGAGCACAATCCATCCGGTTGCCATGATAAAATACTCCCCTTTTACGATTTACGATGTTACGCCGGCGCGGTTTTGCGTCTTACGAGCAGGCGGATCATGATGGAAATGGCTAACATGACGCTAATCAGGGCGAGATCCACCGGGTCGAACATAAGGAGCACGACATGAGTTGCTTGGGCGGGAGTGGCTAAGAGAAAGGATCCGGCGAATTCTAGACCTGCGACTCCCAGGCTGATGAGGCGGGTCCAACGAAAAGAGTGGGAGACCAGCTGGGAGAGATTGAGGCTGAGAGAGAAGAGATGGGACGCTGAGAAGAACACCATGGCCCCGGACCAAGTCAACAGGATGATCAGTCCAGGACGGCTCAAATAGAAGGTATGGCTTGACAAGTTGCTCAGAACATAGACCAATGGCCATCGCAGACTCATGACCGCTTCGGGACCGACGGTTCCCACCGTGATCACGTAAATCAGGAGTATGACCGCGCTCTGAAATAAAATGGCCGAGATCGCCACCTTGCGGATCACACGGGCTCTGGCGGGGCGCACAAAGTGCGCGATGGTGACCAAGACATCATTTTGCGTCCATAAAAACCACGTGCCGATGACGGCTTGCGTCAGTGGTGTGAGCACCACCTGATCCGAAGGCCACAGCGCCCACAAGCTTTGCACACTGCCGAGAGCCAGTGCGGAGAGGAAGAAAAAACTTAATGCCATCACGGGGAACCAGAATTGTATATTGCGGCTCAATACCGTCAAAGGACGCCCCGCGAACCACCCGGCTTCTGCAAGAATGATGAGTTTCAACACCCACAGGGGGGTAAATGGATAGAAAATAGCGGTGAGCATTTGCGCAAAGAGTGTCATCAGCGCGGTATCGACCACCATGCGCAATCCAGCATATGTGAGCATCCACGGCCACGCCAAACATCCCCACGTTTGATATAGGCGGTCGACGAAGATGCCGGGACTGGTGAGATTCATCCACACCAAAAGGGCCGAGGTGATGGCCAAAGCGAGCAGAATACTGCCGCCAATGGCCCAAAGGGAATTGTTTTGGGCCATGAAGAGTACGGATTCCGGCCAGATAAAGACACCGCCCGTCACCATGGACATAGCCAGAAAGAAAAAGAATTGCACGGGGCCTATGGGTTCAACTGTCGATGTCATCTGAGCAGTCCTTCTCCTTTCAATGATACCGTGACCGTAATGCGGGCATGAATTGGCAGAAAAGTTGCCCGTTGCCTTCGATTCCAAAGGATTGGCTCACTGTAACCAAAGGGATCGGTTTGGGTTTGATTGGCGCGGTGAATGGCCGCCAGACACCAAGCTACAATACGTTTTTCGGCGAGTTGCTGAATCAGGTCCTGGCTTGGCTGTGCGGCGGATTGTGGGGGTGGTTGGTCGATGAATCCGTTAATCTTGAGTGTTTCATCCACCATAATCCCATTCGGAACGGACCGCACGGTGATGTGATGGGAATCGTGCAATTGGGTTAAACTCACGCGGTTGCCGTGCCAGTTGAGCGATAAGGCGGCGCGCTGGATTTTTCCGCTCAAGAAACCAAAACCCTCCGTTTCCTTTTGCGAATACGACACCGGTCGGCCCGATAGGGGATAGACTAAAATCTGCCGGATGATCACTTTGTGGCGGTCCAGACGAATCACCGGTGCATAAGGACTCATCCCTGGGGTGATAGCGTGCGACCAGAACTCCCAGCCCCGCAGCCCGAGGACAAAAGGCTGGCAGTGGGGGCAGTCAAAATAAGTGGCTAAAAAGGTGCGAGGAGCGACAACTTCAGGGGAAACCAATGCCGTGACCGCTTGCGTCGGCGATGTCGATGCGATCATCCAATAGGTTTTGGGAATCGAGCCTTGGGTATTCAAGGCGGTGATTACCGGCCATAATTGCCGCCAGGACAACGTATCGGGCCATAGAAATGCCTGAAGCTGGCCGAGATAAATAATGCGGCTGGATTGTTGCTGAACGCGCATAACCGCTTCGGCAAATGTCGGCGCGCGAACCGTGAGATTATAATACTGTTCGCCGGGCTTGATACTCGTCAGCGAACTTGGGGACAGCGTGACGTTGGGAAAGGTGAAGGTCCATCGCAAATCACCAGGCCGCGAACTTGGGGCAATCCCGAGACTCATCACAATTCCTTGGTCATCCAAGGGATGGGCATCCCAGCAGCCGCTGAGCGGCAGCGCCAAAAACCCCAGGAGCATCCACCGGACAACTCGCCTCATCATCGTCGCCGGTCCTGACTGTTTTTCAGATGTGCCGGCTCTTTCACGGCTTTCGTGTCGTTCCATGTTGCGCTTAAGGGGCGGGAGATGGTGAGATGGGTGTGAATACTGCTCCACGGGATCCGGATGAGGTAGTCTTTCCAGTCCCGGAGCCGCAGCGGCGCCGTCGGGGCCAAGTAGGGAGCACCAAACGAGGTCATGGACATTAACACACCCACCAGGAAAAAGGTGGCGACCATAACGCCTAAGATGCCGAGCACGGCGGATATCAGGAGCATGACAAAATTGATGATGCGCCAACTTCCGGTGAGCTCATAGACCGGAGCAGAAAAGAAGCTTAACGCGGTCAGGGTAATCACGACAATAATCTGAGGACTCACAAAACCCGCTTTGACCACCGCGGTTCCGACGACGATGGCGCCGACGGTGCCAATGGTCGTGCTCATCGCTTTAGGCAGACGGAGCGCGGCTTCGCGTAAAATCTCCACAACCAGAATCATAAGCAGGGCTTCGATAAAAGGCGAGAAGGGCAAAGCGGCATGATCGCCCAAAGTGATAATGAGCAAGGTGGCTGGAACCAGATTCGGATTGACCTGGGTTAGGGCAATATAGATGGCTGGAAAATACACACCGAAGATCCAGGCCACAAGACGGATGATCCTGACAAAAGACGTGTCGTACCAAGCATCGGAATAATCCATCGATGTCCGGTAGAAATCCGCTAAGGATGCTGGAGCGACGAGGACGAAGGGATCTCCGTCCACGAGAATGGCGACTTTGCCGGCAAGAAGATTCCAACAGGCCAGGTCGACTCGTTCGGTGGAGCGAATCGTGGGGAAAATCGACCGGGGGTGATCGCGGATCAATCCGGCGATGAGGGTGGCATTGGCACGACCCGAAATATTGATTCCCCGAACCCGGTCCAGACAGGTGGCTATCAGGGAGGGATTGGCCACGCCTTCCATATAGGCGACGACCACGTCGGTGTGCTGCCGCGTGCCTAACGTCACCTGCTGGAAATGCAGGTGCGGATCGGGGATACGCTGGCGCAATTGATTCATCTGCGTCAGGATGACCTCATTGAACGCGTCTTCGGGTCCCCGAACGCTGATTTCGGTTTGCGGGCGTTCTATGGAGCGCTGGCGATAGGTGACGGTGTCGACCACCCAGACTTTGTCGAATTGGGGGGCAAACACTAAGGTGTTGCCGGCAGCCAGACTGTGCAGGATGTTATCCCAGTGGGTTTGGGCATGAACATGACCCGGGGTGATTACGGCTTCTCCCCAGGACGCAGGGGGTGCCGTGGTCTGGAGCAACGGGGCAATAATGTCCTGGTCGACCTGTTGGGAATTGGCAAGCCCGTCGATGAAGGCAACCAGCACTTTTTCCGGCGCACAAGCAGGTACGATAATCCACCGCATCAAAACATCGGGGCTGGATCCCAATCCGGCTTTTAAACGGTAATAGGCTCCCTCCAAATTGGGATAATAGTGCATTAACGCACTAGGAGATTCGGACAACAAAAGGCTCCACCCTTCGAGCTCTTCAAGCAGGCGTGTGCTATTGCGAATAATGGCAGGAATCTCCTCAAATTGCAGTACCGGATTCTTCACGATCACCATACCCTCCTGGCGATAGTGTGACCCCTATCCGATTTTCCATACGCAGGAAACACGAACAAGCAGAATGAGAAAACAGGACTGCGTGGACCAAGGTCCCATGACCTCGCTGCAACCCGTCTGTATTCCCTAAATTTACCTGGATGGGCGATGGGGAGACATGGGAAGAAAATCGCGGTGATCATCCACTTGTGACAAATCGGAAGAGGCGTACCCGCGTTGTCATCGGTGCGATGACTTAGACGGCACGGTCGCGCTCGCGATAGGCCGATATAAGTCCGATTCGATGAGGGTTGCGCCTTGAAAGCTCAAGGTAGGCGTGCCGCCTGAAATGGCGGCCCAGGCAAAGCCTAGCCAGTGGCCCGGTACCGAGTCTTGCGTGGTGCGGGGTAACCCGCCCCACGAAGCGTGCGTGCTGACCGGCAGTCGGACTGGCTGATAGTACTCGGCGCGTGGGAAAGCCACGTACAAGGGGAAGCGGCCAGCAGTTGTGGAATCGTTCTCAGGCAACGTGGAGGGCCTTGCACCATATTCCGCCGTCCACGGCGCCCGGGTCGAGGAGCCCATCGCGCCCTCGCGACGCTGAATGCAATTATTGCGGGCAAGCGCGTGATTTGGGTCTTGGAAGCCGATTTGAAGAACTTCTTCGGAAGTCTGGACCACCAATGGGTGATGCGCTTTGTGGAGCATCGTGTGGGTGACCCACGCCTTCTCTTCATCGCGAGAGGGATCGTCTCAAAGCCTGCATCGTGCACAGGTGTGTGGTCCCGATCGCCTATCTCGGTGGAAAAAATCGGTTTTAGCGAAGAACCCCTCTACGTAACCTGTGGGGAGATGGTCGACCCATGGGATCAGCCGGCACAGTTGTGATGGATGTGGTAGTCCTTGCACCGGTAAATCCATGCGGCCAAATCTTCTCGCCGCACTCCAATTAAGAGAGTAACCATTTCCCGGATTTCACGTCCATCGAGTCTATGGGTGTGCCTCGTGGGACAGTTGGAAACCGGAACGCTTTACACGAATCTCAATTCTGCTTATAATCATCAGTAATTTATGAAGTGACTATGAGGGTACTATAAAGACGAATT
>JAJZZI010000150.1 GCA_021797635.1 Bacillota bacterium | reverse complement strand
ATGCAACAGGCGGGTCACGAGCTGACGGCAGATCTGGACTCGGCCGAGTTGGTGTTTCACGCGGTCGACACGGTCCAGCCACGGCCCTTTCGTCGACGGGCCAAAGCCGTCTTCGTGGTTGGCATGGTTGAGGGCCCACGGCTGCCCGAGGCGGCCCTTCGTCAGACCTATCCCATTTTGGTGCGATCTCTAGCCAATATGCTCCTATATGGAGGCCCAGGAGACCCGCCTTGGATGGTCATCACGACCCCGGAACTCGGGTGCGCGACGGTAACCGGTGAGGCTCGCGCCTGGTATGAGTTGTTATATGCGCGGATTGCGCCACTAGCCACGTCACACCTGGTGATTGACAATCTCTTTGATGCCGACCTGCCCATCGAATTAGAGGGTGGCACCCCGATTACGGCGCAGATCCAACGCGCCAGTCGCGTACTTGACGGATGGCACCTGTTTCCCGCCCCCTATCCAGTGGCTGAGATGCTGCCCGCCGAGGATTACCGCCACTTGCGCCGCGTATTTGGCATCGGTGGGCTTAGCTATGGCAATATCAGTGCCCGCCATCAGGGGGAGCAGTTTTGGATGTCGGCGAGCGGCATCGATAAGGGGAA
Organism: Bacillota bacterium; assembly: GCA_021797635.1. GTDB lineage: Bacteria > Bacillota > Sulfobacillia > Sulfobacillales > Sulfobacillaceae > JAJZZI01. The sequence goes on along the minus strand of JAJZZI010000150.1, from coordinate 5,616 downwards.
AATTGGCAGGGTAGGGCACGACATTTTGCTCGTCAAAGGCTACGACCGCGAGCATAACGCCATGCGCTTGTCTGTCCGACCGGGAACCCAGCCCCTGCGCGTTTCGGTGGATGCCGTGGAGCACTGGGGGGTGTATCGAGCCCATCCAGAAATTGGAGCGATGATTCATATTCATGCGTGGATGGACGGCATCTTGAGCACGACCGTCAACTATCCCTGTGGGACCGTGGAGATGGGCGAAGCGATGTCGGCCCTGCTGTCGCAAGATCCCCATCCTGGTCGCACGGTGATTGGTCTTAGAAATCATGGCATCACGGCGACGGGCCCCGACCTGGATGATATTTTAGAGCGCCTTGAGGGCAGAGTCATCCCTACGGTGCCGATGCTATGAGGGCGGGCCGTGCCCTCCTTCGCTGATCAGTAAACAGAGTCTAGCCTTGGAGGTGTGGGCCAAAGAGGCGCTATAGAGTGGTCCATCGAGGTTTTTGGTTATTGAGCCGCTCCAAAGCAGCTCGGGAACCAAGCCATGGACCACGGGGAATCGGATTCCCTCTTGTACAGCGCGGACCACCGCTTATGTGCCCATTGAGGAACTCCGTATGGCCGGCAATTTCTCCAACATGTCACTTGAGGTCCCCCATCCTTATGTCGGGCATTTCGGACCTTGACCCTGCCGCCCGTACAACTACCGTTCTATCGTTGCGCGCGGGCTATTCCCATTCAGGATCCGCGCAAAATGCCTATCGAGGAAGCCCGTCGAAGACCGTGTTCTTGCCGGCAGTTGGCATGAACAGTCCGTTGCCATGCCTGAATGTTCCCAAAGGGCTGGTATGCCTTGGTCAGTCACGATGGTCACTCTCGCGTCCGCCGACCGGGTTACGTTGCCATGGCTGACTTCCCTGGTTATAATTGTTATAACAAAAATGAAAGGACGTGGCGCGCGTGCCAGTCCGCAAAGTGTTTAAGGTCGGCAATAGTTTTGCTGTGTCGATTCCTTCTGAATTGTGGATTGGCTTCAATCTCATACGCGTTCGATAGACCCTTGAAGGCGCCACGGATTAGACCCTGAATGCCATGCCTGCCGCAAGCCGCAATCTTTAGTATAGGGCTCTTTACAAAGCGTGGTCGTCGATACGGCATCCATGGGGAAAACCGCTAGCAGCGCTCCAGCTCCATGGAGACGACAGAGGAACCTGCACATTAAAAATCGGTCGCATCAGGGGCTTAACCAGCACCCAACAGCAAATGGGCCAAAGCTCGACAGAATAGGATAACTAACGATAGTTGGCTTTCATGTAACCCAACGGTTCGATCACAGTTCGTAAATGTTAAGTGAATGCCTCCGTCGGATCACGGAGCGCCGCCCGCTTACCCCCAGTAGTATTCGCGGTAAGGCTCACCTCCCGGATTCGCCTGGGAAGGGGAATGCGCGCGTATTATGTTCAAGCGAGTTGGACAGTTTGTCCATGCTGTTGACCGAGGGGGTGTTTACCGCTACCAGCATAGCGCAAGGGTCGAACTATTAGGTGATTGCGTCGCCTTTTGATGGGTGTCCAAAACGGTCTTTAGAGAATCTTTGGAGCGAAGGCAGGAACAAGAGTGCGCGCACCTGGCCTGTTCGGCGCATGTCGCGGCTATATCATTGCTAGAGACTGTCTTGGATAAGATAATCGAGAACCTCTTTCGCGCGATAGTGTCCGTCTCCCCTACTTACCAGTGGCCTCATGGCGTCCATCGCGTCGCCACTGGTCACAATCCCAAGCTCTTCGCCAAGGCGCTGGATCTGAGCAAACCCCGCCGAAGCCATTAAGCCGTTGCACAAGCACTTGCGGCCCACGGTGTCTTCGACGCTCCCGCCTTTGCGCACGTACGTGGCAATGGGTTCTGCGGCACAGCGAAATTGTATGCGTCCCGCGGCGTCACGGTAAGCCTCACGAAGGTATCCCAGATCGCAGATGCGTTCTCGTGCCGCATAAAGACTAGGATCAGACAAAGTATGGGCAACCTGAACCACCTTGAAGGGAAAGCCTGTCGGCGATCCGATGGGGTCGGTGTAAACTTGGGGGTGCTCAGCACGCACGGTTTGGATGACCTGGTCCTTTAGCCGAGGGTTCAGCCCAGATTCGCGACAAAAGGCAAACAAGCTTCCGACTTGAATTCCCGCGGCATGATGGTCTAGGGCGTACTTCAGTCCCCGAGGCGTGCCTAATCCGCCGGCCATCCAAAACGGATAACCCAAAGCGGCCAATTCCTCCCAGTCTACCTCATCGCGGGGACCGTAGATCGGTTGTCCCGCCTCATCGAACTGTTTTGGCCCGCGCGGAGGAGCGTTGTGGCCTCCGGCCATCGGACCCTCTACGACAAATCCTTCGATGGATCCATTGGCCTTTTTCGACAACATGGTGGCCAGGCTGTGGCTGGCGATAATAGGAAAAAAGGCGGGGCGTTTCAGGGTCGTGCTGGCGACTGAATCAAAATCCTGGGGATCAAACTTTACCCAAGGAAAATCCCTTGACGGCATTCCCGCTACGTCAAGGTGCATCTGGGTTGGGGCATGTTGTGAAAGGCTATCCAGGACCCCTGGGATTTCGCGCGGGATGCCCGCACCCATTAAGACAACGTCTACCCCCGCCTGGATGGCGCCGTAGAGCACGGCCAAATTCGGCAACGCAATCTTGGTCATAAGATTGATTCCGACCAGCCCCGGCTGGCCAATCTTGGCGAGCCACACTTCCACAAATCCGCCCAGCATGCCGAGACTCACCCGGGGGCGGCTGGCATCCAGGCTCCACTTGGGCACGCGAGCATAGGGTTGGCCCGAGGCACGTCCCTCACGGCGAAAGAAACGCTGCACCACCGACTGAGCCAGATCTGGCCAGGGAGACGCCTTTAGAGCACGCCGAACGTGGCCATGAGGATCGCCATCTTGCAAGCGACGTACTAAAACGGTGTCAATCCCCGTGCCTGACACCACCCCCAAGTGTCCCGCCTGAGAGACAACGCGAGCCAAAGGCCAGGTGGAAATGGCCACACCCATTCCTCCCTGAATAATGGTCGGCCACTTAGACTGCTCCATCCTCATCCCCCGTTTTGCCGTATTGAGGTGCGTTTTTGGCTGGACTACGCTCGTCCGCCCGCCCTTACCCCTATCTCAAGCGTTGGGCCAAGCAAGCCAGGACCCGGAGACAGAGAAGGCTTTGTCACCAGGCTCGCGGCGTGACCGTCGAGATGAAAAGAAACCATCGGAGGCAGGGGGCCGAAAGGCCTGGTAGTGGACGGACGTCACGGTGAGAATACTTCCGGGGCTTCGACCAGGCCCAATCGCTTAACCCACTTTTCCGTATCATTCCATAGCTCTTCCAGAAAGGCTTCCGGGCTCCAGTCCAAGGTCTCCATGGGGCCCCGCAAGCGCTCACCCAGCTTCTCCATAATGCGAAACAAATCATCTCGCAGGACTAATAGCTGTACCCTGGCACGAGGCTCCATGGTTGGCAGCATGCGATTGAGGTAGCGGTCAGAAAACGCTTGGTGGCGCGCTTCATCTTGAAGGGTGCGATGGGAAAGGCGACCGACGACGGTATCTGGAAAACGCTCAGCAAACCCGCCATAGAAGGTTTTGGCAAACAAATCGCTGATCAAAATACCAAACACCCATTGAACCGGATCGTGTTTTTGCAGCAATCGCGCATGATATCGCCACATTTCAGGTAAGCGACGGCTAGGCAGCGGTTCTACCTCCAGGGTTCGGTACAATCGACTTAAGTTGCGAAAGTGGCGGGCCTCGTCTAAGCCCATGCTGGCGAGGTATAGGGCGGCCTCCGGATATCCACTAGTTAAGATCATGGGAAGCACGGCACTGACGCCGAGCATGGCCGTTTGCTCCCCTAGAAAGACGGGCGTGATGACTTGGCCTAGGGCATCCTTCTGGGTAGGCGACAAGCCTTGGACCAGACCCCAGTCGATTTGGTCGGAGCTCCATTGGGCTCCGATGCCCTTCTCAAACAATCGCAAAAATTCCTCATCGCTTAACGCGGGATCTACTTGTATCATGGGTCTCCCCCTGTAAAACGTCGTTTCCCTAGTATAGGCGGGGTCAGTGCGGGCTAGAAAGGATCGGACGGCCCCTTTTAAGGGGGTCAACTGGACCTTGTTCATGAGGAGAACATGCAGGCAAGGGCAGGCTAACGACTTGAATGCGGATGGTCGGCGACATAGCGGGCATAGTGTGCTGCCGCTTCGGCACGACGCTGATACCCGAGTTTGCTTAAGATGTTGCTAACATAATGCTTAACGGTTTTCTCACTGAGAAACACGATTTCACCAATTTCCCGGTTGGTTTTGCCCTCGGCGACTAGGCTGAGCACTTTGACTTCGCTTTCCGTCAATTCCTCGATGGCGTCCGTGGGGGGCTTTGACGCGCGGATGCGTTGAAACAGTGTGGCCGTCACCTTGGGGCTGAATAGGGAACCGCCTTGGGCCACCGTGCGGATACCCTCGATGACGGTGTGACCGCGGGCTTCTTTCAGCAGGTACCCTGAAGCTCCCGCCCGGATGGCATCTAAGACCATTTCGTCTTGCTCGAAGGAGGTTAACATAATGACCTGAAGGGCGGGGTCTTCGTCCTTAATCCGCTGGCACACCTCTAAGCCATTGCCATCGGGAAGGCGCACATCTAAAACCACCACATCGGCATGATGGGGGATATGGGCGATGGCCGATTCGGCCGTGCCGTAATCGCCGACGACCTCAAGGTCGGGTTGGTGATCAATGAGATTTTTTAGACCCAATCGGACCACTTCATGATCGTCCACGATGGCCACTCGGACGCTGGGTAGATCTTCCGAAATATCCATCACGTATCGCTCCTCTTGGGATGCGGCTCAAGATCCCATATCCATCTTAGGCTTTGGCAAGTGAAAATGAAGCACCGTTCCCTGACCCATAGCACTGGTGATATCCAGGGTGCCTTGCACTTGCTCCATGCGCCGGGCCATGTTGGCTAGACCAAAATGATGACGGGTGTCAGCGGCGTTGGGATCGAATCCATCCCCATCATCTTCGATCCAAAGATGGTGTTCCCAGTCGGTACTCTCCCATGTTACGACAGTTTTGGCAGCATGACCATGGCGGCGCGCGTTGGAAACCGCTTCTTGCACGGACATGACCAAGTCGTGAATCACTTCGGGATCGAGGGTAAGGTAGTGTGTGTCGCGAAAGTCCAAGACGACATCCTCTTGGCCTCCCGTGCGCTGCAGCATGTCGCGCAGAGCTACGAGCAAATCGACGGGTGACGGTCCAAGACTTTGGATGTACATGCGAATATCGGTCATGGTGAAACTGAGCGTCTCCGTAATGCGATTCAGTTCACGGCGAAGGTCCGGGTCGAGGGACTCGTGGGTGTCCAGAATCAATTCGAGCGACAAACTCACGCCGTAAAGCGTTTGCAACACGCCGTCGTGCAGCTCGCGTCCAATACGCTCGCGTTCCTGGACGGTGGCTAAGCTCTCTCGGTCCTGATACAGACGGGCATTCGAGATGACCACGGCGGCTTGACGGGCAAACAATTGGGCCATGGTCTCATCTTGGGCCGTAAATCCCCCCGCTTTACCCGCTTTA
>JAJZZI010000056.1 GCA_021797635.1 Bacillota bacterium | reverse complement strand
GTGTTGTGCTCCCGCAAACGTGGTCAGACGCCCGAGTTGGCGATCAAGATTCCCGGCTTCTTGTTGCTTCTTGTTGCTTCTTCGTGGAGACACGCGCATACAGGAGACATCGCGAAGTCTGGCCGATTGCGGGCGTCTCGGGGAGCAAAGCCTGTAAATCCGCCACCCGATAACGCCGTTGATTCGTCAAGGTCCGCATCGGAATGAGAACACCCGCCGATTCCCAATGGCGCAAGCCTTCAATGCTCATACCGACCATCTTGGCCGCCTTGCCGATACTCACGAATTGCTCGTCCATCATCTCATCACCGATGAACATGATACGATGCATTGTGATTCTTTACGAGCAATTAGTGTAGCAGTTACAACCTCCAATCCTCCCGGTGGTTCGCTCAGAATACACACCATAATACCGCCGACTAACTCAAGAATGCGCATCCTTCCATAGGGAAGGCGCTGGGCGGTCATTGCACTCAGCATCGGTTAATCGCTGGAGTCCAACGACGATGGGGCCAGAAGGTTCAGCAAACGTGGGCCAGGCCATTCCATGAGAGGGCGTCTCTCGTTAGGTCTCGTTCACGCCGCACCACTGCATCAGGATTTCTGCATAGATCACGGTCAAATCCACGAGACTGCTGATAGACACGAACTCATCCGCACCATGAGCATTGCCTCCTTTGGCGCCCAGGATCACCGACGGAATCCCAAAGGCATTCAACACAAAGGCATCACACGCAAAGGGCGCTGCCGTCACATGAACCCGACGTGCACCCCACTGGTCCTCAACCACCTGCGCAACCGTACGGACCAGGTCGTGATCTGCGGAAATGTACGAACCGGGAAGATAGCGAACGACCTGGTCGATCTGCAACTGGCACCGGCTCAAAATCGAATCGTGACTGGCAAGCCGTCGACAGTAACTCAAAAACGCTGTTTCCAGCGTCTTGAACGACATGTCCGGATAGCTTTCCACCCACACTTCAAGCGCCGCCTGTCGCGGGACGCCATTGCCTTGGCCCAGTGGAAATTCTCCCGCTTGCGCAATGGATAGGACGACATCCAAGCCCCTCGCGCCTTGGAAAATGGGCAGTGCGCTGCGTCGTTCCCGCCATTCCCCGGCAAAGGTGTGAATCGCCTCAATAAGTCGACCCATGCCGTAGATAGGGTTGATCATCTCTTCGCCAGCAAACCCCATTCCTCCACTGCCCTGTACCGTCAGTCTCCAGATCGAACCTCCACGGTGGGCAGGACAGATGGCCTCCTCCGAAGGCTCTGGAATAATGGCGGCGTCGGCTCGATACCCCATCAATCGACTACTGAGCGTTCCGTTTGATCCCCCCATCTCCTCGTCCACATCGCTCTCAATCAACACGTCACCTGCCAGCCGAATATTGAGTGCGCGTAATCCGCGAATGGCCATGATGACCGCAGCCATGCCCCCCTTCATGTCGTAGGCCCCCCGGCCCATCAACCGATCTCCGATCACCACCGGATTGAAAGGAGGATACTTACCCTCTATCCCCTGCACAACGTCGCCATGACCACAGAATAGAAGACTGCGGCCCTGTCCTCCCCCGCGCAGCCGTCCCACAACGTTTGGGCGGTCTGTATAATTACGACCCGGCCAATAGAGGACGTGTTGATCTAAGTCCTTCACATCGCCCGGGCAATGTTGCTCAACCATACAACCCGTGTCTTGTAAGACTCTTGCAAAATATTCCTGAAAAGCTCGTTCGTCTCCATTCGGGGGATGATTTTCGCTCGGGATGGCAACCAGCGACATCGTCAGGTCTACAAGTTCTTGTCGGTGCTCGGTCACCCAGTTGCGCAATGATTTCGTCATCACGATCTCCCTCCTTGATGGACCCTGTCCCCAAAGGCATGCCAAAATGATGGCATCTCGATGATCAAGATGGTTGCGTTTACGGCATGCCCCTAGCTCTAGTTATGGAGTCAGTGCAACATGCGGCGTGATCCACAAATATGAATTGGCCAGAGGCTGTCTTAAAGACATCTTGGCGGTGATGCCCTCTCCACAACGGGGCTGGTTTACCCCGGTTAATGGAGGAATTAGGCCCTGTGTCTCCCGGTTTTCGGAGGTCAAGTGGGAGAAACGTATAAGGCAATGCCGTTTTGAGTCACGCCCCTAAACATTGCCGTCAGCCAAGCGATCATCAGCGCACATTAAATCGATCTCCACCAAAATGTTGGCTAGTCGCGATCCGACCGTGGTGCGTACGGGATACGGAGGCGAGAAGAACTCTCGATACACCGCATCGAAGCCAGCAAAGTCCCGATCAAGGTCTTGTAAATGCACGGTCACCTTCAACACATCATTGAAGCTGAGGCCGTTGTCTTCTAGCAGAGCCTGCAAACTCTGCAGAACGCGCCGGGTCTGCACGTCGATCGTTGCTCCTACCACTTCTCCGGTTATCGGGTCGGTTGGCCCCATTCCTGCCGTAATGAACAAGCCGCCCCACGCGATTCCCTGTGAATACGCCCCACCGGGTTGGGCGGCGCGCAATGAATTCTTAACCGATTTTTCCATCATGACCTCCTAGTCGATATCAATGTGTTGATTGGCCAAGAAGACGCTGGGACTCTCTCGCCTGTCGCCCGGAAATCATCCGATCAGGCTCGTTGCGAGACCTCCTTGATTGCTGTGACCCTTGAGAGTCCAAACCCCGCTTCATCTCGTGATCCCCTAAGGCGCTGTGAGGATGGCTTCGCTCAAGGTCGCTGGGCTGACCTTCCCGCCACTGAGGACGATAGCGACTCGCTTGCCCTCAAATCGCGTTCCTGGTCCAGCACTGCCGCTAGGCCCACAGCACCTGATGGCTCGGCCACCACTTTGAGATACCGAACGATATAGGCCATGGCACGGAGAATCGATTCCTCGGAAACCAGCCCGATGTCATCCACCCGGCACCGCATGATGGGAAACGTGATGTCCCGGGGCGCATGGTCAGCAGGCCGTCCGCGATGCTTTCCGCACGTTCCAGGGTCACCGGGTGCCCTTCAATCAGCGATTTCTTGGCTGCCGCAGCCTCCATCGGCTGCACGCCGATGACTTCTATCGTTGGCATCAAGGCTTTGATGGCGGTGGCCACCCCGCTGACCAAGCCTCCGCCGCTGACCGCACACAAGACACTATCCACGGGAGGCAGGTCCTGAACCATCTCCAGCCATACAGTCCCCTGACCGGCAATAATTTGCGGGTCGTCGAACGGATGAATCACCACATCCCGTTGATGGGCCAGGTGATTCATGTAGGCGAACATCTCGGTCGAATTGTGCCCATACGGTAAGACTTCCGCGCCTGAAGCCTTGACGGCCGGTAATTTTTCCACGACCGCATTCGTCGGCATCACCACGGTGGCTGAGACGCTGAGACGTTTTGCGGAAAATGCCACCCGGAGGGTGTGGTTGCCGGCCGAAGTGGCAATCACGCCTCGTTTCCGCTCCCCGTCCGTCAGCTGCCGCATGCGATTATAGGCCCCCCGGACCTTGAACGACCCGGTCACCTGTAGACACTCGGCTATAAAATACAGCGCACCGTGTAACCGATCATCTAACGCTCCATCGTGCACTACCGGTGTCCAAACGGTCACCGCTCTCAGGTGCTGCTCGGCCTCTTGAATTTGGTGGATTTCGACGCCGCCTGGCTAATGCCAGGGCGCCATCGCCAACCCCAGCGGCAACACAAAGGATGCCGCACTCATCGCGAAATATCGTGCGGGTCGCATAACCCAAACCCCTTTCTTCGCTTAACAGTCTGTTTTGGGAATATACTCCAAGTACAGCTTGATGTTAATCGGTTGTTAAGTCGGTTGTCAATATGTATAATAGCGCGGGAACCAAATAATTTCGTACCGTTTGGGGGCGTTGTGTTGCCAAGTCCTGATGAGACGCTGCAAATACTTGCCGAGTTAGTGCCCAAGTTAGGCCAAGCGTTGGGCCCCACGACGGAGGTCGTATTGCATGATCTCCGTCGCCCTGACTCTTCACTCGTCGCAATTTCCAACGGTGACGTGACCGGACGCAAGGTTGGAGATTCCAGTACCAACATAGCATTAGAGGTGCTCAAGGATCCGTTTGCCGATCACGACGCCTATCATTACCAAGGCTACACGCAGCAAGGGCGCTCGCTTAAATGTTCGTCGATGTATTTTAGAGACGATGGCGGGCGAACCTTTGCGGCTCTGTGCATCAACGAAGACATCTCAGACCTCATGGTTGCCGCGCAAACGTTATCGCGTCTTGTCACCACAAGTAAGACGATTAACGAACAATTCGGCCCCAACATTGAAGACGTGATTGAGCAATTGATCCAAGAGGCCGTCGACACAATCCACAAACCCGTTCAATTCATGACCAAGGAGGAAAAAATTCAAGTGGTGAAGAACTTGCTGGAGCAGGGCGTGTTTACCGTGCGACGCTCGGTTACCAAGGTGGCGAGCCGTTTGGGTACATCCAGAGTCACCATCTACGGATACTTGAATGAGGTCCGGGCACTCAAAGATCCGCTGGGCTACGTCGATGAGGATTAGATCTTCGGCGGTCGGTTACCGAAGGATAGCGCGAGCTGGTGCGTGCTAATCTTAGCGATGTGGTTGAGTAGTCCGAACCGTGCCAGGGCCGTCATACACATTGTCATCATGTGGCTTTCACGGTCATCCGAACGCGTACCATCGTTGCAAAAACTTGTACAGTTCGAGTGTGGCTCCGCGCTGAATTCATATCTGTCGGTCGTATCAGCCTGGCCGATGGGGCAGTGTTGTACCCAAGGGAGGTTGTTGGCATGAGGCTGGCTGGCAAAGTTGCGGTAGTGACTGGCGCAGCCGGAGCCATTGGTTCGGCTATCGTGCGTCGATTCGTCCGAGAAGGCGCATTCGTCGCATTGTTGGATAATACTCGCCAAGGTCTGGCTCACGTGGTCGACGCACTGTCCAACCGGTCCCAAGTCGACGATCGGATGCTTCCTTTGTACTGTAATGTGGAGAATCCAGTAGAGGTTGATGCCGCATTTTCCGCGATCGATGATCGATGGAACCAGGTGGACATTGCCGTGGCAAACGCGGGAATTGCGGTGAGTCGACCGTTTTTAGACATGGATCTCGAACTGTGGGACCGAATCCTGGCAATCAACCTGACGGGAGTCATGCTGGTCTGTCAACGAGCCGCACAGCGCATGGTGCCTCGCGGAAGCGGCGTGCTCATTACGATGTCGTCGACAAACGGAATGGTTGCCGAGCGCGACTTAGCGGCGTACAACGCATCGAAAGCGGGGGTGCTTCTTTTGACCAAGACGATGGCCATCGAGTTGGCCCCGTTCGGAATCCGAGCCAATTCGCTCAACCCGGGGATGATCGATACGGGACTCGCTCAGCGATCGGGCATGGATCCCTCCACGTTGCGCGATTATAAGAACAAGATCCCCATGCAACGATTCGGATCCCCGGATGAGGTAGCTGCAGTCACGGCCTTTTTGGCTTCAGACGACGCGGCCTTTGTGACCGGAACGGGCATCGTGATTGACGGTGGGCAATTAGCCGAAGAGTAACTTGAGTTTCAGTGCGATAAGGTAAGCTGACCGTTTCGAGGCGATGAAATGCCGGTCTCCGTGGGGACTAGCCCTCCGCGGAGAATCGAGTTTTGGCTCGTACCGCGTGAGCGGTGGGACTAAGCGTAAACATGTCCAGGCCATAACCCATCGGGGTGAAGCGATTCCGCTGCGTTAAAGTATAGTGCGGGAGTCGACCGGGTCGAAACTCCGGGAAGGCGACACGTAGGGGCGCGTTCACGGCGAGTGGCCCGGAGACCTCGGCGGAGTCGTAGAGCATGGCATGGCGGAAAGCGAAACGAGCCAGAACTTGGGATGAGCTCCGAGGGCCGCACAGCGTGCGCACCCGCCACCCGATCGAGGAAACCGAAGGGCCGGAAACGCCCACTAGCAGTTCCTCGCAGTCGGTAGGATCTTTATGGGCACAATGGCAGCGGCGTTTCGGTAAAGAATCCTCTAATGACTTACGCGTCAACTACCCCGGCCTAAGGGCCGACGCTTGGATCCGGACTCCACCGCAACTCTAAGAACCTTTTCAGGCGCTTAGCTTGGGCTTCAACATCCGACCCATCAGGGCTCAGACTTCCCCGTTTAGTATTTCTGTGATAATTCCGTCCGTTGTGCTGGTTCGCGGAACGATACGGTGGAGGGTTCGGTCGGGGTGGCAGTTGG
>JAJZZI010000159.1 GCA_021797635.1 Bacillota bacterium | reverse complement strand
AAGAGGACTCACCAGGATCACAAGCCAATCCTTAAAGACATTGTTACACAATCTACAGACAAGGGAGGGAACAGTCTCACACTTTAGGGGCTAAAAAACTGTCTTGACAACGGGGTCCACTTTAATTTCTCGTAGCGGAAGCATCCAACATTCCTAGGGGTCGCAACACGATCATTCAACAGTTGCGGGCGGCGATGCCAGAGAAAACCCAAGCTTGGATATTATGGGTCGACTCAGATATCTGGATTCCCGAAGGCACGGCTCCTTTAATCGTCGATGCGATCCGATGGGCCGAAACTCATCAAGCAGGTATCGTGGCCAATTACAAGATGGCGAATGGTGAATCTGTGTTGATGACGAGCCGAGAACCTCATCTCAATCGGCATTACACTGCGGAAGAGGTGCTGGGACTTCCGGATTACACAGAGATCGGCATGGCGGGACTAGGGTTTGCCTATTTGCCCCAGCCGCTTGACTACCAATTTCATGCCGACGCATTAGGGGAAGATATTCATTTTTGGTGGGACTATCCTGATCTGCACATTTACTTCGCGAAGCGTATCCATCTAGGCCACAAAAAAATCGTGATGTTGACCTGAAAAGGAGGAGTTTTAAGATGTCGGACCCAATCACTTTGCAGTCATCGGCAGAACCGTCGCAAACTAACTGGCCAGCGTATTATTTTCGCAGCTATCATGTCATGAAGGATTTTCTCGTGGCGACGGCTCATTTTGATATCCGTTCCGCGTTGCCACAAGCGATGGCCACCTTGGAAGGCGGTCCCATCAACGACAACTTCATGCAACTGACTACGGCCTCTGGGTCTTTTCACGCATTCCAAACGTATTGGACGTCGAATGCAGCTGCGATCGGGGTAACCTATTCCACAGGGAAATCGTATCCGGCAACTTCGGACATCATAACGATTAATTCGCTCAATGCAGCAGCTGCTTTGTACTGGCTCAAACATCAATACTCTGCACCGCTCTGTACGCTGAGTAACTACCCTGCGTGGAAACAATTAGCGTATTACGCTTCGACGTATAATGGACGTTGTAACAGTAATTGTCCTTACTTGTTCGGTTACGGCGTAAGTGCCGTGCTATTAGCCTACGGAGCAAATTATTCCACCGCCGTGTCCAGTATAGGGTATAGTGCGGCGTACTATTGCGACACTCCGAATACAAGCGCGACTGTCGCCATTGCCCGAGGATGTTCAGGATCTACGTCACAGATTACCCCGCCGAGTGAAGGTACCACCTTTACTTTACGGACGAGCCCGTTAGGTCGAAACGCTAACGGGAAACAATTAGTTATTGTGAGCGGAGAAGTCGATGATTATCTCAGCGGGTTAGCTGTTAACTATGCATTGCACAGTTCCGGCTATACTCAAGCTGTGGTGACACCAGACGCGAAGTTTGCTGCTCATTCGGCTGCGAGTAGCGATATTGTCGTGCTAACTTGCGGCAAACCCGCCACCACCAAGCTCGAATCCGCGTTGACAAATCTTGGTATCAGTTATCACGTAGCCACCTCCTTTAGCCAATGGGAAGGCTATAGTGGGGAAAACTTTATCAATTGTGGCAAGTCCACGGCACCCGAGAGTTATGATGCAACGCATAACAATGCCCTGAACGCATCGGAATCCGGCTATTAACGGTGGTCTCTGACGGATTCACACGACTCCCATCGGAATGTGCGTGAAACTCCTTATGAGGTGATGCGGTGTAGTGCCCACAGCACTCCCTGACCATAGCTAGAGGACGTCAGAACGTAGTAACCGTTCGCTGTGTGCCAGCGCGCTGTCGCCAAATCACGTAGCGAACCCCCAGAAACTAGTACTGTATACGTTCCATGAGCATACGGCGGTCGATTGACTTGCCAGGCCGCCGCCAACTGAGGGAAATAAGTCGTTATCTGTTTCAAAGATCGGTTAGCTGCGCCAAACGACTCGACCTGAATCCTCCACCCATTGTGTCGGGCTATGATATAGGACGCAGCCGACCGTGTTCGACCCGTATAGAGGCCTACCCGCCATCCAGAAAGGCGTTCGAATCGCTGTGCCGCTACCTTAGGTACGGATAACCCTGCGGCCTGTATGGACTTTGTGAAAAATCTCGCAGCGATGAATGAAAGCCACGGTCGCGTTGAACCGGGGGCGGTGGGGATGGCACTGGTCGCTGGGATACTCGTCAGATGGTTGCGTTGGACCCATTGATGTTTGCCGTCAAGATTGTCGGGCCAGGTGTCGATGACTACGGTATAGTGGGTGGCGTTCGCCTGTGTCGCCACCCAATAATGTTGAATATCCGGGAAAGGTCCACCGGATTGTACCGGTGGGGTAGGAATTTCTTTGGGCAAAAGTACCGGAAAACGTGTGGTCTTCGACACGTCGGTGAAGACGGTGTGCATCAACTTCGGCATGGCCCACCGGGCTGGATGGATCAACGCCGTCGGTTGGGGCGTCTCGATTGGAATATGGAATGCCGCCAGTAGGATTCCCGTGCTTAGAAGGCTTCCGGTTGCCAGAATGGAGCGCAAATGGACAAACCGATACTTCTGCAACATCCTTCCCTCCCCGTAGTGACCATCATCGTGAGTCCGTCTCCATTGGAGTCGTCATCCGGTATAACGCCAGATACACTCTGCGGGTTACATTTCGAAAGTAGTGTCTGGATACGGTATACCCTAACCGGACGTCAGGATCTTTGCCCAAACGCGTCCGATTAGAGTCCAAAAATGCATTGTTTGACAGAGCACTCCGAGGGTCTTAGACTCTATCCTGACACTGATCAAAGATTCGGAGGCGGCAGCGGATGGGGCATCGAGTGGGCTATATTCGGGTGAGCAGTGGGGATCAACAGCCGGCTCGGCAACTGGACCAGGTTCCCGTGGATCGAGTGTTTACCGAGTATGCCTCCGGGAAGGATATCCACCGGCCGCAGCTGGAACAGTTATTGGCCTTTGTGCGCGCGGGCGATACGGTGGTCGTCCATAGCCTGGACCGCCTCGCGCGCAATTTGGCGGATCTGCGCCAGCTGGTCGCGCGGTTGACGCACCAGGGCGTCCGGGTGGAGTTTGTCCACGAGCAGTTGACCTTTACCGGCGACGACTCACCCATGGCCCAGCTGATGCTCTCCGTGATGGGGGCCTTTGCCGAATTTGAGCGGGCCCTCCTGCGGGAACGGCAACGCGAAGGCATTGCTTTAGCCAAACAACGGGGCGTCTATCGGGGCCGCAAGCGCGCCTTGACGGCCGCGCAAGTGCAGGTGCTCCGGCAGCGGGCGCAGGCCGGGGAAGCGAAGACGGCCCTCGCCCAGGCCTTTGGAATTAGTCGCGAGACCGTCTATCAGTATTTACGGCAGCCAGACTCCCAGGTCTTCTGAGCACCATATCTTGAGGCACATACGCCTCCGTTAATGCATTTGTAAGGCTTGCTGGGAATTGGAAACCGTTTCCTGTTCCACGACGTTATAACGATTGTCATGGAAGTCGTCCATGACACAGACGTCCGAGTCAGGAGGATGGGAGTGATGATGCAGGAAGTAACGACCGCGGACTCATCCAGAGCAGTCGAACCGATTACGGCCACGCTCTATTGGGATACGCGCGTCTGTAGTGTATGTGATGGCGAGTCTAGCCGCCACCACGTCTTAAGCGGGGCAGTTTTTGACGGCAAAGGCTTTTGCATGAGAACGGCGACGATGAAATTCTGCGTACGGGGTATGACGATCGGGTCTAACACGGTAGTGGCCCAACTCCCCGGCAGTAAGGGTAGCGCCGAGGTTGGAGGCAACTGCGTCTCTCCCACAAACCGATCGCCCGTGAACGCCCATGACTGACCCCCATTTGGGGTGACGGCCAAGGCAGCGCTCCGAGGTCCATCGATAATGTTAGAGCCTTCCGCCAAGATACCGATCGCCCCGGTCGCAAACACCGTCTGTTGCGTCAGGTCTTCGTCTATCCGCGTCAACTGGCGCAATTCTGTCCAGTCTTCGGCCGCCGGGCGCAAGGGTCGCAATTGGTCCCGCTCGTGCCAGCCCAAGCGGGCCAAAATTGCCGTGTCCAGACGATCCGTCTTGGCCCCCGAGGGTTTGCGCCGAGCATCGGACACCTTCGGATTCACCGGATACACCCAAAATCCTGTGGTGCTCAACCAATCGACCACCAAGCCTTGCGACGTTTCGATGACCACGTGCACGTCCGCGCGGTGCTGCTGGGACCACTGCAGGAGTCGCGCTTCCAAGGCCTCCAAGGCCTCGCGGGTGTGGGCCACCTGGCCCGCCCACAGGGTATGGCCCACGCAGTCTTGCACCATGACATCGTGGTGACCGTCTGCCCAGTCCCAACCGACCACAATTTCCATGCGGATGCCCTCCTTCGTAAGATGTCCCAAGGACGCACAAGCCTTATTTATCACCAGACGTGGCAGGACCCGTACATCGACCGGTCTATGAGTGGTTCCTTGGGTTACAGGTTTTCCCGGAAAGGCGAATCTTTCGTCGGCGATCGGGTCGCGAGGAGGAAAAGCCATTCCCGGGAACGATGGACCATCCATCTTTTTCCATGATGGATGAAAAGGTTCGACGAGATCCAGTGACTCTTCGTAAATCTTTGATAAAGTTATCCACCACTGAGACTAACAAATAAGGAGGAACGGACGTCTACGGCCTCGGCCAGTCCGGACAGCGAACCCCAGGGGCTGGGTGGCCGCGAAGCTTACCTTTACGGCACCACCTAGCCAGGCCGGTCTGGCACCCTGGGTGATTCATCGCGGGCTGACCATTTTCCGGAGTACCATTGCCGGGGTCGCTCCGCCGCAAGCGGCGATTCCCGTGGTGACCGGATCTACGCCGCCCTATTCGGGGCATTCCGAGATCCCGACGGTCATCCTGCCGGTGCGCTATCCGACGGCGGGGCCGCATGCCAAGCCCCACGTGCCAGCGGAAGCAGCGGTGGCGATTCGGCCCGCCATTGCCAAGCATCTGGCCGACTACGTCGTTCCTGCCTGGGATGGAGGTCCATGGGTTATGGTGCTAGGACCTCGGGGTATGACGGGATCCGTCCTTATTGGCGGGGATGGAGGAGAAGGTGTCACACTGCACCAAGGCACGACCACATTAGGCCTTGGCCTAGCTGGACCATTATGGGTGCAAGGAGCCGATCAAGAAGACTTTTTATTTCCGGCCGCAGAAGCACTTGCAAACACGAATCTGCCGCGTTATTGGACGTCACAGCACTTGTTACATCCCGCTACCATCGCCTACACCGATGATCAGCATATAGCATTTTATGCGTATGCTACCCGGAATGGGCAGAGGGTCTATGGGATGGGTGAATTCAACGGATTACCACACACCCGTGCGTATACTGCCTCATTGTTCGGAGAAGATGGCACCAATGTCATCTTGGCCACTGCCTCGGCACGCACACTGGCGCTGGCGCCTTGGATTATGCGTCGTGCTCGGGCCCTGATCGTGGGACCGTTTACGCTAACCCATCGCGCGTAAGCAATAGGGATGGCCCGTGCTTCATTGCATCTGCAGGCAGGGGCCATCCCATATTTAGCAGCTTCAGGTCCGATTAGGCGAAGTTGTAAATTGCGTCATCATAAATCACCGCAATGAGGTAAGATCCCGATAACCCGGTGATATCGTAGGTATAGTGCCCGGTATGGCCTGGGCTCGGAGTGTCCCACGATGAGTTTCCCCAGTGCGTATTTCGCTAAGGTTTGACCACCCATTTCGGAAAGTCCTCGCCACCGATTTCGGAAATCGCTGACCAGCGGTTTCGGAAAAGTCCGACCGGCCATTTCGGAAATTCACGACCACCGTGACGTCATCGCAGGACTCGCTGGAAACGGTTGCCGAATGATGCGGTGGGAGTTCCTCCCACATTCGACAATCAGGAGCGATGAATACGTGAAATCACGGAGGTTGACGATGTTAGAAATTCGCGAGCTATTACGGCTCCACTATGACGTGCACCTGAGCAATCGCGATATTGCGGGGACCTTACGTCTCTCCCATGGTACCGTGGGTCAATGCATCCAACGGTTTGAAGCGGCGGGCGGCACCTGGCCCTTGCGCGAGGATCAGTCCGATCGGGAACTGCGTCAATGGTTATCTCTAAGGCCCCCAGAACCACGACTAGATGCGGAGCGCTGGGCATGATAGGCTGAAACGCCCAGGCCACAACCCTCTGGCCCTGGCCCTTGATATCGTGCCCAGAGAGGCCCCGGGTCT
>JAJZZI010000121.1 GCA_021797635.1 Bacillota bacterium | reverse complement strand
GTTCTCCCTGTCTACGCTTCGCAGGCGAGGTTGCCCCCGACCACGCAAGACTCGGTACAGGACTGCGGGCTAGGCTTTGTCCTGGCCACCATTGCAGGCAGCACGTGTTCTTTGAGCTTTTCAAGGCGCAACTCTCTAAAATTCCGCACCAGGAACTAGACACAATCGATCAGCCTCTGTAGAAGCCGGAATGACCGTCCGTACCACCGCGGACGTGCCCGTCACCGTGATATCGACCACCAAGAGTTGCACCAGTTTGGCTTGCCCTGGGGCGTCCAATGCCGCGAGGCCCTGGGCGACCTCGGCCGCAAACGTGGTCGCGGCCTGCAACCGTTGGGTATCCACCGCCAAGGCTGCCCTCTGGCGTTCGACGTCCCCCTGCCGGACTTGCAAACTCTGCCGCTCCGTGGTCAACGCATCCATTTTTCGTCGCATGACCGGTTCCGGTACTACGCCTTGGGCAAATCCATCCACCAGGCGATCTTCTTCCCGGGTAATGGCATTCAACCGTTGAAGGATGGTCCGTCGATCCTGGTCCAACGCGTGGCGCGTGGGCGATGCTGATTCCTGCCGTCGCGTCAGTTCCGCCTGTAATTGGTCCGGATCTTGCAACAAGGCGACCATCCGGTCCCAGACGGTGGCTTCGAGCGTGTCCGCTCTGACTAGTTTGGCCGTACAGAGTCCACTGCCATCCACACGGATTTGCTTGCGGGCATTCCGCCCACAGCGATAATACCGTTGCTGGTTCCGCTTAGCATACCAGCCATGAAGCGAACCTCCGCACTCGCCACACCGTAAGAGTCCGCGTAATAGATAGGGCCGCTGGGCATTGCGTGACGCCGTGGCTTGATTCTGACGGAGGCGGGTTTGCACCGCTGCCCACTCCACCGGCGGAATCACGGCGGGCACCGGAATAGTCATCCGGTCCTCTGGGCTGGTCGGTTGCCGACTGGTCTTCTTGCGCGAGCGGTCAGCAGCCGCCTTGCGGGGATGGATGGGTTCATGGGCCTGGGTGGTAAACGCTTGGAGTTGGCCTTGGGCGGTCGGATCGCGAAGCCAGTGGCCAATCGTGGCCGGTTGCCAGTAGCTTCCGCCTTGCGGGGTAGGAATGCCTTGCTCCGTCAACCGCCGGGCAATGGCGCGAATCGTCAGGCCTTCCGTCCCGAAGGCCCGATAGACCTCGCGCACGATGGTGGCCCAGGTCTCGACGAGTTCGACGGCGCGCGTCTCGGGATTCCATCGCAACCAACAGGGCAGATTCTTCGGATTAACCGGGATACCTTGCTGGGCTTTTTCCCGACGACCTCGGGTCGTCCGTTCGCGAATTTTCTCCTTTTCGAATTCGGCCACGGCACCGCGCATGGCAAAGAACATCTTTCCTTCGGCGGAGTCATCCAGCGTTTGCGTCACAAATTCTAGCGTCACCCCCGCTGTTTCCCATTCATCCACCAGTAACAACTGATCTTTCAAATTCCGGGCCAAGCGGTCGGGATCCAGGCAGAGGATCCGGTCAATCCCGTGTTCGCGTACTTTGGCGCGCAATCGGGTTAAGGCCGGACGATCGGTATCGCCCCCGGAATAGCCATCGTCGATGAACCAATCGTGCGGACCATCCCGAACGATCTCATAGCCAGCGGCCTGGGCTTTTTCCAACAAGAGGCGACACTGGGCATCCAGGCCGTATTGCTCCGCTTGCCGATCGGTCGAAACCCGGGCGTATAAGGCGACTTTCGATGCCGGTGAAAGATTGACTGCAGCCACGAGGTTTACCTCCCTACAAAATTGTTTTGGAGTGCCGATGGGAAGCGTTCTCAGCGTCCTCGTCACAGGATTGCTCCCCCACTGCTAGTGAACGAGTGCTCATAGGAGACTAGGGATAGTGTAGACGGCTCTACACGAGGGATCAATGACTTCCCGATGGAAAGGAAACGAACCCTGCTAAAAATTCTTCAACGATCGTCGCAGGGCCTGAAGCTCTACCCCGAGACTCCCCATGCTTAGCAGGAAGCCGAGGGCACTGAACGCCACCCAGACCATGATCGGCACTCCGTCCAGGTGACGCCAGAACTGAAACACCAGCCCACCTGCTCCGAATGCATAGAGTCCCCCGCCGAGATAAAACGCTACGGCCCCTATTCGTCGCATCGTCGATATCCTCCTCACGTGAATGGTCGATGGCTAGAGCCGCATCCTATCGCCGGCGAAACGCGCCCCAGGCCGCCGATTGCCCCTGGGTCGTGCAAATCTCGGCGACGGCTTGCGCCAGGGCCGGGTCGGCATCCAGTTTCTGCCCAATCGAGTCCCGGTTATAGGACCGCCCCGTCGCGTGGACCCATTCGGTACTGATAATACCGGCGATCCAGCCACCACGACTTCCCAAGGCATAGCCCCGCTGATAGGCCGTGGCCACATCGGTCACATGTCCCGCGACTTGGGCTTGGAGCCATTCGCCGATGGACAACCCTTCTGCTTGGGCGGCCTGGGCAATCGCCGTTTTGACGTCGGCCGGAATGCGCACCGTCAAGGTGGGATGCGTCGTTTCATAGCGTTGACGCGCTGGGGGCTTCGAATGTTTGACCATCGCCATGGGCTCCCTTCATTCGGTTTACCCCAGGGTATACCATAGCTGAAACCTGGGGTCTACCTTGGGTTTACCTCGGTTTACCCTTGGCGTGGAGTGTGACTGGGGTATACCCAAAGGTGGACTCCCCAAACGCTTAGGCCCCAAGCGTCGTCCAGTTTCAGTCCACCAAGAACCCGCCGTGAATTTTTACATACCATCGGTTCGGCGTGAGTCTGATACACTAGCCGCACATTATCTGAGGAGGGATGGACTATGGCATTGACCGCGATCATTGAAGAAGACTTACTGGCCGCCCTCGAAAACGGCACCGATCCCGAATCCGTGCTGCACCGCTACCAAGCATCCAAAGGGCCATTGTATGCTGCGTTAGCGCGAGCGACCGCGACGGCCCATGAGCAGTTCGACGACATCGCGCAGGCGATTGAAACGGCTACCAGGGAGCGCGACGCCTTGCAATCCGATGTGCAGGCGCTGGCCGATCACAGGGCTCAATTACAGGCTGACATTATGACGGCGACTTCCCAACTGGCGAGCCTGCAAACCCAAGTCGATCGGCACCAAGCCAGTCTCAACGACCTCCGACGATTGGGACAGCAGGGATTCGACCCGACCACTCTGAATCAATTCGCCCGTCTCGTCCAGGAGATGGCCGCCACCACACAGCAGACACCTGGGGACACGGTGCGACAGTTCTTCACCCACGCACAAGACTTCGCTCAACTCGTCCAATTGCATCGCCAAGTGGCCGACGCCGAGCAGCACGCCCAAGTCGCCATCCACGAAGCCTCCCGGCGCGAACGACAAGCCCAGGTGCGCACCCAAGCCATTCAGGCAGCGGAATGGATGGTCCAACACCATCTGACCAGTGCGACGGTCACCGCCTGGCAGACCATTGCCGAACGCTTGCAGTTGTCTGACGAAAAATTGGCCCAAGGGTTGGCGGCCACGTTACAGACCTATGGAACCTGGCAGACGATGGAGACGGCCCTGGCCACGAAGATGGCTACGCTCGGGCAAACACAATCCCACCTGGAGCGAGAAGTGCAAGCCTTACGCGACGAGCAGTCGACGATTACGCAGAGCCTGCAAGCGGTGGAACAGGAAGGCTGTACCCGAATTCAGGCGATGGCCGACCACGCTCAACAGGCATTCCAAGCGACGATCGACCACTTAGCCCACCTCCAAGCGGATGCGGCGGCATTAGGGACGGCGGTGGCTTGGGCGCAAGCCATCCGGTCGGACGATCCGACGGTCTGGCAGCAGGTCGATGCCGCTGCCTGGTTAGGATTCTGGGCGAAGTTCCAACAATGGGTGGCAGTGCAGGCGGATACCGCCGTCGTCCCACGCCCGGAGCGCTTAGGGAAACGCATCGAACAGCACAGCCGGTATGCCGGTCTCTATGGTCCGGTGCAAGTCTCGTTGGTGGACTTGACGGAGTGGCTGGGTCTCGCATTGGGGCAACTGGCGACTCGACCGATAAGCGACCACGACCACGCCACCGTAGTTCCATAATCCTGCGGCATGTCAACCGTCAATCTGCCAGGATTCCAGTATCGGTCTTTCGGTATCGTGTTGCTCGGAGGAATGGACGATATCGGACCCGCAAACCCGGGAATTTCACCTGGGTTGAACCGATAAACGCATTGGCCGGAATGACATTGATGGCAGTGGCGATGTGTCAGGACTGCGAGGGGACTAAGCGGTGGCCGATCTACCGGTAGAAGGCTGGGCACTTTCGATCAACGCCTAGCTGACGCCTCTTTACACCTTCAAACGATCAGGCCGGTAGGCTCACAGGAGGTAGACATACGATTTTCCCGACTCTAGTCCTCCACCTTGGTTCTCGCGCAGACTTCAGGATGATGTTTGGGCTTGCCTAACTTGCTGTTCAAACCATCGATCGACCTTTTCTCGGGGAGGTGGATTAAGGAGCGACTGTCCGCCTACGGATACAAAATCCAGCGCTCCGGATTCCAGATCAATGGTTTCGACCCACGCTATGGGATTCGATTTTTTGAGAGCGGCTTGAAGCACCTGCGCGTTATAAAAAATCCGACTGGTTCGACCATTCATCCAGAGATGAAACGCCACATCGACTGGCAATTCGACTGGATCATCGTCCATTGTCACAACGTTCGCCGCTTTCTCTATCTCTTCCAATCGACGAAACCAATTATCGAGGGATTCCCCGCGAAAATAGGTCTGCACTCGTTCTATTTCGAACAGCAAGATTTGAAGTAGTCGTTCAATTGTCGTTGACTCATAGACCCGACTCTCCAAGTTGTATGCCATTAATTCGCCACTACTCCGCAAACGGTTGAGCGCATCGGTCTGTAGCCACAACAACTTCCAGCCAAACGTGCCAAGGACACCTGCGTGAACCGCGACGTCTTTAGACAACGAGATACCTCGTAGCGACCGAGCCTCGATAACCGGCAAAAGAGGAATGAAGTTAGGCCACACGTCGCCTGATGCCGTATAGTCCTCAAAGCATGCGCGAATGATCACGTCTAGTTGACTGAGTGCCTGTCCGATGAGGATTTCACGTTGCCGATTCGTGTTTAGTCTTAATATCGCGTCAAGAGAAGTTACGATATCGTCAAAGGTCGAAAATTGCCATAGCCACACGCCCGACGGTAGAGAGTCTCCCGAAGAAAGTGCTTGAGTCGTTTCTTGAGAACGCGCTACTTCATCTAAAAATCGCCTAGTATATTGCGCGTCTTCTAATATTGACGATGTAGCAACTGTAGACTCTGTCTCGTGCGCAATGATCCATGTTTCGCGGCGAACAAATGTCACCAGGCGCATATTGTCTCCACGGTCCAAACGTTCTCGGGCTCGTCGATATTCTGCCTGAGTAATGGTAGACCCGTCTGGCCCAAACGATGATCCGCGCCGAGTTCCAATTAACAATACGTATATTTCACATTGATCAACAGCGTCAAGACAAATGTCGTAGTTGGATTTGGTCGGGTCAACCGGAAACTGCGAAGACTCCGACAACAACACTCTATAGCCGCTATGTTCTAAATAAAATCGTAACGCGCTTCGCAAATCCGCAAAGTCCAGCACGGTAGAACTCAAGAAGACCGTAGGCCTGTTATCGTTATCTATAGCCACGAAGGAGACATCCTTTCACACAAATTATGTAGACTATACCGTTCCGGGGTCAAACATTATGTTTTGAGACCGAGGCGTTATTCACCCCCTGGACCGTGCTGACTATGAGTTTCACGGGTCAGGTCGCTCGTCCAAAACCAAATTTTACCGTAGGCCCTATACTCAGTCTACTAAATCATACTCTAATCAAATCCTCTTATTGACACAAGTGCGCCATAGACGTCTCAGCAGTCCGAAAACCATCGTTTCCGGCGATGCGGGGATGGACATCTACGCATGACCGGATGGTACGCAAGCCCATTGCCTTATTAATATCCAGTCTCGCAAGTGGTCGACACAGTTTTCATCGGGGGGGCAAGCCAACCACTTGGCAAACCCGTTCATGTTCAATCTGGGGGCTCAAATGCTGTCAGTCCCCGAATCCAATTTAATAGATCCTTGCCGGCATTTCCAACGACAGATAGGATTTGAGGAGAGCAATGGATCATTCCGAGCATCAGACTTCCCCGGTTAGCGTTTAACTGAAAATTTCAACGGTCGTAAGGCTCTGAGCGTGAATCGGACATGTACGTTCGGATCGGCAGGATGCCGGGGATCTTCCGCGTTCAACCCCGCCAAGAGCT
>JAJZZI010000122.1 GCA_021797635.1 Bacillota bacterium | reverse complement strand
GCTCCCGGATAAGCGGCTCCAGCCCCTGCTCACGCCAGGCTCGGGCCACCTCGACGCTGCGTCGACATTGCCAGATGATGGCGGGATGGACGAGCCGGCCCGTAGCCTTTTCGAAGAGCAGCGTCGTCTCACGCTGGTTAGCGATGCCAATCGCCCGAATCCTCTGAGGGTCAAAGTTGGGTAAAGATGCCGCATGTTTGAGGCATTGAACCACGGCCTGCCATTGACTGGCAAATAGCACCTCTCCATCCACCTCGACCCAGCCCGGATGCGGAAATTGCAGAGCAAGGGGTGCATGGCCCTCAGCCACCACCAAGCCGTCTTCGGAAAACAGCATCGCCCGCGAACTGGTTGTGCCCTGGTCCAAAGCGAGAATCCAACCCGAACTCATACCGTCGCCCCTTTCGCTCCTTTAAATGGGCAAAATCGGAGTCAAACGACCGGTCTTAGCCGACTTCGTGGCCGCTTCCATCACCTGACTGAGCCGGATTATCTCGTCGTCAGACACTAAGGCAGGCGCCTGGTCTAACACCCTATCCAGCCAGTGATCGAGCGGGGATGGCGGGAGGGAGCCAAGGTCTGACGGCGAAATTTCTGAAAAGGCCTCGCTCTCCCGTTGGCTGGAATTAAGCCAAATTTGCGGTCGGGGGGTTCCAAAGTAGAGCGTGCCCCCAGTGCCGTATACTTCCACGGATAGAGAAGGATGGCGGCCGTTGACGAACGACGTCTCGGCGACGGCGAAGCGCCCATGCGCATAGGTAATCGTCGCGGTGGCGTTGTCGTCTACCCCCCTGTCGCGGCCAGCTCGAGCAAAGTAGGCGCTTACCTCTCGCGGCTCGCCCAACAGCCAATTGGCTACATAGACGGGATGCGCGCCTAGATCCATGAAGGCCCCGCCACCGGTCTGATCGGCATCAAAGAAGCGCGGCGGTAGCCACCCCACCACCGCTCCGTCGTGGCTGGCACGCGTGCGCACCGAGGTGATTTGACCGAGGGCTCCCTGATTAATGAGTTGTTTAATGGTGGCGATATGGGGATCAAACAGCCTAGGCAGGGAAACCACCAGAACCATCTTCGCTCGATTAAAGGCATTCACGATATCTAATGCCTCTCGACCGGAGACGGCCAGTACTTTCTCGCAAAACACGGGCTTTGCGGCCGCCTGCGCACGAATCAACAGCGCCCCGTGACGCCGCGTGGGAGCCGTGAGGACAACGCCGTCAACACGGTCCAAAAACCGATCGTAATCCGCTTCAAAGGGCACCCCCAATTGCGAGGCCGCCGCTTGGCCGCGGTCGACGTCTTCATCCCACACCAACGCCACGCGTGCTCGAGAAGACGTCTGAACTTGGCGGGCATAGTCCATGGCATGCACATGCCAAAAACTAGCGATTCCAACCTGGAGCATGGTACGCACCTCCCCAGCACGCCAAGATGAGCTAACCTCTTGTCACAAACGGCGACTCAACGTGGATCACTTCCGTGACTCGGTTGTGATCATCGACAAACACCACATTGGGGTGATAGGATTCTGCCAACTCGTGCTCCTCGAACAGACGAAAACCAATAATGATTACGAGGTCTCCCGGATGAAACTTGCGGGCTGGAGGCCCATTTAAGCAAATGTCGCCCCCTCCACGAGGGCCTGAAATGATATACGTTTGCCACAGTTCTCCGTTGGCCAAATTGGTGATTTGCACCATTTCATTGGGCAACAGCCCAGAGGCATCCAGCAACTCCTGGTCAATGGTGATCGAGCCAATATAATTGAGGTCCGCTTGCGTTACCGTCGCTCGGTGAATCTTTCCTGCCATCATGCGATACTGCATCATCGCTCTCCCTTGCAAAGACTTTTTCATCGTGTGCTTGAGGACCGAGAGGTTCTTCGGGTACTGTACCACGGCCACGCCAGGCAATCAAACCAAGCGCCGCAGCCTAGGTCGGTTGCCGAACCCCTATGGCGTAGGAAAATTGCGCGCTTTCCCCCGGGGACAACAACCGAGCCCCCGTGCGATCGGCAGGCTGAGGTAAATTGGGAGCATCATGGACCCAGCTCACGGGCTCCAGCGACACAAAGGGCGCATCACGATCGGGACGGTATACGACCCAGTTGCGAATGGGCGCTTTGGCCTGCATCCAAAGCGTCAACCGAGGATGCTCGAGCTCCAAGGTAATCTCGTTGGGCACATCTTCGTCGACCAAATAGAGATTGTCGGAAACGACATTCCAAATCTCTTCGCCTCGGGAGTCAAGCCAGGGGGCAAACTTTGTTGGGGCGATCAAGTGGCCGGTGGGCATCAGGTCATCTCGCATTTCCCATTCTTGACCCGTTGGCAATTTGGCTCGGTAGGCCAAGCGATTGCCTTGGGCTCCAAGGAGATTGAAGGTGGTGTGATATCCGAGCCCAACCGGCATCGGATCCTTTCCCATGTTCTCCACCTCGGCATCGAGCCGAATGGTACTTGCCTCGAGCCGATAGACGATGGTCAGTCGAAATGGATGGGAAAACGCGAGCGCCGTCTCACTCCCCGGGTCGGCCTCAAACTTCGCCCGGACGGTTGCCGCTTCCTGAGGATCGACCGTGAGCGTCCAGGGTTTTCCCCAGACAAAGCCGTGCAGATGGTTGATGCCACGCTCGTTCTTGGGCCATTGATATCGGCGGCCTCCCAGTTCAAAGGAGCCTTGACGAAGTCGGCCCGGCAAAAACAGCACGGGAATGCCAAACAAGAAGGGGCGTCCCTTTAATTCTTCCAGGCTCTTTGGCTCACGTAATAGGGAAAGTCCCGTAGGGCGATGTTTAAGCGATATCACTTGCCCTCCAAATTGGGGCAAAAACTCCGCTTCCATTTCTTCCCCAGACAAGCGCCACCGCTCTAGGCCTTCCCAAATTCCCTGTTCAAAGACCGCCATTTTCATCCTCCATCCATCCATGTGCGGTGCTCCAAACCACATGAAGCACCTATTACCGTCATTGTATACTGAATTATGCAAGCCCGCATTCACTCAATTAGCGGGAATACCCTGGTCAAGGAAGGTGAGAAGATGCCCGAGAACAAGGTGAGATGTCCTTTCCTGACCGGAAATCCCCCTCCTCTATACCTGCATTATCACGATCAAGAGTGGGGCGTACCCGTCCACGATGATGACCGCCTGTTCGAGTTGCTCACGCTAGAAGGGGCACAGGCGGGCCTAAACTGGCTTACCGTGCTGAAACGCCGTGAAGCCTATCAAGAGCACTTTGACCAGTTCCAGGTGGAGTCCATCGCCCACTACGATGCTTCTCGCATCGCGGCGTTGTTGGCCGAGCCCTCGCTGATCCGAAATCGCAGGAAGATCGAGAGCGTCGTATCCAATGCCCAAGCCTTTTTACAGGTAGCGCAAACGTTTGGCAGTTTCAACGCCTTCTTATGGCAGTTTGTTGACGGCCGCCCCCTCATCAACCATTGGCGGAAGGCCCGAGATATCCCTGCCCAGACGGCGTTATCGCAGCGGATAAGCCGAGAGCTCTATGCTCGCTCCTTTACGTTTGTGGGTCCAACTATCGTCTATGCCTATTTGCAGGCCACCGGGGTGGTCATGGACCATATCGTGGATTGCTTTCGCTATCGCGAACTTGGCGGCAAAGACTAAGGCGGTAGCGCAAATTCAGCGCTGCTTAGCTCCAATCGCGGTAAAGGAATGGATGTCCCGCTGATTCTCAGTAAGCTCAGGAAAATCCTCTCGTCGAACATGGGTTAGGTCGGGTTCTAACGCCCTGGATCCGGTCGCCTCCGTGGAGCCATTGGCCCCTTGGCTACGGGAGAGAATAGGGTGGTGCGAATGATCCGCATCCCGGGGCCCCAGCCAAGTTTGGCAAGCCGTCCAACCGCTGCTAGGGGCACTCTCTTTTACGAACAAATAGTGCCATCGATACGTGTCAGCAATTTTCCCTTCCAACACGACTTCGCTCCCGGTCCTATTTTGCCACCCAACTAGGAAACGCCGGCCAGACTCTGCCCACCTCGTTTTCTACAAGTCCACCCGGACGCGGGGAGACTCCAACGGGGTCAGGCTGGCCGACCGCACTTGATGCGGTCTATCCGTGGCGATCGCCGCCACCGTTGCGGGAGCAGCCTCCAGCACAGAAAAGGTCCAGGCCGGATCCGCCCCAAAAAGGGTAAACTGTGGCTGCCCTACCTTGGGACGAAAGCTCAGTTGCTGGGCCTGACGGCTCATACCAAAGCCAACGGCCTTGGTATACGCTTCTTTCAGGGCCCATAGTGTGGCCAGCGCCTGGGCTTGCGGCTCTTCCGCGAGGCTATCCAAGTAGGCTATCTCCTCGTTCGAACAGACATACTGGGCCACCTTCAAACGGACCTGACCGATGCCAGCCAGGTCCACCCCGACTCGCCCGTGGGCCGTCCACGCCACCGCCAACCACGCCCCATGGTGGCTTAAATTGAAATCGCCCGGATAAACCAGGGAGTCTACGAACGGCCTTCCCCGCGTCGTGCGTTGAATCGGCACGTTTTCAAAGTCGCAGCCGATTGCCCGAGACAGGGCACGGCGCAGCAACAGCGTTCCCGCAAGCCGTTGTCTTTGGTCTCGAGGACGTCGAAAGCGTCCGATGCGGTCCCGATCATGCTGAGGAAGTTCAGCCATCAGTTGCTTTAGATCACGGTCCTGCAAAATATCTTCTACGTGGTGCACTGCTAAGTACACGACCGTCGGGATTTCCATAAGCAGTCCACCTTTTTAGCAAGTACCTCTATTATACAAAAAGCCACGTCGTCTCTGTGCAGGGCTCGGCGTTTCCTTAACCCTAAATTCCAGGTACAATGGGACCATTAAGGGAGGGCTTTTTGTGGGGACCAATTCGAGTTTTCGCGTGTGCGATCAGTGCCATCAGCGCATTCCTGCCGACAGTGTATTCTGTCCGGACTGTGGCGCCTCGCTGCGCCCCACGCGCGTCTCTCGGCAGGCTCGCGGGGCCACCGTCAAAGAAGGCCAGAACTTAAGCGCACTTTGGGGCCTAATTGGGGCGGGCGTGCTCCTCGGGGTAGTTTTGGTGCTGACCCACCATGGGCCCCATTCGAAAGCCGCCTTGGGTGGCTCCGGTCACCCTAAGAGCAAGACCTCCTCACCCGCACCCCGAAAGAGCCAATCGAACGCGTCGGGCTCACCCCCTAGCACGACCAAAAAGAAGACATCCACGCCACCACAAACCAAGGCCAAGACCACAACAAAGAAATCGAGCAAACCTCCGAGTGCCAAGAAGGGCCATCATTCGTCGGCTCCCCCTACGATTCTAGCTGGCTGGTCGACTCGATCTCTTCACTATCAGGGTGCCACGATCGGGTTGACATTGCCCAAAAGTCTTACCGAGTCGGCTACCAAAGTCTCCTCGGGAGAGTGGAAATTTGCCAACACGGGCAACAGCGTGTATCGAGTGGTAGTCGACGCCTTGCCGCCTTCATCCAATCCACCCGCAGGTTCGAGTTCACTGGGCCCGAACGCCTATGGCACTCCCATTAGCCAAAGCGGCCAGGTGGCCACACAGACCCTATATATTGATTGGACCGGCCATGCCTGGATTGCCGTCGAAATGGCGGTGCCCGCAAGCCATAGCAGTTGGCTGGGCACGATCGCTCGGAGCGTGCGCATCGGCTAACCCTCCCTTTTCCCGCTACCACATCTTTGCCCCATAAGCCAGGAATATCCCGTCATAGGAGTCTAGGACGGGTGATTGCCAAGGACGGAAACGTAGGTCGTCAGACGATTTCGAGACGGTCGACGGTCTTGGGACCTGGGTGGATAGAGGGATGAGCGAGGGGATGTTTTCGGCACGAACCTACGGGATGCAGCGCCAAGGCATGGTTTTGCCTTCAGAGCAGGGTTTGACGCATGGCGAGAAGGTAACGCTGTTGCATCCAGTCCACCGCTTCTGCCGTTATCCCAACAAACGCATCGATGTCCTGAGTTGTTTGTGCGTGTTCTAAAGTAGCGAGATATTCCGCTCTAGAGGTCGCGGGATACGATGCGGGCGGAGATCCATCACGCAATAAACAGCCATTCACCAATAGTCGAGAGACTCGGCCGTTTCCATCAACAAACGGGTGGATCACCGCGAGCTGAATATGGGCCTGTGCGGCAAACACAATCGGATGTAAGCAATCCGGACGATGGGCAAACCGTGACACAAAATCCGACATGGCATCCGGCACTCGGAGGGGGTTGGGAGGGACATAACGGGAACCGCGAATAAAAACGGGGACCGTGCGGTATTGGCCTGAATCGTCACCAAGAATCCCCTGCATGGTCAAGCGGTGGAGATGAGTGATCAAGGTTTCGGTTAGAGGCCTGAGTCATCCCCAGTTTCCTCTCCGAAATAGTCGGAATATTCATCTCAAAGGAATTGGTGGCCTCCGTAGCGAAAGGAATTCTGTTCCCAAATTCTTT
>JAJZZI010000222.1 GCA_021797635.1 Bacillota bacterium | reverse complement strand
TAGGACACTTGCGAACGATCGTGGTTCCTCGCACAAAGGAATTTCTCTCTTCGATCACGAAAAACGAAGGTTCGCCGGCACTACGGGAGACGGTCGCGGCATCGCCAGGCCAGGCCCTGCGAACCGAGCGCTATTTCGAGATTCAAGCCCGTCGGCAACGGGGGGAATCCGTCAGCCGCATGGCTAAAGACCTGGCGCTCGATCGCAAAACGGTCCGGAAATATGCGAGCGCCGCCACCTGCCCCTCACCGACGCCGAGCCCCCGACGCGCCTCGCTACTGGATCCCTATCTCCCCCAGTTGCAAGCCTTATGGGAGCAGGGCAACCGGAATGCGGCAAGCTTGTGGATGGCCGCCCGAGCGGCCGGCTATCCGGGTAGCCGGGTGACCGTGCAACGTTGGGTTACCCGCCACCGTCGACCTTCTCCGGTAGATTTACCCCCGCGCCGACCGAAGCCGCGACAAGTCGCGGCCTGGTATCTCAGCCGATGGGATCACTTACCGCGAACGACTACGAGGTCCTTGAGCCTGATCTTAACCGATCCCGAATGCCAACGGGTCTACACTCTCACCCATCCGCTGCATACCCTCATCCGGCATCGCCGCGGAGCGGCCCTGACGCCGTGGTTGACCGCCGCGAAAGCGACGAAGATCCCCGAATTGGTGCGGTTTGCTACGAGCATTCACCAGGACGAGCAGGCGGTGCGTAACGGATGCACGGTCATTTGGAGTCAAGGGATCGTCGAAGGATTCAACAACCAAATCAAGCGATTAAAACGGATCATGTATGGACGAGCTCGGTTTGATCTACTACGGAAACGTATTCTATTGAGTTGATCGGCTCCGTCCAATCGTTCACCATCACCAGGGATGTCGCCTCCGTCGCCGGTAGCTTCGCTGCGTCCCAGCCCTATCTAACCACGAGCATTGCGGTGAAATCCATCTTTTGCAGAACGCCTGTCGCGAGGATTCGACAATGCCGAGCAGACTCATCAAAAGTGCGGATGAGCCATTTTAATTGGGTCAATTTCCGTAGTTGGAAGGGTGAATGACCTTCGTTTGTTGGAGAGTTCTTATCGTTTAAAAGTACCACAGGTGGCCTTCGCCAATATTTGCTACCCATACAAGCGTGCGTTCAGGCAAATCAAGAACACCCTGGAAGCGAAGGGCTATCGGTAGGGGCATCGGATGCCAATATTACCATTAGCAATTTAAAGATAATAAAAAAACAGACAAGTCCTAAAGGATGGACGGATGCCAATATTACCATTAGCAATTTAAAGAGCTTTTGTGGAGAACTAGAAATTCCTTCAAGCGGTACCGTGTACGTATACTTGGACGTGGAACCTGGAGTTCGCTCGACTTCGGCCTATTGGGCTGGATGGGCAAATGCCATTTTAATAGCGACAGATTTATCGGGAGCGGAGAGCTTTCGACCTACGGTTTACAGTCAGTACGTTCAAGATACTTGGACGGGGTTATGGGCCCCAATCGTTTGGGGTAGCGCACACTCTCAATGATGTATGTACCGACTGGCCAGGCTATGCTGCAGTATGTTATGGTCTGTGGGCGGTGCGGCCAGAGGATGTTCTGGCATATTTGTTCCGCCCGCAGGGCAAGACGTATTCTCCGATTTTTCCCAAAACCTCTGTGGAACCGAAACTGCTGTTCCAGCACTCATCCATCAATATTTTGAAGGATTTTTTTGTGTTGCAGACGGATACACGGACTTTTCGGGACTAAGCAATGTGTCCAATGCCAGGATCTGTTGGCGATTATCCTAACAATAACCTGGATTTGGATGGTTCTGATTCGACGGGAGCAGAATCATACATGCTTGTGATCAGCTAACGGGATTTGAGGAATGGAGGCATAGAGCCGATTCGCGAAACGAATCGGCTCTATGCGATGAATCTATCTTAAAAAAGTATGCTCCAAGTCCGACCGCCGTTCACCGTGTGCCATAGCACGGTCATTCGAGGGGATGTCGTGGTCACAGCCCATCCCGTTTGAGACGAGATAAAGTCAAGATCGCGAAGATTACGCCATCGAGCATTCCGGTTGATGACCTGCCATGACTGCCCACCATTTGTGGTAGCCCACAACGTATTGTGATGACGGGCTACCAACCAACCGTCTTGTATCCCAGCAAACGTCATGACCGTCGAGGCGAATCCGGTACGGAAAGACGGCGGCGAGCTTTTCCATCCTTGCGAAATCCAATGGGGATTTTGGCCGAGTTGCAAGACCATGATCCTTCCGGTGTTACGATTCAACACCGCAAGGATTTCTCCGTTGGACGCACGGATAGGGAGAGCTGGTGACAATTCCGAGAACTCCAGGGTACGCTTTGGTAATCGCCAGGATACGGCCTTCCAGGATCGTCCGCGGTTCGTAGTGTGATAGAGCTGGCTCATAGGCAGAGGTCCCGGATCCGCTGCCATCCATCCTGCTTGCGTCGAGGAAAAGGTCAACCAAGCCCAGGGTAATCCAGGGTTCCAGGTGTGTATCCGAACCCAAGTTTATCCGGAATTACCGGTGGTCCATAGCCAATACGATTCGTTACCGGAAGCATTGCCGGTACCTAGTTGCATGGCCCATCCTCGGATGATCGAAGTCCACTGCAAATCCGTAGCGTTCCCTGGCAATCCCCATGGCGACAGAAAGCGCGGCACATGGCCGGTTTCCTGCCAATGCTGGCCTCGATTGGTCGTCACGCCGACCGCAAGGGATCCACCGCGTGATGCGAGTTCCCAGGTGACGACCGCCGACCGCGACGATAATGGGGTCAAGGACACCAACCCATTCACGTCGACGGCCCGCTTGAACGTCGGAGTCACCGTATGCCACTGAACCCCACCATCGGTGGTCATCCATATCCGAGAACGAGACCAGGCCCATCCCTGAGTGGTTGACAGCATGTCGAGGCGCTGAAACGC
The DNA here is from genome assembly GCA_021797635.1 of Bacillota bacterium. GTDB lineage: Bacteria > Bacillota > Sulfobacillia > Sulfobacillales > Sulfobacillaceae > JAJZZI01. The sequence goes on along the minus strand of JAJZZI010000222.1, from coordinate 3,534 downwards.
TCTCTGTGGCGGAGCGGAAGCTTTGATGGAAGAACCCGCATTGGCCAAACAGAATAACAGTCCCAAGATTCCGATGCCAACTTTGAATCGGACGCTGTTGCCCGAACGCGTGCGTCGAATGCAGCATACGTTCCCCATTCCTGTTAAACTCCTGTGGAGGCAGTAAAGTTTCTCAATGTAGCCTTCTGTTTGACATAACGTCGATACAACGAGTTTGGTTGCACCCGCGAAGTATGGTGACTTTTAGCTAGACTCTAACATTACGCAATAACTCCGGGGCATCGGGCACAGCCGCTTTGACGGCTGCAGCCACTAGAGTAATCACTGCGGACACCACGTGGGCCGTAGACTTCGCCCGCATCAAGTAGTTTAGGTAATTGAGATCGTCAAGCACCGTATCTTCCAAGCGCATCGTGATGGCGCGTTTAGCCATTCTAACCAAGAACCTTTTTCCGAGCCCGCTAGGGCTAACGGGTTTGTAAATTGCTGGAATGATTTGTTCTGTAGTAACTGCAGGCCTCCAAGCGAAAAACGCGGAGCCTGGGTGCACCTATCCGAGCTTCATCAAGGCACCCATGAAGATCAGGAACGCCGAAGCGCAAGCCCGAGGACATCCTGGCATGATGCTTACCCGGGAGAACTTATCGCCAATGAGGATCCTCCTAGCCAAGCACCTGTCCACTAATATGTACAAAGAGCCCTGCGACTTCCAATCGAGGCAACATGTTGATTACCGGCCGCCATCCTTCTCCTGCTACAATCTAAAGCACGAGGAGGGAGACGAATGACGCCCCAAAAACGCATCGCAAGTAGTAGGAAAGCGCGAAACGTCGGCGTCCTCCTTCTCACCTCCCTTTTGGTCGTTTCCCTGTGGATGCCATTTAGGCGAGGCCTTTACGATGCCGCGCGAGGAGTCCAAGCGTTTCGTCAAGAGGCGGCTTTACAGGGCTACCGAACGGATGTTACGAAGCACTTCACAATTTATTACACCAAAAGCGAATCAGCGGCCGTACCCTTGGTGGCCCATTTAGCCAAGACCGCTTACGCTATGGAAAGCCGAGATCTCCAGGTCACCGTGCGAACGCCGATTCCCATCGTCATTGAGCCCTCCGAACGCGCTATGAACCGTTCCGTGGGCTTGCCCGCCTTAGAGAACGACCTTGGCCTCTATTGGGAAGGCGTGGTAAGGGTGCTAGGCCCTCGAGCTTGGCTAGGCCAAGGGCCTTTGGTGAACCGCGAGTACGCTCGTTCCGGACCCGTCCCCCATGAGATTGGTCATGCCCTGCTAAACCTTAAAGCGCAGGGAAATTACCCTGCCTGGTTCAACGAAGGCGTCGCCCAGTGGGAAGATTGGCATGTGACCGGATATCAGTGGCTAACCGCCCGGAACTCGCTTCGCGGTCACCTCTACTCCATGCATCAACTGCTAGACGGCTTCTACCGGCTTCCTAATCAATCCCTGGCATATCGCGAAGGGTTGAGCTTAGTAAGATTTCTTCGTGACCACGGCAGGGCATCAACCTGGACAAACTTTTTGCAAGCTCTGGGCCGCGGCACACCTTTCCCGCTGGCTCTACGTGCCGTTTACGGCTATCAAACGCCCTTCACCCTGTATTCCGCCTGGACCAAACATCTGTAAGCGCCCTAGCCCTAAAGTAAGACAAAGAGAATGGCCCAATCCCCGACCGGGTATCCTAGGCCGAGGGAGTGATGTCATGGAGCGATACGCGATGGTGCTACGGACCGCGATATCGACCCTCGTCGTCCCTGGTGTTCTGTTTGTCTATGTATTGTTCTCAGGCATGGCATGGGGTATCGGCCACGTATTCCTCACTTCTTTGGTCGCTGGGTTCATCATCGGCATCGCGGGAACCGCGCTCGAGCCCCACATTGCGCTCCCGCCTACGCGATCCCGTCGCTTCCTCTACTGGGCCCTGATCACCACTGCGGTCATCTACTTCACAAAGTTCTTCGCCCCGCTCTGGCCCATTACCCTCTTCGGTGCCCTCTTGACGGGCATCGTGGTGGGTGCTCTAGAGACGATCCTGCCCGCCAAGATTTCCACTTAAACGGCTTCTCCCATCGTGTTAAATCACCTGGGCCACCACTAAACCATCGCCCAGAGGCAGCAACAGACTGGAAAGTCTCGGGTGATCAGAAACCGTCTGATTAAATCGGCGGATCGCCTGAGTGCTTTCGTCATTCGCTTGGGAAGAGTATACACGCCCATTTTGCAAAGCATTATCTGCCGTAATTAAAGCACCGGGGTTGGCCAAGCGTAGTGCCCACTCCAAGTATCCCGGGTAGTTCTCTTTGTCCGCATCAATAAAGAAAAAGTCAAAACGGCGGCCTTCTTGCTCCAATTGGCTTAGGCTCTCCAAAGCCGGTCCGACGCGATATTGCACCCGATCGCCAAGACCGGCGCGGGTCACGTTGGCCTGAGCGACTTGAGCAAAAACGGGATCTAACTCGAGCGATAGTAATCGCCCTGACTCAGGCAGGCCTCTGGCCAGCCACACTCCTGAATACCCGCCCAAGGCACCGATTTCCAGTACCGCCAGAGGAGCACGGACACGCACCAACCAATGGAGTAGCGCCCCAATTAGGGGTGGCACGAAGATTTCGGGCATGCCTCGGCGACGTATATCTGCTTTGATCTCTTGTAAGATGGCATCTTCTTTAACAAACAAGGTCTCAGCATATTCGAAGCGGTCCACCGTGATCATCCTTTCCGTATGCAACCCCTGCCGATCTCGGCTTAGGGTGTCGATTCATTTTGCGCATCGATCTGAAACAAGGGCAACGCGGCCCTTTGCCACAATAACCCAAGCCATCCGGCAGAAATCGCTAAGAAGAGCACCACCAAGGGCGCACCCAACCGCAACATCCAGGCCAGGCCAGCCGCCACACTAAGCCAGGGCAGATAGCGGCCCGTCCAAAACTTAAAGCAATGATACTCTTTGGCCGCCATAATGGCACTAGCTGCCAGAACCCCTCCCCATAAGAAGAGAGGAAAGCCCACCGCCCAACCAAAAAGCGCCAACAGAGCCAATCCTCGTACGAACCAGCGCCACTTGGGCACCCACACCAAGAAGGTCCAGCTCGCAGCAATATTCGCAAACAGGGCGGAGTCTGCGGAAATTTGGGCAAGCACGGCTTCACGAAAGACTATGGCTACGGCGACGCCCAAAAAAGCCAGCGAGAGCACCCATAGGGCCCCGCGGTAGACTCGGTCCCGCCAAGCGGGATAGGCGGGCATCGCTATTCCTGGAGGCGGTTTCAGGTGATCCACGGCCTTCAATCGGAGATCCCGAGCTCGTGGCGAGGGCGACGTATTTCTCGAATTTTTTCTCGGTTTGATGGTCAGCACTCCTTTTCCGCTCTGAAAATCGCCGAAAACATGGTTAGTCAACCACCCCGCCCTAAAGGGCGGAGCTTGCAGGTGCCTGCCCCAAAGCAGACCCCGCGTCTGGCCGGTTGACGGCGGCCCTACGGGCAATGTTGCCCGCAGCGATGGTGTCGGCAGGCCCAGCG
>JAJZZI010000148.1 GCA_021797635.1 Bacillota bacterium | reverse complement strand
CGCTAAGGAGGTCGCTGCGGTGGCTAAAACGGGAGACGAACGGCGTCAGAAAATTGTCGAATACATTGAAAGTCATCTGCGTCAAAATGGTTATCCTCCATCGGTACGAGAAATTGGAGCCGCCGTCGGCCTGGCATCGACGGCAAGTGTGGCCAACCATCTTCGCCGCCTAGAAGAAAGCGGGCAATTGTCCCATGCTCCCTTTAAACGGCGTGCCTGGCGTCTGGATAGCACACCAAGGGACGCCCTGGCCGTTCCCTTAGTGGGCCAGATTCGAGCTGGTAGTCCCGTGCTGGCCCAAGAACATGTCGAAGACCGCGTCACCATAGCCATGGACCTCTTTCACCCTTCGCCGGACTTCCTTCTTCGAGTGCAGGGCGACTCCATGATCGACGCGGGCATTCGTCCTGGAGATTTGGTGGCCGTATCGCTTCAGCCGGATGCCAACGATGGCGACATTGTCATTGCCATGATTGGCGAGGACGCAACCGTCAAGTACTTAGAGAAGCGCCCCACCGGCATTCGATTGCTGCCCGCCAATGAGCACTACGATCCGATTGAATCATTGGATATTGTTATCGTTGGACGCGTGGTAGGGCTCTTGCGAACCTATTAGGCATCGATCGCGTGAAGCGCTTGATCGGCCGCACGAATGGTATGCCATCGGCTCAGACCACCCTGCAAATAGACCCAGTAGGGCGCTCTCATGGGGCCGTCGCATGAGAGCTCCAGCGAGCCCCCGGCAATCATGCCCCCCGCTGCCATGATGATAGGGTCAGAATATCCAGGCATCGCCCATGCTTGCGGCAGCGCTTGCGAATCAAGCGGTCCCAAGGCTTGTACTGCCCGACAAAACTTTTCCACGCGGTCAGGCCTTTCAAGGCGGATGGCCGTTATCGCTTCGTGGATCGCCTGGGCTGGAGGCTCAACCGTAAAGCCAGCGCCTTGCCAACGCGCCCGAGCGTATGCCGCCCCCATTAAGGCTTCCCCTACCATTTGAGGAGCAAGAAAAAATCCTTGAGCAAACAGGCGAAGGTAAGCTCCCGTAGGGCCCACTTCCCCACCAAGGGACGGCGCAAATAGGGCGTCGGCCACTTGTTCTACCAAATCCGCCTGGCCGGCCACATACCCCCCCGTAGGAGCAATGCCACCCCCAGGGTTCTTTAACAGGCTGCCAGCAATCAGGTCGGCTCCCCACGCGGTGGGCTCGCTAAAATCGGTAAATTCGCCGTAACAGTTGTCCACGACCACGCGTCCGCCTAACCGATGGGCATCTCCAATCATGGCCTCGATGATTTCTTGGGTCCATGCTGGCTCGAGGCTGTAGCCTCGCGAGCGCTGGATGAACACCACTTGGGGTGCAGGAGTTCCCGGAGGCGGCAAAAATCTTCCGCTCTGGTCCACGGCGACCGAAACCACGGCGACGCCAAGACGCCCCAAACTTTGGCGGTGTTCTTGGCCGAGCAGCGGAGCCAAAGTATCGTAGGCCCGCCCGCCGGCAATCCAGAGGGTGTCCCCAGGTCCCAGCAAGGCTCTTAGCGCACTTGCCAAAACATGGCTGCCCGATACCCATTGGGCGCGAACCAGGGCGCTTTCCGCAGAAAAGACCCTCGCGTATACCTTGTCAAGGGCTTGACGTCCTCGGTCGTCGTAACCATAACCCGTACTACCGGCAATATCACCCTGAGTCATCCCTTGCTCAGAAAAGGCATCAATCAGCTTCACGCTATTTTGCCTGACGATTTCGCCAATTGCCCTCCATTGGGGTTCGATTTGAAGCAAGATTTCGTCGCTCTGCATCGTTAAGTTGGGCTCCTTTGATGGATGCCCCGGAGCTCGCCGAGGTCATGTGAGTCATTATAGCTGACTGACATGGCGAGGTAAAAAAGAGGATCACACCCACCGGATGCCTGCGGGCAGAAACCCGATTCCTGAATGGTTAACCTTTGAGTACGCTAACGGAAATCTCCACGAGGTTCTATTTCGTGTAGCCTTGTCCAATCGCTGGCCGGGCTGCACCGGAGCAAAGGCACGCGTGCTTACTGAGCGACTGATCACCGGCAGAGAGCGGCACGCTGGGGAAGGCTTTTGGGCCCACACTAGACGGACTAGGGTTCACGCATCATCGGCCGTTGCCCTTCTGTCTGTCTTCACTGTGCCGACCGTCGAAATATCGCCGAGAAAGCAACTACTCAGTAGGGGACAAGCGCAGGCCAGAAAGGGGCTCTGTCCCCCACAGCAGGAATTCGAAATGACTCCGGTTGCCCGCCGAAGGGCTCTCCCAGTGAAACGGGCTTTCTTAACCCCCCGATGATGGAAGCTGGCCCTCTTCCTTGGGATCTCGACGCTGCGAGATAGGGCACGTGATTCGCCATGGCCACGCGGATCTGTGATGGGGATCCGGTGCCCTTCCCAAAGCACTTCATGGCTTGTCGTGGCCCACCGGCCAGCAAGATTGAAGCTCGCCCAAGACCTGACGCTTTAGCCACGCCCGATCTACTCGAGGGATGGCCCTGCTGCTGCCTTGGGTACCAAGGCTGGCCGGCTAGAACGAGTGGTGCTAACGACCAAGACGGCGACCACTATCCCGGCAAACACGACGTATTTGGCAAGCGTCACCACGGGGACGGCTATGATATCCACGCCGCCCAGGGTTAGCCCGTTGATCTCGGTTACCCAATTGACTTGCCTGAAAAAGGGGAGCCACCACTGCTGAACGACCGAAATCGCGAGGAGGTCCACGAAAAACCCCAACCCCGCAACACCTCGCCGCTGCCATCGTTTAGGGCAAGCCGCCACGACCGGGTTGGCCAAAAGCCCAAGCCCCCATTGTGCTACCATCAGACTTTCGACGGCGATCAGGGCGTAAACGGCTCCAATCCACGCAGCTTGTTGGCCCTGGGCCCCGTAGGGCCAGTGTCCCTCTGCTAGCACCGTGAACAGGCCACTGACCACGGCAACGACCACCAGACCCACCCCAATGCCAACGCTCAAAGCGGACAAAGTGCGCATCCGACCCCTTCGTTCGGGCAAGGAGGGTCCTAGCAAGCCACAAAGAAAAAACGTCGGCACGATCATGAGCGTGGCGTCGACCATACTCAAGGCCACAGCCGACCCGGTGATGCCCACCTGGTGCTGGGCTGCATAGACATCGGTCGGCCGAAGATGTAGCCAAAATCCCGCCATAAAGATGCACCAGGCACCCAGCAAAAAGCTGAAATTTTGGCGCCAAACGCCAACCCCAAGCTCGGGTTTCACCAACCACCAGCCGAGCAGCACCACGGTCACCGAACAGATCCCCAAGAACATGGGCGCCGAAGGCGAGATAAACGGAATAAAAGCGGAGGGAGCATTAGGAGGAAGGACCCCGGCCCTATCCATCTGTTGATACACGATCGGCACCCATGCGTTGTGGCAAAGCCGGGCAGCCAGTGCAATCCCTAAAAACCACCATACGCCTATGAGGGTTCGCTTTTGGGGGCGGGTGCCACGGACAAGGAATGCCATGCCCCACCCTATCAGCAAGCACATCTCACCCATCAGTCCCAGGGCGATGGCGTCGACACCCCACCGACCCAGATGGCGCGGCATCACGCCAAGCGCCGGAGAACCGTGCCCCATCATCAAGTCCCGACCCCATACCGCCATCGCGAGCGTGATCACCACGAGCGCAAGATCGATTGCCTGGGATCCGATAATCGGCCACCAGAGGCGTCGTCGCTCCCCCATGGTCCATCCCACCCAGAACCACCATCCAAGCTGCACATAGCAAGCAGCCTCGGCCACCACCGTAGGCCAGGAGGCGGGTAAGGGAACGCGACTCCTCCAACCATATTCCGGTAAAAAGTAACTGGAGGGTAGATATTGGCCACGATGCCATGGCAACCAAAGTTCAAGAAAAGCCGCAATGCTAACCAACGCCAACGCAAATCCCCAGCGCGTCCAGGAAAGCTCAGACCATGGTTCGAGTCTCAAGCGGCTGCTTGCCAAGGTGTGCACCCCCTTTAATAAAAGTATCATGCTCCTAGCGCTAAAACCATTGCACCTTAAGCTCCACCCCCTATTTTTATGCACAATTCCTTTTCTTGACGTTCAGGAGAGGATCTCTTTCTGGCAATGACGTCAGCTTGGCTGCTACCTATCCGGGGCGATTCGATGTCTTGCCCCACGGGCTCCTCCTTACAGGGATCCCGGGTTGATCGGTCCGGCGGCCATCAGCGAGTGGTTCACCTGGGGATCCTTCATCTGGCAGAGGTCCGCGTCGGCGATCGTGCCCGACGCCGGACTTGCGATGGTCTCACATTCTTATCCACGTCCCCTAAATGGCGTCCTGTTGAAATTCGGCCAAGTTTTCGGAATTCCTCCAGGTTCGGCCGCGTGAGCGAAAACATGGGATCGGGGCCAGAATCGCAGAAGCAGATGGCGGTTCACGGAGCCCAATCGGCCAGGCGATGCCCTCGGCACCGGGCCCCGTACTTTCCTCACCGTATCAGGATCCCTAAAAATCTATACGCAATTTTCGGCGGCGGCTGGTGGTGTAAACCCTTATCATCAGAGCGTAGGCATGAAGGACCCACAGAGGGGGAGGTCCCGTATGATCACCGGCGAAACCCAAAACGAATATTATCAGGCGCTGATAGACAAGACCACCGCGTATGAAGGAATCTTTTATGTTGGCGTCAAAACCACGGGCGTATTCTGTCGGCCGACTTGTCCGGCCAGAAAACCGAAATTTGAGCACTGCGAATTCTTTGCGACGGCACAACAAGCCCTGTTGGCATCCTATCGACCGTGCAAACGTTGTCGCCCGCTCTCGCATCCTAATCAGGTCTCCGTGATCGTGCAACGGCTGGTGGAGGCGGTTGAAGCCAATCCGGAAAAACGATGGAAGAATGAGGACTTTCAGCGACTGTCCGTTCATGCCTCCACGGCACGGCGCCAGTTCCAAAAGCGATTTGGAATGACGTTCGTGGAATATGCCCGCGCACGCCGAATGGGCATCGCGATGAAGCAAATTCGCGCAGGTCACGCGGTCATCGACGCGCAAATCGCGACCGGATACGAATCCAGCAGTGGTTTTCGGGATGCATTTTCCCGCATCATGGGATCCGCGCCAACCCGCGTGGGGGCCATGCACGTCCTCAAGGCCACGTGGCTAGATACCTGCCTGGGGCCGATGTTGGCTATTGCCGATGAGGATGCGCTCTATCTCTTGGAATTTGTGGACCGTCGGGGATTGGAACGGGAGGTCGAACGCCTCAGGCAGAAAACCCAATCGCCTATCATTCCGGGTGTCAGTCCCCCGATTTCACGAATTGAGCGTGAACTGCGTGAGTACTTCGACGGAACGTTGAGGACGTTTCAAACCCCCATCCGTCGTCTTGGAACGCCGTTTGAACAGCGTGTGTGGGATGAACTCTTGAAAATTCCCCCGGGAGAAACACGGTCTTACGCGGACATTGCTCAGGCGATGGGACAACCTTCGGCCTCTCGCGCCGTGGCGCGTGCCAATGGAGCAAATCCACTCGCTATTGTCATTCCCTGTCATCGTGCCATCCGCTCCGATGGGGAGTTCGGGGGCTATGGCGGGGGCCTAGCACGGAAGCGGTGGCTCATTGAACACGAAAAACAAGGAGAGATGCCATTGGATGACCACACCAATCGATCGGGCTAATCCACCGAACGCTCATCGGGGATGCGGATACCGAATTCCACGAGTCCTGCCTGCCCTGGACCCGTCACGTGGATCGACCGTGGAATAGTGCCGCGCTCAATCCATCCCACAGTCAGCAGGCGATCGGTTACCGTTTTGGCCAAAGGACCGGCAAAATGCGGGACCCGCTCGGTCCAGTCGACAGCATGCTGGGCTATGAATGTTCCGCTGGTCACCTCGATCCCCACCAAGCGCAATGTGCGCTGTCCTCGTTCGGTCACGATAAATCCTTGGTCGACTGCCTTCACTTGGCCGCCGTCGACCCACGATTGGCACCAGACCACGCCCAGTCGTCCCGCGAGGTGAGAATAGCACGTGCGTCCATAGCGGAGGGCGTCGCGTTGACTCGAACTCCGCAACGAGCGTACCGGGGCTGGCCCCGAGACGGCTGCCATGTGCTCCAGCAACTCCGCGACGGCGGGTGACGTGAGACGGTAGTACCGGTGGCGCCCCTGGGGAATCACCATGAGCAGGCCTCCCGCGACTAATTGCTCTAAATGATAACTCGCCGTCGCGGGTTGAATCTCGGCTTGGCGTGCGAGGTCGCCGGCTGGCCACGACTCCCCATCCATTAGAGCCATGAGCATGCGTAAACGGCGACGATCGCCAAGCAACTCGCCTGTCTGAACAATCGCGTCGTCGGAATCGATGGGTATGCCTCCCTTCGCGGATCATTTCGATGGCGTTCAAAATAATCGGCGTCTACCATCATAGTATGACCCTGAGTCATCCCCAGTTTCCTCTCCGAAATAGTCGGAATATTCATCTCAAAGGAATTGGTGGCCTCCGTAGCGAAAGGAATTCTGTTCCCAAATTCTT
>JAJZZI010000073.1 GCA_021797635.1 Bacillota bacterium | reverse complement strand
CGAGAGTACGTGATGTAGAGCGGCGTGCGGGAAAACCGCACGCACCGTTCATTGAGGGGTTGGCCTCGCAAGAGGCCGACCTACTCTATCAAGCATTCAATGGTAACGGGTGGCCCACCCTGTAATAGGCCGAGAACAATGCCGCGAATCCCGGACACAGGGAGGAGCCCGAAGTGACGACTATCGTAGGCATGATCTCCTCCCTGCAGCCAATAATGACTGTCCGGCAGTTGGAGAGGTCGATCATCCCGTTGTAGGGATTCCGGCAATATGTCGCCCGGGACAAGCCAGATTCGCAAGACCCAAAGATACGGCAGATTAATGGCGGGGGCCTTAAAGACCACTATATCACCGCGATGGATAACTCGCCACCGGGTCTTCACCAGCAACGTACTTCCCTCGGGAACAGTCGGCTCTAAGTTGGTTCCACGCATGGTCCACAATTTCAGGTCGTGTTGCCAAGTGACTAATTGCTCCTCCCCAGCCGGAACCCCGTACGAACCCACACCTCACCCTCCTCATCACCTAGCACGCAGTAGCCTGTTAAGACTTTATCAGAAAATTACGCTAGATCGCTATACGTCCCGTTAACACTTTGGTGAGGACCGAAACTTGGTTGCTACCGAAGATCACCGCCCGATGCTGCGCCGTTGCTCCCATATGCTCATTTCTAGACGCTCCCGATGACGTCGATCCATACGCCAGCGGCGCCCGCGGCAACCGGGCGGTCGGCATGATGCAACTCGAACTGGGCACCGCGCGGGGGCTCGGGGTCAACCCCTACAACGTCAACCAGAATCTGGCAGGCGGCATGGAACTCCTGAATCATCTGCTGAATCAATTCCGATCGATGCCCGTGACGTTGGCGGGCATGCGCGAGGCACGGACGCCGTACAAGCGGCGCTTTCCCTACGTCCATCTGACGCAAACGCAACCCTCGCCCAGTACATCACGAGCCAAGTCGCCATGATCCGGGAGAACGTCACCGCGAATAAGGAACTCACGGCAGAACTGTGCAAGATGAAACAAGGCCTGGAATCCCTGGCGCCGGATTTGGTGGGTTCCCACGCCACGTCTGGTGCCGAAGCGGAGCGGCTAGAGGATTACCAGCCTTGGGAGCTCACACATGCCGCGGTCAGGGCATTGGTGGGCCGCATGGGGTCGGGCGATTTAGGTTGAACATGAACGCATACGTCATGCCGTTGATGGTTCAGCGCGCACGGAGGAACGGTCGGCGGGCGAGCCGGTGAGTGTGCCAGGGAGCCACGCGCTCGCTGCGTAGCCGCCATCCTCGGCGCATTGTTCCACTATCCGGCGCCCCAGTTCGCCGTTCGGGATAAAAGACAAGAACGTGGATCGCGGATGGATATCATGTGCCCAATACCACCAATAGCCCGCGACCGCGAGGATCGCCCAGGATGACGCACCATCCTAAAGTTTTCTCATATGATGATCAGCTGTCAAGCTTGGGAGGGCAATTTCTTTCAATGGCATAGCGAGGACAAGGGGCAAGGCCGGCGGAGCACGGTCGCAGTTCAACCTCTCCGACTCGATCCCCTCTTCGTCCTCAAGGAAACCTAGGCAAAGCGAGATGGTGTACTCACGGGACTTGAGGGTGTTTTCTCTGCGGATCTTCTGGAATGGAACGTATTCGCGCAGGAACGTGTGGATGTGCCTGGCGATAGTGATGGACTCTGCTCATCCTTCTTCATGATCCACCTCCGGCACGATTGTGGAAATCACGCCCGGTCAGTTCCGACAGAGTATCGGCCATGGGCGGTACCCGGCAGAAGTAGTACTTGGACGGATCATTGTCTTGGTAGAATTTCGCGTTACACTGGGATCAACCACGCGATCAAGAAAGAGAGTGGACACAGTGGATACGGTAGAGGATCCTCGAAAATTTTTTGCTCAGCACCACCACGCCTACAAAGTGAGCCCGAGTCACGCCCGAGGGCAAGATCTGGCCACCTTAGTTGATCGACTTTCCCCAAAACCTGGTCAGCGCGCGTTAGACGTAGCCACCGGTGCGGGCCATACGGCCATTTACCTTGCCGAACGCGGCATGCAAGTAACCGCCACCGACATTACTCCCGAAATGCTGGAAGAAGCGCGCAACTTAGCCAAAGAGCGCGGTTTAACTCTGAAGACCGTCGAGGCTCCCGCGGAAGCCCTCCCCTTTGCCGACGGTCACTTCGATCGGGTCACCAGCCGCAGGGCACCCCACCACTTCCGTGATATTGTCCAATTCTTGCATGAAGCGTGGCGCATTCTGGCCCAGGATGGTTGGCTTGGCATTTCCGATATGACGGGCAGTCAGACCGCAGTCGGCTGGCTTAATCATTTGGAACGTCTTCGAGACCCGTCTCACCACCGCGCCCTGAGCCCGGATGAATGGTATCAGGCATTGGTCGACGCGAACTTCGAAGCGATCACGCTGCAAGTCAGCGAAGAGCCCATGGACGTCCTCGAGTGGTTAGCGCCAGTGAGTGATAAGACCCCTGCGGGCCAGGCCGCTCTCCAATTTCTCGACGCCAACGAGACATCCCGAGAGTTTTTGCGCAACCAACGGTTCATCAAGCGGCGCATCTTGATCTGGGCGAAAAAGCCATCTGACTCAGAGCGGATGTAACTCCGACTCGACCACACGAATCGACGTTCATTGAGATTCCTCCTTGCGATACTAGCGCTTTCATGATAGGTCGATACATCGCGCGTTGCGCCCTCCTCTGGGGAAGAGGCTCGTGATCCTGGTGCATTTAGCCTCCAATCGCACTGGAGGCTAAATGCAGATTCGAACTCTTAAGCCTGCCGGGCCCGCGTATTTATTGCATGAACTCTCCCGCCGCCTCACCCTCACGGGTTGAGGCGGGCGTTTCCGGGATCGCTCATCTCTGCGCCTGGGACGTTGGCCCCACACGTCTTGCGCTGATCGCCCCATGCGTAACTTCGGACCGTTCCGGCCCTAGGGGCCGAAAAATCAGCGTCGGTTGGTAACCCCCATCCCGACCGGACCCTTGCGACGCCCAGCCGTCAGAGCATCAGCGCGCCTGGTCAACGTCGGCATTCGTGTGAACCTGCAACAAATCGGCGAACCTCATTGGGCGTCCGCAAAATAATCGTCGTCTTTTCATCGGTGACGGTTTGGAGTTTTTGAAGAACTTCTGGTCGTTGGTCCTTGTTGTAACGCCAAACCCAACCGATGAATTCCCGGTCTAACTTTTCAGGACACCCCTCCTGCATGTCCGGTCGGGCTTTATGATGATATTGCAGGCGTCTTTTGATAACTCGGTACATGGCAATCCAGCGTGGCAAGTCGAGAAAAATAATCGTGTCCGCCTCGGTCATTCGGATATTGAGGGTTCCTCCGTAGTTCCCATCGATAATCCACTGATCCTGGTTAACAAGAGCTTTCACGCGCGCGTTCCATTCTTCCCGAGGGGTGGGAACCCAACCCGGCTTCCAATACAAAGCATCCAAATGAAATACGGGTATTCTTGTCATTTCGCCAAGCTTTCGCGCCAGCGTTGACTTGCCTGAACCACCAGAGCCGATGATTATGATTTTGCGCACGGCATCCTCCGCAAGAGTCCCAGTTCGCCAGACCGGCTCTCAGTGTACCACGCAACGAGGCTTATCGGTCCAAAAAAAGGATTGCATTCATGGGTTTCATCATGCCCTTCTCGGCCCAAGAACGACTCAAGGCTCAAGGCGTTTTCGCCCCCGTGGGCGCCGCAGCGCTGAACGTTGTCCCGCTTAGTTACACCCCAAAGGACAGGGACTACTGCGCGCTTCACACACCCACAATCCCAACTGAGAACTTGAAGGCCCGCCGGCCTTTTCGCATCTTCTTGACCCGCACATTGGTGCTCACAACTGTGGCCGTTTGACCCAGTCCAAGACGCACGTACACGCTGCGTTCTTCTGAAACACCAGATCATCCGTAACCACAAAAGTCGCATGTGCCGCCACCTCAACCTTTGTATACCCCACCAAGACATCCGACGGTTGGACTGCTGAGACTTCGCTCCTGACTCGCCCGTCGCTCACTCTTGCATACCCTTTAAATTCCAGTCCGTGGAAGAACTGCTCTGGATGGAGCTATTGAGCAACAAGGCGACGACTCAACGGGAATTTTCCGAGAGTTCCTCCTGTTTTTCTCGTTATCAAATCAACTACCGAAGGATATGTTTCTCGAAGCACGGATTGAAATCGGAACGCGCCATCTGGGGGCACATCGGTGTCCAACTCTCCACAAATAAAGCAAATGTCCGTGCCATCGGCATACGATGCATGTGTCACGGGATATGAACATGGTCGTAAACGTCCTGGACACCGTTGTCCGATTCGCCCCACGGCCACAGCACACCCGGGTCACGGACATCTTCCACCCCGGGTCTCAGTCAATCAGGGGTAGTTTCAGCAGAAAAAACCTTATTGTTCCCTCCTCCATTTTGCCAGCTTCATGGAAGGGGGATTACCCCGGGACCGGCGTGCCCACTAGGCCCCACAAAAACAATTCCGCTCAGGTTGGCAACCATGCCTGCGCCAGAGATCACGATCCCGATAATAAGAAAAGATCACCAATCCTTCCTAAAGGACCGGAGGTAGAAGATGCACAGAAGGCTCCACAACACCAAGAACCCAGCGTTCCAGATTGCCTCCGTGGTGGCACTGACCAGTTTCATTAGTTCTCGCGGCGTGGAAACCCTGGCGTTCAGGCCGGAATGGAAACGCCGCCCCTCCTTTCGGTGTTGGGATCAGGCGCGCAGAGGCGGGGGTAAGCAACGAGAGTTTCTTGCAATGGACCCCGGCAGAGATTTTCGTACCATCCAGCAACCGGAAACCAATATATCCGCTGGCCCACCGACCGCCGACCAAGCCTTCCTGACCGTTGGATCTCACCGTGTTGAACCGTTGGAACCCGAACAGGCATCGAGCTGCGTGGTTAGCCCTGCGGATGCTGTCTTTGAGAACGATGACTTTGGGTAATGGTCGATGCTGACCACGCACCGGTTTAATGCGACACATCATCGCTGGCGGCTTCGCTTTCGGACTTCCGCGGACACCGGGCATCCGCCATGCGACTCTTTTCCAGCGCATCGGTAATCCGAGGGTTCTTGGTGATATCCTCATACCTGGCCGCGTTGCTCCGGATTGACGCGAATCATCCCCTCCATCGACATCGCCCCCTACATATGAGAATTAATTACGTTCCACTTGGCGTGTCAAATGTTCCTTCTGATCATGGCTGGACCTGATCATGGCTGGACCTGATCATGGCTGGACACCATGGCCTAGGCAAACGCCACACCCGGGCCAGGAGCATACTTGGGGGCTGCCTGGTGCCGTCCCTCCAGGTCATATCGTCGTGTTCCGTCGGGGCGTCCCCTCAATGCCTTATCGGCTACACCAATACGGGCTTCCATAGCTGAATTCTCTCACAACCACGCTATTTTTGTATATATATCGCAATATTACTGTTAGCAGTTACTATCCCGTTCCCTTATCTATGCTTCGAGGACAACGGAGCAGCGTCTCAAGAACGACAGCACCGAGTCTCCGTCCCTCACGTGATGGGTCAATTATGCTGAACATGATAAACGGACAAATGCATTCAACGCAGTTGATACCATAACCGAACCGTATTATAGCAAGAGGGGGCAATGCTTTGCTACCGTATCACCATATCTTAGGACTATCACGAGACCCTATTTGAGCCATTTTACATCCCATTCGGACGCAATGTCTAAGCCAGCCTGGTGCAACATGACCCGTTTCCCACTGTCCTTGTGCCCACACACGACCAACACTTGAGCTGCTCCAAAGTCCGACCGCACTCGGGCACACATCGCGTCCGGCAAAGCCCGACCGATGCTATCCCAGCGCTCCCCGCCGCGCACCCAATAATCGTCGACCATGCATGTGGGCCCTCCGGGACCGTAGACCGAAGGTGCAGTGATGATATTGCCAATGATGAAGCACATCTACTCTCCCGGGGATTCCCCCCCAAACCAAGGCAATCGCCCGCTCATGGGCGAGTACCTTCGCGAGATATGCCGGGTGATCTTCTCGCGCGGACCGAGCAATCCGCTGCGAACGGCCGAGGAAAAGGGAGATTCCTCCTGGCGATATGAACGCTTCCAAGATACATCCATACATCACGCCTTGCGTCCTGCTCTGGCGAAGATGCTCGTGATCCTGGTGCCTTTAGAGCCTCCAATCACACTGAAGGATAAATGCCCAGTCCACGCGATCCCCGATTTGTACCTCCCTCCCACAGCACCCGTATTCCCACTCGGCACACCAACGTGGAATGCGCATGCGTCGCGCCTCCCATGTCAAGGTACTACGCAAACACGTCGGCAAACCAAGACCAATGGACACACCTTTCGGTCGCTCGCTCGTGCAGAATTGCGAACGGCCGAGGAAAAGGGAGCCAGTCCGATTGAGGAAAAGGGAGCCACCCAGACGGTAGCACGAGGTAGCAGATCTGTAAAGAGGGATCCCCCCAAGAAGGGCTGAAGCCGTAGG
>JAJZZI010000188.1 GCA_021797635.1 Bacillota bacterium | reverse complement strand
AATCTGGTAGTCGATGCCTAAGGGTCCTAGCGGCACCATAATGTCTGAAAATAAAATGGCGGCATCGACCCCCAACTGTTCGACGGGCAGGGCGGTGACCTGACAACAAAGCTCGGGGTCTTCCACGAGATCGAGAATACCGTAGCGTTGGCGCAGGGCACGGTATTCGGGTTGGTAGCGCCCCGCCTGGCGCATGAACCAAACGGGGACGGTATCGCTGACCTCTCCCCGGCAGGCCCGCAAAAAGCGGTCGTTCAATGCGAATCCTCCTCGATCAGCCATCAACAGGGTTTTCTATATTTTAGCACGGCCCACGACGATCGTTTGCCGTGCCCATCGGCCTTCGCTATACTCGAAACAAGACCGTCTTTATGTCTTGCAATTTGCATAGCGGCGGTTGGCATCACATATACCCGTGCCGAGACGCGGTAGAGCGCGTACCGAAGAACATAAAGAAGGGCCGCCAGAAGCTGGTCCCTTTAAATCTTTTTAGGATGGAGGGCCCCATGCCACAATGTCGAGGCTATTATCGCTATCCCACGGTCTACCATGATGCCGTCGTCTTCGTCAGCGAAGACGACCTATGGCAAGTACCGCGCACCGGCGGCATCGCTCGCCGGCTCACGGCCGGGTTGGCTGAAGCCAGTCGGCCGCGCTTTTCTCCCGACGGCAAGACGATCGCCTTTGTTGGCAAGGAATCGGGAGACCAAGAAATCTATATCATTCCCAGCGACGGAGGCGCCTTAAAGCGTCTAACCTATCTTGGCGCCAGCGCCACCGTACAAGGATGGCTCAATGACCACACGGTTATCTTTGCCACCAACGCCGATCAGCCGTTTCGCTCATGGTATGAGTTGTGGACGGTCGACATTTCCGGCACCGCCCCCCTCCCCATGGACCTAGGTCGTGCCAACGCCATCGCTCTCGGACCTCAGGGAAAAATGGTGCTTGGCCGAAATACCCAAGATCCCGCCCGCTGGAAACGTTACCGTGGCGGCACCCGTGGCTACCTATGGATCGATGCTCAGGGAGACGGGCGCTTTTCACGATTTGACGCACTGTCCGGAAACCTGGCTAGTCCCATGTGGATCGGCGAGCACATTTACTTCATTTCCGATGCGGAGGGGGTGGCGAATCTTTATCGCATCTCCCCCCAGGGTGAACACCTGACCCGGCTTACCCACCACCAAGACTACTACGTCCGAAATGCGTCGAGCGACGGCCGTTATATCGTGTATCACCTGGGAGGCGATCTGTACTGCTTTGACAGCCAGACTGAAACCGAGTCCCCGATCGCAGTGGGGTACCGAAGCCCCCTAGGCCAGCGACAGCGTCTATATCCGTCCTTCCCCCGGTTTTGGACGGGATATCAAGCCAATCCCAAAGACCCCGAGCACTTGCTGTTAACCAGTCGTGGCAAGTTGTTTGAACTCGATGCCTGGTCCGGCCCCGTGCTGCCCGTCGGCATCACCCAGGGGGTCCGCTACCGCGAAGCGACATGGCTGGCCGATGGCGAACATATTTTAGCCATTAGCGACGAAGGGGGCGAAGAAGCGCTCACCCTGCTCGCGGCCCAGCGTGATGAGAGCGCACGGCCATTGCCCGAGGATGTGGGCATGGCCATCCAACTTCAGATCTCGGCCGATGGCAAACATGCCGCCTTGGCCAATCACCGCATGGAACTCTTTATCGTCGACCTAGAAGCCTGGCAGGCCAAGCTCATTGACCATTCCGAATTTGGTCCGATGATGGGAATCGACTTTTCCTCGGATGGCCGGTGGCTGGCGTATAGCTGTCCCACTAGCCCTCGCCAGGCATCGATCAAGATTTACGATCTGGCTGAAGAGACCATTCATCAGGTGACGGGACCGACCATGACGGATGTGCACCCGGTCTTCGACCCGGAAGGCAAGTATCTCTATTTTCTCTCCTATCGCGTATTCAACCCCGTTTATGACGCGATGCGCTTCGATCTGGGATTTCCTAAGGGCATGCGCCCGTATCTGATCACCCTGGCCAAAGACACACCCTCGCCCTTCATCGAGTCCAAAAATTCGATCGCAGGAAACGGCGGCTCCAACCAAGATCCCGAGCAAGCCTCGTCAGCGGAAAAACCGCCGTCCCTGCCACCCGTGGTGATCGACTTCGAAGGCATCGCCCAAAGACAGCTCGCCGTTCCCGTCGCCGAGGGCCGCTACCTCGGACTGGGGGCACTGCCCGGACGTCTTCTGTTTAGCGTGCGCGAGCCAGAAGGCAGCTTGGACCAAAGCTTTTACCCGGGCCCGCTCAGGGCGAAGGCCACCTTGAAGCTGTATGACTTTAAGGCAGGCCGTGAAGAAGTCCTGGCCCAACACGTCTCGGATTTTGAAGTCAGTCCCGACCGCTCGCGCGTCCTCATCCGCTCCCGGCATATGCTGCGCTTAACCAAGGCTGGCGAAAAAGTTGACGAGAAGAAGCGCGAACCCGGACGGGAATCGGGCATCGTGGACTTCGGCCGAATGTCCCTGGCAGTGGATCGCCAAAGCGAATGGGCGCAAATGCTTCGAGAAGCGTGGCGCCTCATGCGCGAAAAGTTTTGGACAAAGGACATGTCAGGGGTTGATTGGGAGGAAGTGTATCATCGCTATCAGGCGATTTTGCCGCGCGTATCCACCCGCGGTGAGTTTTCTGATTTAATGTGGGAAATGCAGGGTGAGTTAGGCACCTCGCACGCCTATGAAATGGGCGGCGATTATCGGCCAGAACCGTCGCATCGCTTGGGTCACCTTGCCCTAAAGGCCCACTACGATCTTGCTGCCAACGGCTATCGCATTACGGAGGTGGCTTCCGGCGATTCCTGGCAGGACGGCCACGACTCCCCCCTGAACGCCCCTGGGGTCGCCCTCAAGGCAGACGACCTCATCTTGGCCATCAACCGCCAGCCGCTCGGCCCAGACTTGCCGCCTGAAGCCTTGCTGGTGGATAAGGCAGGCCAACCCGTGCGCCTCACCGTCCGACGATCGGGCAGCACGGAACCCGAAGACCTGACCGTAAAGACCCTATCCAGCGAATTCGACGTGTATTATCGCCAATGGGTCAACGAGAACCGCCGTTACGTCTACCAGGCTAGTCAGGGGCGGCTGGGCTACGTGCATATCCCGGACATGGGCCCGCGCGGCTACGCGGAATTCTTTCGTGGCTACCTCGATGAAAACGAACGTGATGGCCTGATCGTCGATGTTCGGTTTAACGGCGGCGGCCACGTATCCCAACTCATCTTAGAGCATCTGGCTCGGCGGCGCTTGGGCTATGACCTGCCTCGCTATGGCAAGCCCATCCCCTACCCGCAAGACAGCGTGCTAGGACCGATTGTGGCCCTAACCAACGAGCATGCTGGCTCGGACGGCGACATTTTCAGCCACGCCTTTAAGATCATGAAACTGGGCCCGCTGCTCGGAACCCGCACCTGGGGAGGCGTCATCGGCATCAATCCCCACCAGCAGCTGGTCGATGGCAGCGTGGTCACCCAGCCGGAGTACGCCTATTGGTTTAACGACGTGGGCTTCGCGGTCGAAAACTACGGGACCGATCCCGATGTCTTCGTGGACATCACGCCCATGGAT
Source organism: Bacillota bacterium (assembly GCA_021797635.1). Classification (GTDB taxonomy): domain Bacteria; phylum Bacillota; class Sulfobacillia; order Sulfobacillales; family Sulfobacillaceae; genus JAJZZI01. The sequence continues at coordinate 2,939 of JAJZZI010000188.1, read as the reverse complement.
GCCCGGGAAAAACGAGACGCCCAATTGGAACTTGCCCTGTCCACGGCCATGGCACTTTTAGCCCGAGAAGACCCCAAGCTCCCCGACTTTGGGCCCCGTCCCGAGAAAAAAGCCGGCCGTCTATCCTAAAAGAGCATGCGCAAGGTCTTTTTCTTGGCCTTGCGCATCGCGATCTCGAGAAAGAACGCCAGCGCCTTGGACGGACCACGAAAAAACCCCGGCTCTATGCCTTCAGGCATAGGCTCGGCACGGCCGCCATAGGCTTAGACAACCGTCATGCGGTGAAGACCGTTTACGGAACTAAGAGTACGGAGAAGGGAAGCGCTGGGATGCAGGAAGACTACCGCGCGGTTTGGCAATGGTCAAAGGAGTACTTGCAGGTTGTGCGTCCAGAGGTCCAGCGTTTGCTCAGGCCGTGGCAAGCCTTAGCCCAAACCATTCCCGATCCCGTCCTTCGCCAGCAGGCCCTCGCTTCCCTGTCGACCAAAAAATTTCACTGCGAGGGTGGAGCCGTGCTAGCGGGACCTTGCCGCGATCCTGAAGGACGTGTGCTGGAGTTCCTGGTGCCCTATCAGACCTTGTGCGACTATTTAGATACCGTCACCGATCGCGGACCCTCCAACGACCCCGTCGACCTCAACTGTTTGCATCAGTCCCTCTTGGCCGCCGTGGATCCCCGAAGGCCCCTGTCCGACTTCTATCGCTGGCATCCTCAGAAAAGCGACGGGGGCTACGTCCGATCCTTGCTCGAAGCGTGCCGCACGGCGCTTAGCCAACTCCCCGGGTACGTTGCCGTCGCCCCCGAGGTCGAGCAGTTGGCTCGCTACTATATCGACCTGCAAGTACTCAAACACGGCCCTATTGCTCAGCGGACGGACCAACTGCAAAGGTGGTATCACGATTGTCAGGGCGTGCGCTATGGACTTCACTGGTGGGAATTTGCAGCCGCTGCCGGATCGACCCTCGGCATCTTCGCCCTCTTGAATCGGGCCCTTCAGGAGCATCCTGCCCGTGTACTTTTAGACCGGACCGTGGCCCTTTATTTCCCCTGGATGGGTGCGCTGCATATTCTCCTCGACTATTACATTGACCAAGCCGAAGATCTGCTCGGAGGAGATCTCAATTTTGTTGCCTGCTATCGCTCCCAGAACGAGATCGGCCCCCGCCTGAGCCACATCTACCAAAAGACCTTGGAGTTTACCCACGCGCTTCCCGATGGTCCCTTTCATCGTTACATTGCCCGAGGCCTGCTAGGATTTTACTTCGCTGATGCCAAAGTCGGATACCACCTTTCAGGCGTCCCGTGGCGCCTGCTGCGCGGGGGCGGCGTCACCGCCGTGGGCCTGTATATCGCGGCTCGGCATGGCCGTTCCCCCTAAATGGGCGGCACGGTCACCGTCCAAGCATCCTCTTGCAATCGGCAGTTCTAAGGGATTTTTGCAACGCTTGCGCCCGCCCTGGCCTCGGCTTTTTAGGATACGGACCCGCCGGTTCACGAGCCCGAGACGCTACCTAGCCCTTGGGCCGGCCCTACACTCTTCATCCTTCGGTACATCGCCCGGGCTATGCGTAAATCCTGATAGCTTACCCTTTCTTCCAGCCGGTCCATGACCGGCCGCAGGCGAAGGTCACCCTCCACCGTAAATGCTTCACAAATCCTGGCATAGGTATCTTGGTGGATGAGGCTTCCGCCATAGGCTTTGACCACGGCACCATCTGCCTGCGCCATCCAGCGTTCCAAGTAGGACAAGATGGTCGAGGCACTCCTGGGAATGCGTTCGAGGACGACGGAAAACGCCACGTTACTGTCAAACAGGGAAAAGGCTCGGGCAATAGCCGTATCCTCCGATGCGGGCACGGGATCCGACGCATTTTTTTGTTGGCGGACCATGGCCAAAATTTGATCGCCAAAGCTCTCCAACTTTTTCGAACCCATTCCATGGCAGGCCCCGAGCTGCTCCCAGGTCAGCGGCAGGCGTTGGCAGATCTCTTGCAAGACGCGGTCGTGAAATATCAAGTAGGGGGCGACTTGCCGGGATCTGGCAATCTCTGACCGCCACGCTTTTAGCCGCGCCATCAAGTCGACTTCGGATGCCTGGGATCGTGGCAGTTGGCCCGCCTCGTGCTCACAGCAGTCACAGCAGTCGAGGCGCTCCGTATTGGCCAAACTTTGCCCAAAGTACCGCAATAGCCGCTCTCGGCGGCATGGACCGGTTTGCGCTAAATATTCCTCCATGGCCGCAAATCGCAACTTGCGATGATGGTACTGGGTTGCTAAACGGTGGACCACCAGGTCGCTCAAGGACCCCGGCCAGGGGCATTCGAGGCGTTGGCTACGGGCACTCCCTGGCCCCTTTTCGTCAATCTCGAGATATCCCATCTCTTCTAAAAGGGCCAAAATCACAGAGACCATCTCGTTGTCGCGGTCCCATTGCCAGAAGCGGCGCTCACCCTCGGGTAGGTCTTGGGTCAATTGCGCCATGACGCCTCGCACCAGGCCAGCCCGAGGCTCGTCCTGAGCCAGCCGCCAGCGCCGTCGACGCAGGTCGTCCGCATGCCACATCATCACCGCCAGGCTGGGCTCACCATCACGGCCGCCCCGGCCAATTTCTTGGTAGTAGGCGTCAAGGGACTCGGGAATGCCCACATGGGCGACCATGCGGATGTCGCTCCGATCGACGCCCATGCCAAAAGCGTTGGTCGCGGCCACCACCCGCACCTCACCCTGGAGGAATTGGCCTTCGACCAACTGGCGATCGCCTGCCGCCATGCCCGCATGATAGGCGGCCACCGGTTCGTGAAGGCGCTGACTCAAGATCCTTGCCCAGGTCTCGGTGCGTTCCCGACTGTCGGCATACAGCAACACCGCTCCATCGTTCGCTTGGACGATTTCGGCAACGGCCTCAACCTTGGCGGCCTCATCCTCCACCTTGTGGACT
>JAJZZI010000015.1 GCA_021797635.1 Bacillota bacterium | reverse complement strand
CGGAGAACATCGACCGATTGGGCGTTTTCCTCATGATCGCAGGAAATCCTTGGAAAGTCCAGCTCGGATTTGGCCGATAATACCGTATCCACCAATATGCCAAACATGATGAATACCGCCAATATTGGCAATATTGGCAATTGGATTCCATGACAACGGACTTACGTCGTCCTGTACTAGTTGACTCCCAAGTTGTGCGCGAAATGCCACGGCGGACCTCAAAGCATAAGGAGCCGCAAAGCTTGTCCCTTCCTGAGCTCCCAACGTCCCATATGGCGTGACAATATAGAAGGGCTCATCGGAAGATCCACCAAATATCACTCCATCGGGCTTAACCACCCCAGGCGCGCGCCCAGGCCCAACAGAACTATAGATCGCTCTTCGCCATTGGCCCGCTCTATGATCTGTTGCTCCGATAGACAAGACATTTACACCATCAGAAGGAGGTTGAACCCTATCAAGATGAGACTCCGCGTCCTGTTCCCCACCGTTTCCAACGGCCACGGTGGCCACCACGTCACCCGAGGCGAAGCGGGCGTCAAGCTCGGCTGTCCATCGGGTCACATCGTCGTCAGAGATTGGCATGTTGGGACCCAGGCTAAGATTTACAAATGCATATTTATGTATGTTTTCGTCAAGATAGGTTAGGATGCGGTCAAGCACATCGTAGTAGAGGCCCGTTGCGTCACCTTGATTATCCAAGACGCGAACATGATCTACATGGCAAATTGGACGGTCTACCTCGACTCCGGCCTGAATAGGACCAAATAAGAAGGCCGACGTTACCGCCAGCCCGTGTTCTACATAACTAGCGTCTCGAGGTCCAATACCGGGCGGTTCGATGGCGGTCACCCAAGGGTCGACACATGATTGCTCCGAAATGCCTCCGTCAAAAATCACTACCCGCATGTCCGAGTTGATTGGAGGCCTATCATTCACAATAAAAGGGGATTCAGCTCGGGATCGACGAACGAGGCCCGGTTCGAACGGTCGAAGTGATGGCATGGCACGAACGACACGAACAAAGGAAAACTCGGCTATCTCATCCACGAGTTCTACCGACGCCTCCACTGGAAGGAAGGTCAACCCTCTGGCAATTCGTATCCGGTCGGTTATCGCGTGAGCACGAATTTTCGTCACGTATCGCTCAAACGCAGAGATAATAGACGATGCATTGCCGTGCAAGACCACCTCAAGAACCACTGATCCTTCACTTGGGATACTTCGAGTCTTATCTTCAGGGCGTATAGCGGAAATGTGTTCGATTGCTTGTAGCTCAGTGGCTCCCGGAACTTCCGGTGTCCACGTGGGCAGCACTGCTAGCCACTGTTGAAACTGACTCCGCGAAGTTGACACATATAACTCATCCGTGACAACTTCATCCGGCGGGTCCTTGGCGCCCCATTGTTGGGGCCTAATGAGACGACTCCGTCCACCCACTACGGACAACCCAACCTGACTCAGTAACTTGGTGGGAAAGTCACTCTTGGATACATACCGTGGGTGCAGCATCATCGCAGCAACAATCTGGTCTTGGGGGCATGCCTCTTCCGGCAAAGTTGAATAGTAGCTTATCGATTCCTTTAGCCAGGTGATCGCATGGTCCCTAGCATCCTCAAACGAGTACGGCGGTTTTTTTATTCCACCTCCCTTGGTGATCTGAACGGCTTCAGTGAGCCTTTCGCCCTGACCCAAAAGAAAATTATTCTCCCTCGCCATTGCTATTGGCCTCCATTCTTGGACCGCCGGCAGTGTGCCGCCTCAAAGTATCACGGGACACACCCGTGAGGTCCGAAGCACGACGCTGGGAAAGACCAGCGATGACCATTTGTTTTGCGACCCGTAAGCGTTGCGCCTTGGTGAGCTTTTCGACCGAGGCTTGCATTTGCGCTTCCATAATCTCGTGGATATCCTTTCCCTGAATAACACTATCACGTCGCGCATTGTTTACCCAACGCGTCAGATCGGAATAGCTCCATCCTTCGGCGGCGATTACTAAAGCGGGTACCATGTCTCGAATAGCATCCCACTCAGATCCCATCAGCTCCTGTATAGTCTCAACCATGTCCGTAGCCGTGGGTAACGGAAACTCGATAATCCGATCAAATCGTCTCCATATGGCTGTATCCAATAGGTCGGGATGATTCGTCGCCGCAACCAAGAGCCCACCAGTCTCCCAGTTGTCCAAGCATTGAATAAGCACCGTAACCAGCCGTTTCAGTTCCCCAATTTCCGTCTCGTCTCCGCGTCGCTTAGCAACAGCGTCCAGTTCGTCGATTAATAACACACCTTGTCTTCTTGACTGTGCGTAGTCCACCACGGACCGAATGTTATTTCCAGTACGGCCGAGAAAACTACTCATAACGGATGCAAGATCTAGAATTAGAAGCGGTTGACCCAATTTGTGCGCAAGCCACCGTGCTGCCAAGGTCTTCCCGACTCCCGGCGGTCCAATAAACAGGACCGTCCGGGTGGGGTCAATACGGCGGTCAATTAGCTTCCCAAGTGCAAGGCGTTCCGCGAGTAGCCCACCCAAGGCGGCGCTAACCGCCGAGGGCCAAATGGGATCCTTCCGAAATACAACATCGTCTTCACGAACCAGTTCAAGCCGACTTTCAAGATCTGCAGGCACTGGGGCGACCGGGTAAGATCGTGACACGCGACCCGAGCTAGCATCGGCTAGAACAGACTCAAGCCGTTGCCCTAACTCAGGTCGTATTTCCGTAAGCAGCCTCAAATCCCGGCGCATAAGTGACGCTGCCTCACTCTTCTTGCCCAGAAGAGCCAGCCGACCCAAATGGACAAATTCCTCGTATATATCCCTCAATAAGCCCACCCCACAACAAATATATCACAACGGTGATAGAACTTTGTGGACTAATTTCTATCAGAAGCAGATCAATTAGTCCAATCTGTACGATCACGTATCCGGCCCGGTCCATGATACACCGTTCCTCGCTTGGACGATGTTCGACCCGACGTTGACCACCTGCCTGATTCTGACGCACACGTTTATCCCAGACAATATGAGTCAGCCGTCTAGCGTTCAGGTCATGATGGCAGAAAACTCTCGGCGAGTTCAAATAATTCCATCCCTATATGGAAATGCATGCCTGTCCGACCATATATTTAGACTTAACATTACTCGGCACCAAAGTGTTCATTGGCAAAGCTCAGGGCCTTATGCGTTTCGCGTATGAGGCGGGCCAGTTGCCGTCGGGTCAGTCGTTCGATCATCCATCCTTGATGCATGGCGACGATGTCGCCGGCCTCGAGGGCAGGCGTCTCTCCCTCACGATTCCACATCCAGTCGACCGTAACTGGCTGGGCAGGCCCCAATTTCCACCGGTCTCCCACGACCATCAGCGGGCGGCGGCGCACCACGAGTTGGGGACCGACAACCGCGGTGACCTCCCCCCAACTGACTCGACACCGGTCTACGGCAGCAATCACCAGCGCAGTGCGTTCGGCATAAATCTTTTGTTTTTGGGAAAAAAAGTAAAGATCAAACACATGAAAATTATGGTGCGGCTTGGCGGATTGCGCCACCGCCTCCTGAACCCAGGCATAGCGCCGGACCGTCAGTAGCTTTTGATAGACGGTTTCCAAAAAACGATGAAAGTCGCCCGCCTGCACCTGGTCGAGCCATGCATTGCCGATCCAGTAGGCCTCGACGACGCGTTCGTCAAAGGGATCTGAAATGCCAACGCTGCGGGCGATGCTCTGCAAATAGGGGTAGGCCGCCTCGAATCGCACGGCCAACGTCCTCAGTCCGCCGTCGATCCGTGCTGCGGGTTCGGTGAGGTATTGATAGAGGCCGGCATGGTCCGGACCTCCACAAAACCCTAACCGGTTGGGTGGATAGGCGTAACGACAAAAGCGGATAAGCCCATTGGGGTTGCCCAGGGGTGTCAGAACCATGGTTCATTCCTCCGTTTCATGGTCACCGCCTTGGACCGTCCCGCACTTCTTGCGAGGGTCTAACCGCCATCAGCGACGCCGAATGACGCGTAGCAGCCGTTGGAGGCCGGGACGATGTGGGCTTAAGGACCCAATATTGGGGCCACGGGTGTTGAAACGGGCTAAACTCCGCGAGTCCCCCGAACAGATGCTTTGCCGTGACCACGATCTGGGCCGGATCCGGCACCAAAAGCACCGGCAACTGCTGTGCCACGTAGTCCTCGTATTGATAAAGCCGCTGAGCGCTCGCCGCCGACGGCGCCGCTTGGTGGGTTGCCGCGATGAGGTGGGTCATGGTTGCATTTTGGTAGCCTTCTTTGTCCGCCCCCCGGCCGGCCGCTCCGAAGAGTTCCCCGCCACTGGGATATCCACGACCATAATTGAATCCCATCCCCAATATCGCCTGCCACTGGCTCGGCTTTTCGCTGAGCAGCGCGGCCATCGACAAAGGTTCTAGTTTCACGCGAATCCCCTCCTGGGCCCACCATCGCTGAATCAACTGCGCCTCATCGGCGATCGTGGCCGATCCGCTAACATACTGCAGGGTAAAGGCAAGAGGCTCGCCGTGTTGAACGAGTACGCCCCGGTCACGACGCCAGCCGGCGCGTGCAAGCAACTGTCGGCCGCGGGCGATATCGAAGCCATAGCGGGGTCGCAGACCAGGATCATAAAACCAGGTGCGAGGTTTGGGTGCCAGCGCGGTGACGTCGGGCACGGCGTAGCCCCGATACACGTCTCGGACCAAGGCCGATTGATCGATGCCGCGTTGCAGAGCCTGACGGATCGGGACCTGGCGAAACATGCGATCGATGTGGCCCGGCGCCCCGGTATTCAGGTTGAGCAAGAGATTTTTGTAGCTCAGAGCATACGTTGTCGTCAGATGGTAGAAGGCCGTGAGACTTGCACTCGCCCGCCCGATGTCTTCGGCCGGCAGGTAGCCCCAGTCGACGGCGTGGGTGCGATACAAAGCATAGAGGGCTGCTTCTGATGCGGTCTCTTCCCACACCAAGTGGGTAAACTCCGGTTTATGTCCCGCATAGAGGGGATTTGACACGAAGACGTAATCTTCTCCTGCCTGCCCGCCGGCATAGCGAAACGGGCCGTCGACCACCTGAAACGGGGGGGATGCCGGATTGCTTGCGATCTTTGCCAGCCAACGGAGTTCCGCCATGGGCTGGTTGGGGTAGCGATTGAACACCTCTTGCGGCAAGGGGGTCAGCTGGTTCAACCCTTTATCAATAAACCAATTGCGATTCACTCCTGCCTTGAGGTGAATCACCACCGTATACATTCCCGAGGTGGTCATCGATTGGATTCCCTGGGGGATGTCGCCCACCCCAGCTTGCAGATAGGGCCAGGGCGGAGGCACCTTAGGAGCGCTCGCCGCCTGAATCAGATGCCAGGTAAAGAGCAGGTCTTTGGCAGTCACCGGAGTCCCATCCGACCAGCGCCACTTGGGGTTAAGCGAGAGGGTATACACGGTGCCATGATCGCTCCCCTGCAGATGGTCGACGATGGAATGTTGCCACGCGACTCGCCCGTTGGAATGAAACATGAGCAGCGGGTGGTAGAGCAGCGTGCTCATCCAGTAGTTGTATAAACTGTCGGTCACCACCCCCGACAGGGGAAAAAACCAGTTTACCACTCCGCCCGCTGGTAAGGCGGCGACCACGGTGGAAGACGATGGGGAAAACCCCTGGATCGCAGCGCTGGCAGGCGACACGCCGCCGCTCACGGTGGCGATAAGTGCAGCGACGGCGCTGGTCAATATCGACTTTCTAACCCGTTTCATCAGTTTTCGCGGCATGGAGACCCTGGCGTTCAGCCGGGGAGGAAACGCCGCGCCCTCCTTTCGGTCTTTGGATCAGGTGCGTCGCGGCGGGGGTAAGCAACGTGGGTATCTTGCAACGAACCCCGGCAGATTTTCGAATCATCCAGCAACCGGCAATCAAAATATGCGCTGGCCCGACTGTCGGCTTCAGGAAAGGCACGGTTGATTGACTTCGTCGCGCACCACACTCTGGCCGCTCAGTGATGGATAGCATTCCAGCGAATCCCCGGTGATGCGCTGCATTCCGCTCCATCGTGACAAACCGCGCCAAGGCTTGCTTCTGTTGTACCGGAAACGCGATGCCTTTGACAAGACCTTAACACGAAATTTGCGAATATTAGGTTGAAGCAGGCCCGCGGCCGGTGCAAAGGGTCGCGCCATCGAACTCCGTAGGGTATGGGTCGCCGTCTCCCGACATTTTTGCCGCCGAATTCTCGCCGGGTTTGACCCAGTACGTTGTCGTCATGGCTTCCGTTTGAAGAATCCTTGTTGGGGACGTTGTAGAACAACGTGCGCCTTCCCAATATCATTCGCGGTTGGCGTAGGCCGTGGTTTTTGGCCTTACGCCAACCGCGAATCGCAGCCCATCGGGCTGATTTCGGCCTGCTCACGCGTCAAACCGTACGGGGGGGATCCGATGACAGGCCTGTTAGTCGAAGTGATGACCTAGGCTAAGCGCCAACCCGTGGCCAAAGAAACTGGTTAAATGCTCAGAAGTCGGCTACCGCTTAACGCGATGTCGCCCCCGTTTGCACGGGATTAACCGCTATAACGTGCTTAAGCATATTTACACAGACCCATGCAGAAATCTCCTAGATCTGCACATTCCTGAACACGTCTGGAATTGTTCGCTCTTTCGGAGGCCGCAGTTTTGCTCCTAGTACACGACGACGTAAGTCCGTTGTCAGACGAAACAATTACGAATACGGTAGCGTAGT
>JAJZZI010000201.1 GCA_021797635.1 Bacillota bacterium | reverse complement strand
ATGGTGGACCTCCTCGAAGGCATTAGATTGCACTATTCCCTTCGCCATGGAGGCCACCCATTCCTTTGGGAAGAATATTCGGATTATTAATAAGAGAAAACTGGGGATGACTCAGCTTTAAACCCTTCAAAGAAGCGATTATGAAAACCTTAGAAAATCGGGATCCCGATTTCACGCACAAGTTAACGTCCTTGTTAACCCTAAGTTTCAACTCTTTGATAACGCGGCCTAATCGTCAATTGTCGTCTGCGAGGGGTATATGGTGTCCGCGCCACGCCGATTACCACCGTGGCCTTAGAGCCATCATCACCAAAAGCATTCGGAGCGAAAAGAAGAGTGTACACTGAGGCATCAATTTATGCGGGCGAAGCGCGCATGTCAATGGCCAAGTTCTGCGGGAGCCGGTTATCAGTAACCTCCATTGGGCCGGTAGGCGGCCGCGCATTTCTTGAACAGGTTGATCAGAGCTCCTCTTGTCTTGTCGCCTTGCACATCATCTTTACTTACGGAGATCGCGTAGTAGCGGTCGCGCGCGTTATAGCCTAGGGAATTCAATCCTGAATCATCTAATAGCGAATCCGTAGCAGTGTCCCGTGGAGTATGGGCCTCGACCCGCACTTTCCCACTTTTTTGGGGTTTGAAGGCTACGAAGTTACGAGCTTTTCCATCTTGAGTGAGACCAATATACGAGCGCACAAAACCGAGTTCGTATTTCCCCTCAAGGGATGCGTTAATTAATTGCAATAGCTCGTCAGTGAGCGCCATGGAGGTCTTGTTGCCGCGTTGCTTCTCCCAATAGGCGCGGTCGGCAGGTTCTTGTACCTCTTCGTCTTCCCCCACTAGTCCAAGGGGCATCACATCGAGTACCTTGGTAAAGTGGAGGCCGAGTTTTCCTTCCCACCCGAAGGCACTCATCTGAATTGCGATCAGTGGGATAGCTCCGTTAAAAAGTCCGATTACGTTAAAGAAACGACTCGTGATGTTCTCTGCGACTAGAACTGCGGTATGTTCGTATTGCGGGTAGCGTTTTCGTTCAATATCCCAGTATTCGATGGTCCGAATAATGTGGGAAGGGTCCGTGTCGCCTAGTTGCACCTCTACCTCATAGCGCCCAACACCATCGGACTCTTGGAGCAATAGGTCGAGCCGGCCTTTTTGGATACGCTCTACATCTTTTACAAAAAGCTCATTGCCCAAGTTCAGTATGGCAGGGTCTTCCTTAATACGATCTTTGACCCACTGTTCATCGATGCTCGGATGGCTTACCAGCGAAACCGGTGTTAGCTTCTCATACCTAATAGACATTCTGCACCTCCCAAATTGGTGTAGGGGATTCGCCAAACCGAAAACGATCTCCTGCGCGAACGACTGTAATTGGTGCCACGGTTCTTCCGGAATTTATCAAAAATTGCACTCAGTTCATATAACCCTAAAATTTCAACTCTTCGATAACGCGGCCTAATCGTCAATTGTCGTCTATGATGAGTATAGTGCCTTTCTTCGTCAATAGCCGCGCCACGAATCGTGTCCTCAAGGGTGTTCGTGCGGTCCGTCCGCTTTGGGGGATGGATCGCGTTCCTTGTAGTGTCGAATAGATTGATTAAGTCGGCCTATCATACGAGCAAGTTCTTCGCGCTCCGTATCTGGCCAGTCGGCTAAAATGTCCGCGTAAGTCGTTCTCCGGGCTTCGCGCATGATATCCAATTGCTGTGCCCCTATAGTAGTCATGCTCACGTAGTTGCCACGAGCTTCGGGCGGACTAGATATACGGCGCACGAGACCTTTCGTCTCCATGGACGACACTTGCCGGCTCATTGTGCTCAGGTCGACCTTGACCAAATCCGCTAACGTTCGCAGCGCCAAGGGTGCTTGGCAGTGATCCAACTGGTGCAAAATCAAGTAAGCCGATCGGTCCAGGGTGGCCAGCTTGGGATTTTTTGGCCGGGTGGCCGTAATCAACCGCACGAGTACGGCAATTTCATATTCGAGCGTAGACAACACGTCTTTGTTGACGGCGCATCTCTCCTCGTAAGCCGGTAACTCTATCATAGCATTGGCGCGAAGGCACCGAGGTTGTATGATACAACCTAGTGCTTGCCATTATGGATCTGCCCTACAGGGAGGACTTGCGATGTTTAAAAATTTCCCGCCAGCTGTCTGGGCCACGGCGTTTGCAGCCTTCGTGGCCTTTATGGGCATCGGCGTGGTCGATCCAATCTTGCCGCTAATTGGCCGTTCCATGGGCGCGACGCCCTCTCAGGTGGAATGGCTCTTTACTAGTTACATTGCTATTATGGCGTTGGCCATGCTCGTCTCAGGAGTGTTAGGCACGAGGCTAGGAGGAAAGCGGACCATGCTCCTGGGTCTCGGTTTAGTCGTGATCTTTGCCACCTGCTCGGGACTTTCCCCGAACATCGCGATACTGGCCATGTTTCGCGGTGGATGGGGACTTGGCAACGCCTTTTTCACTTCCACGGCCCTGGCCATCATCGTAGGGCTTTCCACAGGAGGTATGGGCCCAGCCATCACGCTTTATGAAGCGGCTTTGGGACTTGGCATCGCTTCGGGACCGCTCTTGGGAGGCGCCTTGGGGAGCGTGAGTTGGCGCGACCCGTTTTTTGGCACAGCAAGCTTGATGGCTATCGGTTTTGTGGCGACTTGGCGGTTGGTCAAGGAGCCACCGACCAGGGAAGCATCGCGGACCGCCCGCGACATCTTCCGTGCCCTGAAAAACGGTCCAGTGTTGACCAATGCCTTAATCGGCCTGACGTACAGCTATGCTTTTTTCACCATCTTGGCCTATTCACCCTTAACCCTGGGACACCTTTCGGCGCTGACCTTAGGGGTCACCTATTTCTTTTGGGGCGTTTTAGTCGCCATCTCTTCGGTGCTGGTGGTCAATTGGCTGTTAAGACGCATGCACCCGGTCACCATCTTATCCTGGAACCTGCCATTCCTTGTAGTGTTATTCATTTTTGCAGGGATGATGCCCGGTCATCGGCTGCTGTACATTGTCGTCATTACGGGATTCTTTTGCGGTATATCCAATGCTCTGTTTACGACACTGGCCATGGAGGTATCGCCTTACTCCCGATCCATCTCCTCGGGAGCGTATAATTTTGTGCGATGGTCGGGTGCAGCGTTGGCACCGATTCTTTCAGGCTTCATCGGCCAAGAGTGGGGTATGACGGTGCCATTTTACGTCGCCGCCGCCATTCTCTTGGTAGGGTTGAGCTTCTTGATGGCCAGGGGAGGCTTCCTGAAGCAATCGCTAGCCAAGCACGCGAGCTCGGCGCCAAGCACCGGGTGACGTCTTAGCTCAGCCGCCTTAGAGCGAAGGGTCGACACGACCCGACGAACATTATATGGCAGGAGGCAGTTCGGTCGATGATCCTTCCTAAAGCGGTCGAAAGAGTGCTGGTTCCGCCGATTAAATGTCAAGGCATTAAGACCAAATTAGTCCGCTTTCTCTGCGAGAATATCACGTGGTCGGGCCAAGGGCGTTGGATTGAACCTTTCCTGGGATCTGGGGTGGTCCTGTTTAATGTCAATCCTAAACGCGCGGTAGTTTCCGATACGAACCTTCATGTCATAAATCTCTACCGTGAAATCCAAAATGGGCAGATGACGGGCCCACTGGTCAAGGCATATTTGGAGGAACAGGGCCAGCTTTTAAGCCAGGGGGGCCAAACGTATTACAATCAGGTGCGCGAGCGCTTTAATTCCCAAGCGACGAGTTTAGACTTTTTGTTTCTGAACCGTTCCTGCTTTAACGGCATGATGCGATTTAATCGCAAGGGCCAGTACAATGTTCCCTACGGACACAAGCCGGAGCGTTTCAGTAAAGCATACGTTACCAAGATCGCCAATCAGGTCGATGCTATCGCCTTGATTCTTCGCGATAAGCAATGGGAGTTTCGCGTCCGTGACTGGCGCGAGGCGCTCGGCTCTGTTCATGAAGATGATTTTGTGTATCTCGATCCGCCTTATGTGGGCCGTTATGCCGACTATTTCAACCAGTGGACGGCGGCCGATGCCGTGGAGTTGGCCGCCTATACCCGCTCCTTGCCATCAGGATTTGCGGTCTCTATGTGGCTGGAGAATCAATACCGCCATAATCATCATGTCGACGAGCATTGGGCAGGATTGACCGTTCGAACCGAGTCGCACTTCTACCACCTGGGGGCAACGCAAAGTTTGCGCCACGCCATGAAAGAAGGTCTGATTTTGGGCAACCGCCACCGTTGACGTGGCGGTTAGCATGGGGCAGCTCGAGGCCTCACGGGGTTTTCTTTCTAGCAAAGGGCAACGGCTAAGCGCCGATCCAGGTTATACTGAGGAGGGTCCGTCGTGCATGGGCGTTCCACGAAGCTAGCATGATATGGTTGGCGCAAAACATTTAGGAGGGTAAATTTTGGCCCAGGACTTGCGGCCGATCTTTGTGGTGGGGATGCCGAGGTCGGGAACTACACTTTTAGCCGCCTTACTAAGTGCCCACAGTCGCATCGCCATTGGGCCGGAAACGGCCTATTTCGATTTGGTGTGGAAGCCGCTGGAGCGAAACGCGGGCCTATCCAAGTGGGATCCGATAGCGCAGCGCTTGCACGAATTTTTTCTTAAGCCCTCTGTCGCGTTGATGGGACTTGCCCAGGCCGAACTCCTGCTAGCATTCCGGCGCGCCTTCGACCAGGGGAATTTGACGCATCGCATGATGTTGTCGAGGATGATGCAGACCTACGCGGGCTTACAGCAAAAGGCGGCGTGGGGCGAGAAAACGCCCGGCCACTTTCTTTATGTGCCGGCGATCAAGACGGAATTTCCCGAGGCCGAAATCTTCTTCATCATTCGCGATCCCCGCGATATTCACCTGTCCCTGAACAAGGTGGCGTGGAACGATGGCAACGTCTTGAATCATGCGCTGCAGTGGCGGGAGTATCAGTCGATCGCCAAGCGTTATCAAAAGGCCTATGGTGATTCATTTACCCCATTGCGGTACGAGGACCTGATTGCCGATCCGAAAACGGTGCTCCGCACCCTCACCCAAAAGGTCGGCCTTTCTTTTGAAGAAGAGATGTTAGATCGCTATCAAAGCCAACCGCTGTTTGATAGCAAGGATGAGCCGTGGAAGACCAAAGTGGCGAGTCCCATTGATGCGGCCAATGCGGGAAAATGGCGGACCAAGCTGCCGTCTGAGCAGTGGGGAATTTTTACGACCCTCTGCGGTTCGCACCTGCGTGAATTTGGTTACGAGATTCCCCAAGGTTTTCGCTTTAGTCCGACCCTCGCACTTAAAGGGCTCGATGTCCACGGCGTCTTATGGTGGACGCGCGTGGCGTGGCGGATATCCCGAGGCCGCGATCCGTGGTTGGGTCGCGGCTAAGCCAGACGCTGACAGCCTATCAGGGTCACCCAGAGGTCTTTGGCCAAATGGGGAAAAAGATGCCCCCAAGGGGGGCACAGCACCATCCATAACGATGAACCAGTATTTTTAAGGGAGCGAAAAACGTGGTTGATGTTAAAGGAAGATGGGCCCTCATCACTGGAGCAAGTCGGGGAGTGGGTTACGAGACGGCCATTTTCATGGCCAAACAAGGGTGCAATCTGATCTTGCACAGCCGAGAGCTGGCGCACACCCAAGCGCTAGAGCAAGAGGTTCGGGCGCTGGGGGTGGATGCCTACCGTGTCGCGGCGGACCTGGCCAAGCACGAGGAAGTGGTCTCCATGCTTGATATGATTTTGGCCAAAGGCACGCCTGTGGATATTGTGTTTAATAACGCAGCCGTCCAAATCGCCTATCGCAAGGACTTTTGGCAGACGCCGGTCGAAGATTTTGATGCCAGCTTTCGCATCAACTTTACCGCGGTGGCGACAATTTGCTATCGCCTCATGCCGAAAATGATCGACCGCGGCTTTGGCCGCGTGATAAACACCACCAGTGGAATTAAAAATGAGCCTGAGCAGGCGGCCTATGCGGCCAGTAAAGCGGCTCTAGACAAATTTACGAAGGATCTGGCGTCACGCCTGGAAGGTACCAACGTCATGATTAATCTCACCGATCCGGGGTGGTGCCGCACCGACCTTGGCGGGCCAAATGCCCCAAATGCAGTGGAAACGGTAATACCGGGGATCACCGTAGGAGCTTTTGTCGATGACCGCAAGAGCGGGCGTTTTCTCCACGCGCAGGCCTTTTCAGGAATGTCGCTGGCAGACGCGGTGGCCAAGGCGGAGACCATGACCGCCACCCCGTACGTCATCTAAGACCCTGTTGCTATGACATCACCGAGCCCTAGCGGTTTGTTTGCCCTAGGGCTCGGTTGGCACTAGGCCCGAAGATGTGGCCCACAACAAGGCGCCGGAGGGTAGGGCCGAAAGGGCGGTCGCGGTGGCTGGAGCCTGAACGAAGGCCAAGGGCTCACCCTGAGGCGAGTAAATGACGGCACGTTGATTGCCAGTATCCCAAACCGCAATATTGCCGTGGGCTAATGGTACTACCGAGGTGGGATGTCGCAGTTGATCGGCTCCGCTACCGGGAGTACCGCTACGCCAGATGACCGTGCCTTTCGGGGCGAATTCGGTGAGGTTGTCTCCATAGTACCCAGACACGACGAGATCGCCATTGGCCAGTGCCGCCGCTCCGTAGCTCCCAGCATGTAGAGATCGTTTGAAAAGGACTTGGCCCGTGCGGGCGTCGAGGATAAGGAGCTGTTGGCGGTCGGTGTTGGCCACTACCAGTCGGCCGTCCGCTTGAG
>JAJZZI010000162.1:35155-36535 GCA_021797635.1 Bacillota bacterium | reverse complement strand
TGAAAGAAGTATACCACAATTTGATCAATAACGCAAATCGGACCCAAAAGATGCGCTTCCTCCCCGCCCTGAAGGACGAGGCCTCCGCGCTAGGTTTTGGGTGAAAATGAACCGGCATTCTGTTGCACCGCGTTCGATACGACCAATGACACCTGCTTAACCAGTGATTGTAAAGCGATTATGTCCACGTGCGACGAGTACTGTTCTGGAAGTGAAGCGCCCATCTGCAATGCGTCTGATAGCATCGAGACTATTGCTCTGGATTCTGGATGGGATCCGATTACGATTGCTCAGTCAACGCTGATGGTGATGGAGAACACCGGCGTCGATATCAGTGGTCTCGATCGATTTATGGCGGTGGCTGCGATGGAAGAGCAGGGATGTTATAATGCGCCGAATAGTTGCTTCGGTCATAGTGGAGGTGCGTTCTCGGCTAAGTGTAGCACACCAGTTGCGGATGAAGGTTATGGTGTGTTGCAAGAAACGTATCAGGCTGGTACATGTTTCTCTTTCTGCCATCAGCCCATAGCGTTCTCGCAAGCGGGTAAGACGGGGGTCGATTGTGCAGCAAGCGTTCTTTCCGACTGGTGATAGCAACACCAGTACCACCGTTGCGGGCTACGTTGCCTGTGCGCTCGTTCGCGACCCGGGGTATGCATTCGCCGTGTTCGATTTTTGGGCTTTGGAATACATGCAGGCTACGAGTGCGAGTGCCTGTGAAACGGTCGGCACGTATATTGGAGGGCCTACGACGGCCGTCGAATCAGCAGAGTGTGAGTACGCACTTGCGAAAAATACTGGCAGTTGTACGACTGCGACGTGTCCAGCTCCCAGTGCCCCATGCACCAGTATCTATTAATGGAGAAGCGAGTGGACGAGGCAGTAAACGCCTCTATCTCGTCCACTATAGGGTTGGGGCTCTCCATAACCAGGTTCGATGATGCATACTCCACAGGACTCCGTTCGACAGCACAGCGAGTTGATGGTATGTCCCACCAGCGTGCCATACTAACGCCCGATGGGGTCCGGGCAACCCGATCCAAAAGTGATGCCCCTGCGGACTGATCCGCACCAGAAAGTTGGATCCTTGCCCAATTTCGTTGGGAGAGACAGGATCCGCCGGTAGGTGTCGATAGGCAAAGTGGTTGCCCCATACGGAGGCCAACCGCAACGGAGGTTTCTGTGTGGGATTTAAGTTGAGTTGTTCCGGAATGTAATCCCAGGCTGGTCCCCATCCTGGCCACCATAATACGCCCCGAGACCACTTCCACTCGGAAAAGACGGGATGCTTAGGGTGGAGTGCCAGTTGTTCATAGTAGTCGAAGTGGGGCGGAGCTCTACGATCCATTACGGTCGTTTTGAGGTGAAAGGTGCCTGAGG
>JAJZZI010000162.1:1408-35145 GCA_021797635.1 Bacillota bacterium | reverse complement strand
CAAGCGCTCGGATTGCACAAATTCGGCGCCTTGAATGGTTACGGTGCGAGGCGGTCCCCACTGGACAAACCAGCGTTTTGGTCCCGCCAAGAGGACTGACAATGCCGGAGGGAGTGGTTTCGGTGGCAATGTCGGGTGGATTTCTGACAGTTCGATGCCGGGTTGATGACTATTCCCACCGGTCGTGCAACCCCAGATCCCCGGAGCGGTAAATCCATCACAAACCGGCGAGACGGAAAACGTGCGGTAGTGGCCGGTGGCCAGGTTAAGCCACCACACCTGCCGAGTCACTTTGGGCGGCGCCCCTTGGGTCACGGAGAACACCATCCAGGTTCCGGTGACCCAGGTTGCCGTGGGTGAGAAGAACTGCAACGTGGCGGCGAAATGGAGAATCGGATGCACGTGCCCATGCCACGGATCGAGCCACACGGTAGTGTGAGAGCCTGTGTAGCTCAGCCAGATCAATCCGAGCCGTGTCATCCCGATACCACCGACCGTGAGACCCGTGCCATGCAAAGGCACAGACGGTAGCTGAATCGTGGTTAGCGACCCAATGTGAGATGGTCGCGAACGAAGGGCGGTTTGGTAAGGGGAACCTACGGGAGTCGATACCTGGGTGCGATGATGGCCAATACTAGCGGAACTTATGAGTCCCGTAACAGCCCCCAACAGGCCGAGACCTAATCCCGAGGCAATCCATGTTCGATATCGTCGGTGCATACGTTCTGAAACACGGTTCACTACCAGGGACCTCTCTATGGCATGACTTTCGTTCTATAAGGTATAACGTAAGAATTCCTCACTGGGTTACTTGTAAAATTGATGTATACCCTAACCGGACGTCCGGATCGTGGCCCAAACGCGTCCGAATACGGTCCTAAAGCGCATTGTTCGACAAGATCCTTGGAGGATCCTAGAAGCTATTCGGACACGTCGGTGAGATATTCGGGGGATCGAATGATGGGGCACCGCATCGGGTATATTCGGGTGAGCAGTGGGGATCAACAGCCGGCGCGGCAACTGGACCAGGTGCCGGTCGACCAGGTGTTTATTAAGTATGCCTCCGGGAAGGATATCCACCGGCCGCAGCTGGAGCAGTTATTGGCCTTTGTGCGCGCGGGCGATACCGTGGTCGTCCATAGCCTGGACCGCCTGGCGCGCGATCTGGCGGATCTCCGTCAACTGGTCGCGCGGTTGACGGCCCAGGGCGTTCGGGTGGAATTTGTCCACGAGCAGTTGACCCCGGCGACGACTCGCCGATGGCCCAGCTGATGTTCTCCGCGATGGGGGCCTTTGCCGAATTTGAACGGGTCCTCCTGCAAGAACGGCAACGTGAGGGCATTGCCTTGGCCAAACAACGCGGCGTCTATCGGGGGCGAAAGCGCGCGTTGACGACGGGGAAGTGCAAATGCTCCGGCAGCAGGCGCAGGCCGGGGAGGCGAAGACGACCCTGGCCCAGACCTTTGGAATTAGTCGCGAGACCGTCTATCAGTATTTACGGTAGTGTAAGGTGAATCGTGGGGGTCAATCAGGCACACTTCTGCCCGCTAAGCCATTAGCGCTAAGGATCGAGCCGTTTGTCATGGTTCCCGTGATCGCAGAATACATAGGAATCGTACCGAAACTCGTCGAACGTCGCGGACCACGGAGAACGCCTCATCGTCGCTTATTCCCTCGGAATGATCGGGGATTACTCTGACGCCTTTGTTTCCGGCGTTGATCCAGTTCGTTCAATCGCGTGGCTCGGTCCATGGTGGGATCTTCATAGGGGGCAATGCCCCGGGTATAAATCTCGCGGAGCAAATCTCCACGATTGATGCTAGGGTGTTCGGTAATATCTCCGGTGCTTTGCGGGATGGTGTCATCCCATCGCAAGGCCCACTCTAGGCGCGATAAGCGGCTACCCGGCACGGGTCGCTGCATGAAACGCTTTGGATTCCCTCAGGCCCATGTCTTGACACGAGGTGGCGAGCGCTGTGCGGCTTCCTGGGATAAGGGCACCGGTTTCCGGCGTCACTCACGACGGGAATGTTTAAGGTGCGCGCAGCATATTCGTGCGCACTGAACTCATCGGTCAGCGCGACCGCCTACAGTTCTTGCGCTAAGGATAACAGGGGTTTCTCTAGCAACTGTGCTCAACACTGGAACAAGCTCCAAAACGGCGTAACAACCGAAGTTTAGGATCCCTTGATCGAACGGTTCGGATGATTCCTGGTAGCTTTCACCGCGACGATTGGTTATCCTCACGCCAGTCATCGGTCTCACTCAGTCCTGTTTTAGGCCTTATTCCGGTCTTTGGTTCCCATGCTATACAACCCCCACTTTCGCATATCGCAGGCCTTTGTTAATTGTTGCACCTTGGCCGTCATTGCAATCCATCGACGGTAAGGGTCGGTCAGAGGCTTGTCACTCGACGTTGGTGGGCCTAGCAAATTGCTGTCATACGTACGAGGAGGTGCGATGCCGTGGATGTCATTCGACCGATTTTCCACGCAAGTGATTTGGCGCAGATGCCAGACGACGGCAAGCGCTATGAAGTTTTGGAAGGAGATCTAGCCGTGAGCCCGGCTCCGAGTTGGACGCATCAACGAATGGTTCATTTTATGCACTTGTGGTTAACCGAACGAGAAAATGCCGGACTGGGCAAAGTGGCGCTCTCCCCGATTGATGTCGTTTTTGATGACCACAACGTCACCGAACCGGATGTGCTCTTCATTCGTGCGGAGCACCTGGATATTGTCAAAGAGGCTCATGTGCAGGGAGCGCCGGACCTCATGGTTGAGGTGTTGTCCGCCAGCACCCGGATTCGGGACCTTGGAGTGAAGGCCCACTTATATGCTAAGTTTGGTGTCCGAGAATATTGGATTCTTGATCCAGAGGTGGCAACGCTCTTCGTGTATCGTCTGACCGCGGAAGGATACGCAGGGATCGGTCCTTTTCGCCGAAACGAGACAACTCAAAGCTCGATTTTCCCCGGTGTACCACTCGCGGTGGCCGACTTCTTCCGGCCGTAAGTCATTGCAATACTGCGAATTCCTAATAGAACATCCACTCCGATGTGTGGGTGCCGGTCCCGTTTTGGGAGAAGGTGCTTCCAGTCTTGCACGCCCCAATGTCTTTTTCACCATTCGGGCACGAAAGCGTAAAAATCGGGGACGCTAAAGGGCGAGGCCGTTGGTTCGGGGCCATGCCCACCGAGCGCTGACTGGCTGAGGCGACTGCAGAGGATCCCATGACTATTCTCAAATCCCAGACTGGTCTTCGACGAGAGCCTTCGGACAGGCTAGCTGCCCGATTCGGTATGCTTCACCGTGTTGGAGAGTTTGGACCATTTTCCCGATTCCAAGACGGGAGTGGCTTTAATGGCGTCAATCAAGCGGTCCATATCGCGGTGCACGGGGAGAATGCCAAGACCAGCCTTGCCGCTTGGGTGTGGCAGTTCCATGCGACACAAGGGACTTTGGTCAGGATAACCCACGTCTTTTTGTACGCCCACGGCCGAAGCCGCTACGTGGGTCATGGCCTGACGCTGAGAGACGTTCCAGAGGGCGGCTTGCCCGCGAGGGTTTTTAGGAATGAGCTCTACGGCTAGGCCGTCTTCCATCCAGCGCTGTCGCGTATGGGGCAGGCCCACCTCCATCAACATCACGTCGCCTGCGTACAAGAGGGATTCCTTTTCAAAGCTAATTTTCGACGCGCGGACCTCGAGAATATCCCCGATAGTCTTGCCCTGCATCAAACGCTGGGCTACAACGATGCTTAAAATGCCTACGATAATCCCCGGAATCCACGTCAAGAAGGCGGCCGCGGTCGAGGTAACCAGAGCGACCAGCATGGCGGCGTAATTTCGCGCTTCGTAGGTAATGGCGATGCCTTCGATGTACCCCGCCCCTCGGGGTACTAAAATGAGCTTTTCCTCAGCGGTTAAGGTGGCGCGTTCGGTCGTACGCACGTCACGGAACTGGGTCGCGGCCAAGGTGAGAAAGGTTGCTGCGGTAAATTGTTTTCCCACTAGGGCCGTGATGATGGAGGATCCAACCATGGCGGCGATGATGCCTAGCGCGAACTGAGAGATATATCCAGACGGGTATCCGGGATAATGGTCGCGCCCGCTGCGCAGCGAGATCAAGCGCGAGATGAACCCCGCGATGAACCCAATGATCATGGGAGTCCAGTCGATGGGAGCAGAAGGGGACGACACGGCGATCACTCCTACGTATTTACTGATTTACCTGGCTAGTGTGAGTTGGATTGGATAATTGCATACCACCAATCTGCGGTGGACATCATGACTAACGATTGGAGGTGCGTGGACGATGCGCATTTTATACGGTAAAGATGGAAAGACCCATCGGACCGATACCTGGCCCAAAGATGCCGATGCGATTTGGGTGGATCTAGGTGAAAAAGACGCCAAGTCGCTGGCCGAGGTACTCCATCATCTGTATCCTGCCCATCCCTTGGCCGTACAAAGGGTGCTTGACGGAGATGAGCATCGGCCGGGTCTCTTGATTGAACCTAAAGCGGTGACCGCCATCGTGGATCACCCGGTGGGTGCAGTGGACGATCTCAATACCCAAGAGGTGGGCGTTTTTATTGGTCACCAGTTTTTGGTTACTACGCACTTACAGGGAGAAAACGCCATCTTGGATCGCGTGGTTGAGCATTCGTATGAGCAAAATGGGCTTGCTCATGGCGTGGATCTGGTCTTGTATCATTTTCTTGACCTTCACGTCAACGCCTGGCGAAAAATCTCGGGCGAGATTAGCCAAGGCTACGAAAAGATCCATCGTGCCATGCTCAGTCACCCCTATCATAATTTGTCCCATGACATCTTGCGGCTGCGTCGCCAGACCATGCGTGCCCGTCGTTCCATTCGACCGGAACTGGAGATCTTTAGTCTCTTCGGATCCGAACATTTTCCCTACGTCAATGACAAAAACCGCCTGTATTTTACGGACTTGTCCCAGCGCATGTCGCAACTCATAGAAGACGTGGATGGCTACCGCGATGGACTGTCAGAGGCGGTTGAAGCCTATACGTCCATGCAATCAAACGAAATTAACAAAGTGATGCGGGTGCTGACGGTCATTTCCGTACTGGCGCTTCCCGCTACCACGATTGCTTCCATCTACGGCATGAACTTCGATATTCCGGAAATTCATTGGAAATACGGCTACTGGTATTCCTTGGTGCTTATGGTGACGGTGACGGCAGCGATCTTTATCTATATGAAGCGCCACGATCATCTTTAATGACCACCGTCAGGGCAATGTCTAAATCGTGCCGGTCTTGGGAAAAATTAGCTTCGAAGATTGAATGACGATAGTGACAAGGAGGCCTGTGGTGGCCACCAACGAACCGTTGTCCATGCTGGATGATAGTCGGCTATTTATCCGAAGTGAGCCCTCGGGACGAATTAGTTTAGGAGAGTATTTGGTAGAGGTCAAGGCTCGCCCAAGTATTGCTGAAACGGCTCATCAGCGCATTTGCCGGATGATTCTGGCCGAGGGCCTCGAAGATGAAAGCGGCCACCCCTACCCCTTTTTTAGTCGTAGCTTATTTGGCATCGATGACGCGATAAGGCGCTTGGTCGAGGATTACTTTTTGCCATCAGCCCGGGGATTTGATGTTCGACGGAGGATTCTGCTCTTAGTGGGTCCCGTGGGTGGAGGGAAATCCACCATGGTCACGCTAATCAAGCGTGGCTTGGAGCGGTTTAGCCGGACCTCAGAGGGCCAAGCATACGCCATTTCGGGATGCCCTATGCACGAAGAACCCTTAAACCTTTGGCCTTTGCCCGTACGGCGGGAGTTGGCCAAAGACCTTGGGCTTGACCTGTTGACAGACGCGACCCTATGCCCACACTGCCAATGGCGCCTCGAGCACGAATATCAAGGAAGGCTTGACGGTTTTGAAGTGGAGCGGCTTTGGTTTTCAGAAGCGCATCGACGAGGCGTTGGTACCTATGCTCCCTCCGATCCGAAGTCGCAAGACATCTCGGAACTTACCGGGTCGATCGATTTTGCTGAGATTGGTCGGGTGGGGACGGAATCGGACCCGAGAGCATTTCGTTTTGACGGAGAACTCAACATCGCCAACCGCGGGCTGGTGGAATTCCAGGAGATGCTAAAGCTTGATGAACGCTTCCTGTATCACCTGTTGTCGTTGAGCCAAGAAGGCAATTTCAAGACCGGCCGTTATCAACTCATTTCGGCAGACGAGGTCATCGTCGGCCATACGAACGAACACGAGTTCCGCACGTTTAAGAAAAACCCTAAAAACCAGGCACTCTTGTCGCGCATGCTGGTCGTGCCCGTTCCCTACAACCTGGACGTTCGTCAAGAAGTGCGGATTTATCAAAAGCTCTTGCGCTCTCATGCCCAAAACGAGCTGCACATATCGGACAAGGGGCTGGAAATGGCAGCCACCATGGCGGTGCTATCGCGGTTTCACGACGAACCCAGGCAGGGCGGTGACCGATTGAGCAAATTAGAGCGACATCGCCAAGGGCTCCACGACGACGGCCCGGTGACCGATGGATTTGACGGACTAGATCCCCGCTACATCATGAATCGCCTTGCCAAAGCCATCGTTCGGGCCAAAGATTGCGTAGATGCCAGCGACGCCATTTCCGCCTTGGTCAGCGGGGCAAGCCACGATCCCTTTGCCGATTCCCAGTGGCGAGAGGGGGTTGAGGAGTGTGCCAGCATGGCCGAGGACTTGCTTGATGCCGAGATTGAAGCCGAAGTTCGTAGAGCTTTTTTAGCCGAAGGTCAGGATCAGCTTGAATCCTTGTTTCAGAATTATTGTGCGGCGCTGGCCGTGTCCGTATGCGACGTTGCCCGGCCAGAGGACCGTCCCGGGGCGGAGCGACTGCTTCGGCAGATTGAAACGCGGCTAGAGGTAGCCGACAGCCAGAAGCATCAGTTTCGCGAAGAGATGTATACGGCCCTCGAGCACGGTTCCAAGCACTTGGCGGCGGTTGCCCCTACGCTTCGCCGAGCATTAGAAGCCAAGCTGTTTGACGACCTTCGTGACGCTCTACACTTTAGCGGTCCGGATGGTAAGGCGCTGGAGTGGATCGAGCGCGCGGTGGAACATATGGTGGCCACCGGCTCGTATTGTCCGCGTTGTGCCACGAAGGCGATTCGACGGCTCGCCGCCGTATTTCGCGCATGAGACCTCTATGCCGAGACTTTTAAGGGAGGGTGGTTGCGATTCGTCTCTTTAGCGTTTGCGAAGCGGGGGAAAGTCCTGCCAAACCCGACTGGGTGGACCAGCGCCGCCATCGAGAGCGCATCGAGCAGGCCATTCAAAAAAATCTTGCCGACATGGTGGCCAGGGACCACGTGATGGTTAGTCGGGGCCAACAACACTTCCACATCACCCTAGAAGAACTCTCGGAGAGCCGCATTCGTTACGATCCCAACCAGGGATCTATGGACGCCGGGGTTCCGTCCGTGCCTTCTACGGAAGGCGGAGACGGGTCTCGTCAGGACCGTGCCGAAGCCGCCGGGGGAGCGGGGAATGAGGACGGCGAGGGGGGTGCGACCGAAATTCCCGTCCTGCTGGAAGACGTGTCCCAGGTCTTGTTCGATAAACTGGTCCTGCCCGACTTGGATCCAGACAAGCTCGCCCCCGGCGCGCAGGGCCAATTGGATGCGAGCTCATTGGGCCGTTTTGGGGCCTCTTGGTGTCGTCGACGCACACTGATAGCCAACCTGACGCGAAACGCGGTCGAGGGCGACCCGAGGGTCGGGGTGCTTAAACCGGAAGATCTTCGTTACTACAAGAGCGCGGAGCCATCCCGGCAGCGCGGCGGAGCCGTGGTGATGGCCTTGATGGATACCTCAGGGTCGATGGGAAACTTCGAAAAGTATCTTGCCAAGAGCTTTTTCTTTTGGACGACCGAGTTTCTCCGCCGGCATTACCCAGAGGTCCAAGTCGTGTTCGTGAGTCACGATGTGCGCGCGCGGGAAGTAGACGAGCATGCCTTCTTTCA
This sequence comes from Bacillota bacterium, assembly GCA_021797635.1. Classification (GTDB taxonomy): domain Bacteria; phylum Bacillota; class Sulfobacillia; order Sulfobacillales; family Sulfobacillaceae; genus JAJZZI01. Next base: position 27,140 of record JAJZZI010000162.1, on the reverse strand, counting down.
TCAAGGCGCTTCAGGGGGCACGGTCTCATCGTCAGCTTATCGCCTGGCCTATCAAATTTTGCAAGACCGATATCCTCAAGATGAGTACAACGCATACGCATTTCACTTTAGCGACGGGGGAAATCTCACGTCCGACAATCCCGTGGCCATGGAAACGGGACTACGGCTTAACGACCGAGTCAATCTCTTTGGCTATGGGGAAATCCACGATACCGAACGGAGTCCTTCCCAGCTGTTTCAAGCGTTTCATCGCGAATCTCGGCGGGCGGTATTGTTGCGATCGAAAGCCGATGTGCTGCGGGCCTTGGTGGAGTTCTTTGGCGACCAAGATTACCGCAAAGATTGGAGCCTAGTCAGCGCCTATAGTCTATGATGAGGAGCAGATCTTCATGGCCATCAATAAACGGGATATGGGGGAGGCGTTAGACAGGGTCGCCGAAGCTGCCGCCAAACTAGGTCTTCCACTGTATGCAACCCACTTTGAATTAGTGGATGGCCACACGCTGAGTCAACTCGCGGCCTACGGCGGCATGCCCTCTCGTTACCGGCATTGGAGCTTTGGCAAGCTATATGGCCACTACCAGGCCGCTTATCATTTTCGACGAAGTCGCATCTATGAACTCGTGGTGAACCACGAACCCGCTTACGCCTTCGTGGATCGTTCGCTCGATCTGGGATCTTGCTTGGTGGTAGCGGCTCACGTACTGGCCCATGTTGCCTATTTTCGCTCGCACGCGGCGTTTGAGGCGACTTCACGAGACGAAGTTGGGGTGATGGCCGAGCATCGGCGCATTCTTGAACGATACAGCCGACGATTTGGCCGCCGCCAGGTGGAAAAGTTTATTGATGCGGGTCTCGTGTTGGCTGATTTTACCGCGGAGAGTCCCCGAATGCGGAACATCGGCGAAAGCCAGGATGACGTCTTAGGATTTCTGGCCACCTCGGCGCCCCATCTCCATCCGTGGCAACTCCACGTGCTGCGCGTCCTGCATCAAGAAGCCCGCTATTTTTGGCCACAGCAATTGACCAAGGTGGGAAATGAGGGCTATGCCACGTTTTGGCATCGACGCATTCTTCATGCGCTTGATCCTAGACCCGAAGAAATTATAGCCATTGCCCGCCTTAATGCGGAGTTGGTGCAGGTCACCTCGCCTCAACTGAACCCCTATCGCTTGGGTTACGTATTGGTCAACGCGGCATATGAGCAGGAGGGGGACCAAGGCCTCATTCGGGTGGCGCGCGACTTTAGTGACGCGACTTTGGTTCGCGAGTACTTGGACGAGCCCCGCGCCCGTTTGGCTGGGGTACTCCCAGGCAAGGACCGCTCGTGGTCCAAGGCCAAACAACGTCTTTTAGACGATTTAGACCACGCGGGGATACCTCGGCTGCGGGTCGATCGCCAACGTTCGCGCCCGAAGGGGATCCTTCACCTCAAGCACCAACACACCGGAAGAGACTTGGACATGCACATGCTGCCCCACGCATTGTCCTTGATCGCTGAAGAGCTTTGGCCCGGTGGAGTGGCACTTACCACGCTCTATCGCAACACGTGGCACCGCTTCTGTCATGACGGCAGGGAGTTTCGGGACGAAGTAGCCAACGATTCCGTAGGCCTAGCCATGGACGGGAAAGAAGTAAGGAATGACTAGCGCCAAGAACAAAATGGCGAAAAGCCAACGTTTGGTGCGGCGAGCTTCTGGGTGGGGATTCATGGCCCGTTTAGCCGCACGTCGCCGTTTAGCCAACGAAACGACTCGGGCAGACTTAGCCGTAGCCGCCATCGGGGCTATGCTGAAGCCACACTGCTGACAACTACTGTCGCTGCTTGAAAGTGACGCCCCACACTGACGGCAGACCATCGAGCTCCATTCTCTGCTCATATCAAGACAGCCCCCAAGGTAATGTCTATACACGATCTATCATAGCAGATTGGCGGCCTCTTCAGACGTGGTCCGCGAAAACATTTCAATGACTTTTTTGTGCACATCCGAGCCCGAATTGCTAGTACAGGCGCGCGGCACTCAAGCCACCTATCGTTAATTAAATTAGCCTTTGCACGTGGTACACTAACCGTATGGACGCGTGGCAGTTTTTGTTTGGGCGGCCGCTTAAGGCGCGCGAATCGGAATCGGAAGAAATCGGAACGTCTGGCGGACTGGCGGCGCTTTCGCTAGATGCTTTAACTTCAGTGGCCTACGGCCCTGAAGCGATTGCCTTGGTGCTGATTACCGTCGGCGCCGCAGGCATCCACTATTTATTGCCCATTTCCCTGGCGATCATCGGATTGCTGGCAATTTTGGTTTTGTCCTATAGTCAAGTCATCGATGCCTATCCGCAAGGTGGTGGGGCCTACGCCGTTTCCAAAGACAATTTAGGAACGGGCGCCAGTAAATTGGCGGCTGCCGCGTTAATCGTAGATTATATCTTAACCGTGTCGATTTCGATTGCAGCAGGCATTGGGGCTTTGACCTCGACGTTTCCTTCGCTGTTGCCCTGGACCTTAGTGATGTGCCTGGGCCTGTTGGCCATCGTGACCTTCATGAATCTCCGAGGAGTTGGGGAAAGTGCGAGGGCCTTTTTGTTTCCGACGATGGTATTCGTGGTGGGCTTGCTCGGTGTCTTGGCCTATGGGTTTTTTCGCCCCGCGCATACCTATATGCTTAAGAAAGTGCCCATAGCCAGCGCTCCCCCTCATGTAAGCCTCTTTTTCCTGCTTACGGCGTTTGCCGCCGGATGCACGGCGTTGACGGGAGTTGAAGCGATTGCCAATGGGGTGCCCCTGTTTCGCGAACCTCGCCAACTTCGCGCTAAACGGACAGAATGGCTGCTCGGCATACTGTTGGGTGCGATGTTGCTGGGAATAGCGCTCTTAACCGTGCGATTTGGCGTTCTTCCCGGGGGCAATACCACGCTCTTGAGCAAGGTCATGGTTGGAGCTGTAGGTCGAAGCTGGGCGTTTTTTGTGGTTTCATTAGCGATTACCACCGTACTTGGTTTGGCGGCGAATACCTCATTTGGAAGTTTGCCGGTATTAGCCAGCTTGCTGGCCCGGGATCGTTATCTTCCTCAATCGTTTGCCATCCGTGGCGATCGCTTAGTCTTCGAGCGGGGGATCTGGGTCTTGGCCATGGCCTCTGCCCTGCTTTTGGTAGCCGTTAACGGCAATACGCAAGCGCTGATTCCCATGTTTGCGATTGGCGTGTTTACGGGATTTACCCTGTCGCAATTTGGCATGGTGCTGCATTGGCGAAAGACCCGACCGCCGGGCTGGAAGCTTCGAGCCACGCTCAATCTGGCGGGGGCATTCGCGACGGGACTAGCCACCATGCTGTTCGTGGTGACCAAATTCGTCGAGGGTGCCTGGGTGGTGGTGTTGGCCATCCCCGTCATCATTTTTCTCTTCGGACGCATTCGCCGCTATTACGATCGCGCCGGGCGCCAACTTCAGGTCGGCGGCCTGCCTCAGCCTGTGACCCCTTGGCCGAGGCCCATCGTCATCGTGCCTTTAGCGCCGTCCTTGACCGAGTTGACGCGCCGGGCCTTGAGCCACGCCCTTTCTTTAAGCGATGAGGTGATCGCGGTGGTGGTCTTTCTGGAAGCCCCCCATGGAGAAGACAGTCAGCTCCGCAGGGTATTCGAAGCCGACTGGCAGAAATGGAATCCTCCCGTACGTTTAGTGATCTTAAAATCGCAATACCAGTCCGTGATCCGGCCCCTGCTTCGCTTTATCAACAGCATTGAACGCCACGCCAATCAGCGCATTCTGGTGCTCGTGCCTGAAGTGGTGCCGGATAGTCTGGGTAGCATGCTGATGCATAACCGTTTAGGCACGGCCATCGCCAACGCCCTTAAAAAACGCACGGACGTAGTGATTGGCATGGTGCCGATGCATCTGCCCGATCCCCTGGGCAGCGGGTCGCGTAAGTCGGATGGCCCATAGAGCGCGGGGGTCCAAGGCGGCGATGACCCCTAACTATCGAAGCGGGCCGCGCCGAAGTCTTGGCGTGGCCACGGCCCTAATCGCCACGGCGATCGTCTTGGTGGGGATCCTCGGGCGCTCCTCCTATACCTGGCATCGACAGTATATGCATGCCACGTTGGCCTTTGCTGCTATCGAAAATGCCCGCCAAACGGCGTCTCCGACGACGGCGCTTCACCTCCTGGCCATGGCCCGATCCCTTCTGGGAGTGCGCGGTAGGCAAGGCAGTGTCGCCGTGCAAAGTGCCCACCTGGCGCTGGCGGCCATTTCCCGTCTGCACCAGTTGTCCTTCGAGGGCTGGGTCGTTTCTCCGGCAAGCTGGGCGGTGGTCTTCGCCGCCCTTATGGTCGCGGTCTATTGGTTTCGGGAGGCGCATATTGCCTGGCTGGAGATGGAACATGGGATGCTTAAAGAACAGTTGCTGGCCATCGAACGGGGGTGGGCTTCCTTAGCCTCCAATCCTAATCCGCACGAGGTGATGCATCATATTTTGTTTGAAGTCACCCAGCATACCGCGGTGCGGTCGGCGGCGATTTATCAACTCACCGCCGACCGCAGCGCCAGTTTGGCTCTTTATGCCAGCATTGGGAACTTTCAGCTATCCAATCAACCAATTCCTCAAGCCTTCATCGGGTCGACGACAGGCCTCATCGGGGAAAGCTTGGCAAGCAACGTGCCCAAGTATAGCGGAGAAGAGGGAGAGGCTGGCTATCTCATCCCCGGGGTGCGCAAGGCTCGCGTCGCCATCTTCCCCCTTCGCTATCAACAAGCCACGTGGGGCGTGCTTTTGTTAACCTCCAACGAGCCCGGCTGGTACTTCACCTACCGCGATTTGCTTGAGGTGTTGGCGCAGGAGTTTGCTATCGCCGCCGCCTCCGCCGAATTGGCCGAACAGGCGCGAACCAATCAACTCATGGAAGAGCGGGCGCGGATGCAATCCGAGATTTTGGCCAACGTCTCGCACGAACTAAGAACCCCGCTAGGCTTGGTTAAAGGATACTTGGAGACGCTGCAACAATCCTGGGAGCGGCTAGCTCACCAGGACCGCCAAGAATTTTTAGATGTGGCGGTCTCGGAGACGGAAGAGCTGGAAGGACTAATCGACCATCTCTTACTTATGTCGAGCATGGACCATGCAGGTGCATTGTTCCGGCCTGAACCGTTTTTGCTTTCCAGTTGGCTGGATGCTCTAATAGCGCACCATCCAGCGTGGGAACGGGATCGGATCTTGATCAGCCACCGGCCTAGCCAGGATATGATGGTCTACGGGGACCCGCGTGAACTGCACACGGCGTGTAGGGAATTGCTACAAAATGCGGTAAAGTATTCGAAAGGTCGCGTCGAACTTCATGTCGACGTAAGCCATAGTGACTGGACAATTACCGTCCGGGACTTTGGATCAGGGGTTCCGCCCAGCGAGATTACAAGAATATTCGAGCGGTTTTATCGCGTGCCAGCGCACGCACAGTCTGAGGTGCGAGGGTCGGGTCTCGGCCTTTCTATTGTGAAACGCATCGTTGACAACCACCACGGCCACATCCGCGCCGAGAATCTGCCCGATCTGGGGTTTCAAGTCACCATGCAACTGCCCCTGGCTCGGTTGGCAAGCTAACCAGCCGGGGAGGCCCGCGAAGAAATGTAAGGAGGGGCCGACGATGGACGAGGTCAGTGGGTCTATTCTCATCGTGGATGATGAGGCCAAATATCGCCGATTGATCCGCACCAACCTGGTGATGGCGGGCTATGCCGTGAGAGAAGCTGCCGATGGTCACCAGGCGTTACAGTGGATTTATCAAGAAGAACCGGACGTGGTCTTACTTGATCTGAGATTGCCTGATATGGATGGGTTTACCCTATGCGAGCGGATCCGTAAGATGTCGACGGTGCCGGTGATGGTACTGACCGCGCTCAACTCGGAGGCAGACACGATCCAAGCATTGGACATGGGGGCCGACGACTACTTGGCTAAGCCGTTTTCGCCCGGTGAGATGCTGGCCCGCATTCGGGCCTTGCTTCGGCGAAGCCGTGATCTGCTTCAGGCCGAAGGTGCGGCGTGCGGGGATATTAAGTTGCTTAAAGACACCCGCGAGATTGAAAGCTCAAATGGCCGCGTTCGCCTCACGCCCATTGAATGGCGCCTGTGTCAGGAATTGACCACCCACTGCGGCAAAGTGTTGACGCACGAGTATCTCTTAAGTCGAGTTTGGGGCGAAGAGTATCTTGCCGAACATGAGTACCTTCGCGTCTATATCCGGCGACTAAGAAGCCATATCGAACCCGACCCCCATCGGCCGGTGTACCTGGTCTCTCACGCCGGAGTCGGCTACTGCCTGTACCCCAAGCCTCATGGCAAGTAGATGGGAAAAATCAGAAAGCAAGAATTAACGCCGTCGTCTTTTTGATGGAGGGCTCGGTTTGATATCAGGATGCCGCCAACGTGAGGATTGCTGTTCTCCCTTTTTTGGGCAAGACCTTCGAAGGGGACGACCGTTTAGCCACATGGGTCCCTCTGTTGCTTGAAAGCCCGTAAAAAGGAGAGGGAGCGACCTTTTGCACCAGGCTTAACCGGGCGGTAGCGATTGTGAAATTTTTGTAAAAATCAGCCTGACCGCCGTAGGATCGCTGGCCGCATTGCTTTAGACGACGCTCGAAAGCCGCTTCCCACCCGCAAATGAACGGCCAGCATTGGCAAAACTACGGATCGGCCAGTCGGGGTGCCGTGGCTTTCGCATCCGCGCGGGCATGCCGGCCGCCTTCCCGGACTTTTGCCCGTCGCCGTTTCTCGGCCCCTTTACATGACATTTTTACATATTATTTACATGAATAGTTGCTCTGTTTATGGTGACAATTTCACCGCTGAGGTAAACTCTCCATGGTATTTGCAGCTATTTGAAGAAAGAGGTGACACGCGTGACCGTTCCGGGCGTCCTAGGCATCTTGGTCTTTACGGCATTTCTGGTTGTAATGGCCAAGCCCATGGGGCTTTATCTCTATGCGGTCTATGATCGGCGTAAAACCTGGTTCGATCCGGCAATTCGTCCTGTTGAACGGGTGATCTACCGATGGACCGGTGTGAACGAAGACCACGAAATGCGCTGGACCGAGTACTTCATCGCACTATTGGCCTTTAACTTAGTCGGCTTTATTGTCCTTTACATTGCCTTGCGCATTCAAGGAGCCTTGCCCTTCAATCCCATGCATATGAAGGACGTGGGACCCCATCTAGCGTTTAACACGGGGGTTAGCTTTACCACCAATACCAACTGGCAGGCCTATGGTGGTGAGAGCACCATGAGCTATGCCTCGCAAGCGATGTTGATGATGCAGCAGTTTTTGTCTCCCATTTCCGGTCTGGCTATGGTGTTGGCCTTCATTCGTGGATTGACCCGCAAGAACGCCAATACCCTGGGCAACTTTTGGGTGGATCTGGTGCGCACGCTACTATGGGTCAGCTTGCCGATGGCGTTTATTGGGGCCATCGTCTTAGTGGGCCTGGGAAATCCGCAAAACTGGGGCACCTATGTCACCGCCCATACCCTTCAGGGCGGCATTCAGACGATAGCACAGGGACCCGTAGGCATGATGAACTCCATCATGCAGCTAGGTGATAACGGCGGAGGTTTCTTTAACATGAACGCCGGCCATCCCTATGAGACGGCCACGGCGGCATCACTCATGTTTCAAATGGTCTTAGGCTTTTCCATTCCTGTGGGCCTGACCTACTACTTTGGCAAGGTGGTCAAGGACACGCGTCAGGGATGGACGATTTTGGGCGCGATGTTAGTCATGTTTCTTGGCGGAACCTTGGTCCTTTATCACGCCGAAGCCCTGGGTAACCCCATTTTGAATCACCTGGTCGGAATCCACGGGCCCAACATGGAAGGCAAAGAGGTGCGTTTTGGCCCCGCCTTGTCCTCCCTATTTGAGTCGTCGACGACGGCCGTCTCTTGGGGATCGACGGCAGCAGCCAATGATAGCTTGATGCCCATCGGCGGACTGATTACCCTTTGGCAAATGATGAGCGGAGAAGTCATCATCGGAGCCTGGGGCGTGGGGCTGTTGGGAATGCTCGCGTTTGCCGTTTTGGCCGTCTTTTTGGCTGGGCTTATGGTCGGGCGTACTCCCGAGTACCTTGGTAAGAAGATTGGGTCTTACGAGGTCAAGATGGCCGTGTTGGCCATGATTGTGCCTACCTTTGTGATCCTAGGATTTTCCGCCTGGGCGGTTACAAGCCACGGAGGGCTTGCGGGTATTTACAACCCCGGGCCGCATGGTTTGTCCGAGGTGCTTTATGCCTACTCGTCCGGTGTGGGCAACAACGGATCTGCCTTTGGTGGCCTCGATGCTGCTGCTCCCTTCTATACCTGGACCGTAGGCTTGGCGATGCTCTTTGGGCGGTTCGCAATGTATATTCCGGCCCTAGCGATTGCCGGTTCTCTGGTCCAAAAGCAATCGGTACCGGAAAGTGCCGGGACCTTTCCCACGCATGGCTTTTTGTTTGGCGGACTTTTGATTGCCACGGTGGTCATCGTAGGGGCCTTGGTGTTCTTTCCGGCGCTGTCGTTGGGTCCGTTGGCCGAACACTTCGCCTTGTGGTCGGGACATCTGTTTGGAGGAGGAGGGGCCTAAGTGGCAGCACAACCACTCAACCCGCAGGGTACCGTTGGCATACCGTTGACACGGGCCATTGGAGATGCGTTTAGGAAGCTTAACCCGCGGTGGATGATGCACAACCCGGTGATGTTCGTGGTCGAGGTGGGTAGCGTCTTCACGACGCTCGACGCCGTTCGACTCTTGATTGAGGGCAAGGCCGGTCTATTTAATTTCACGTTGCAAATTGCCATTTGGCTTTGGCTTACGGTGCTGTTTGCAAACTTTGCGGAAGCCATTGCCGAGGGTCGTGGGCGGGCACAGGCCCAGGCCTTGCGTAGTACCCGAACGGACACCATGGCCTCAAAAATCGGTGCGGACGGAACGCTAACCAAGGTCGCCGGCACCGAATTGAGAAAGGGCGATCGCGTGATGATTGCTGCCGGCGAGATCGTGCCGAGTGACGGCATCATCATCGAAGGCGCCGCCTCGATCGATGAGTCGGCGATCACGGGAGAATCGGCGCCCGTGATTCGGGCCGCTGGCGGCGATACCAATACCGTTACCGGGGGTACGCGGGTACTCTCCGACCAGATTACCGTAGAAATCACGGCCAATCCGGGCGAGACCTTCTTAGACCGGATGATTAGCTTGATTGAGGGCGCCGCACGGCAGAAGACTCCCAATGAGATAGCGTTGGCCATCTTGCTGGCAGGACTGACGCTGATCTTTGTGGTCGTGGTGCTGACCATCGAGCCCTTCGCCGTCTTTTCTGGGAATACCGTCTCGGTGACTATTTTAATTGCGCTGTTGGTCTGTCTGATACCGACGACGATTGGCGGTTTGATGTCCGCCATTGGCATTTCGGGCATGAACCGCTTACTTAAGAAAAACGTGCTGGCGATGTCGGGCCGAGCCATCGAGGCCGCCGGTGATGTCAACGTGATCTTGCTGGATAAGACGGGGACGCTCACCATCGGCAATCGTATGGCGACTGAATTTATCCCGATGGAGGGCGTGGACGAGCGGGAGCTTGGAGAAATGGCGCTTTTGTCTTCGCTTAGTGATGAAACTCCGGAAGGGCGATCCATCGTAGCCTTGGCCCGTGATCGATTTGGCTTCGAAACCACGGAGCGCGACCTCGTAGGAGCGAATTTCCATGAGTTTTCGGCCCAGACGCAAATGTCCGGCATCGATATGGATAGTCGGCAGATTCGCAAGGGTTCGAGCAAAGCGGTGCCTGCGTTTGTGGAGGAATGCGGCGGTACCGTGCCGACTAAGCAGCTTGACGAGGTGGTCACTCGGATTGGTAAGTTGGGTGGCACTCCCTTAGTGGTCGCAGAAGGGCGTCGCACGCTCGGTGTCATCTACTTAAAAGATGTGGTCAAACCGGGAATCAGCGAGCGCTTAAGTTCGCTGCGCGCGGCCGGCATCCGGACGGTGATGATTACGGGAGACAATCCCATTACTGCCGAGACCATTGCCAAAGAAGTGGGTGTCGACGAGTTCTTAGCGCAGGCCACGCCCGAGACCAAGCTCGGCTACATCCAAAAGGAGCAGGCCGAAGGTTATTTGGTGGGTATGGTCGGGGACGGTACCAACGACGCGCCGGCATTGGCTCAGGCGGATGTGGCGGTGGCTATGAACTCTGGCACGCAGGCTGCTCGCGAAGCGGGAAACATGGTTGACTTGGATTCGAATCCGACCAAGCTGCTGGACATCGTAGAGATTGGCAAGCAAATCTTGATTACCCGCGGAGCCATGACGACGTTTTCGGTGGCCAATGACGTGGCTAAGTATTTTGCCATCATCCCGGCCATGTTCGTGGTGGTGTTTCCAGGATTGCAGGCACTCAACGTGATGCACCTGACCTCACCCGAATCGGCAGTGCTCTCCGCTGTGATTTTCAATGCCATCATCATCCCGCTCTTAATTCCGCTGGCCCTTAGAGGGGTGCGCTACAAGCCGGTCGGGGCAGCTACCATTTTGCGCAATAACCTCTTTATATACGGTTTAGGCGGGCTGGTGCTGCCGTTTGTGGGCATTAAACTCATCGATTTACTGGTGACCGCCCTTCATCTAGTGTCGCTGCACGCATAAACGAGGCGAGGAGGGAAGCAAAAGTGATCAAACATCTGTGGACATCAATTCGGATGTTGGTGTTGCTGGGCATCCTGACCGTCGTCGTGTACGCGGCAGTGGTGACCGGGATATCCCAACTCCTCTTTCCGTATCAGGCCAATGGCAGCCTAGTCCACTATCATGGGCGGGTGATCGGCTCCAAGCTCATTGGGCAATCCTTTACCAGCCCGAAGTTCTTTGACGGCCGACCATCGGCTGCCGGGTATAACGCGGCTGCGTCAACGGCCAGCAACTATGGGCCGACCAATCCGGCGTTGATCAAGGAAGTCCAGGCCAACATGGCCTATATTCTAAAGACCAATCCCGGCGTAAAGCCGAGCCAGGTGCCCGTTGACCTGGTCGAGAGTTCGGACAGCGGCTTGGACCCTGACATCAGTGTCGCTGCCGCCTACTTTCAAGCACCACGGGTCGCCCGCCTAAATGGCTTGCCCCTGTCTTCAGTTCGTCATTTAGTGGCGACCCACACGGTTGGCCGTTTTCTGGGCATGTACGGAAATTCTTACGTAAATGTCTTGGAGATCAACTTGGCGCTGCTACATCTCATACACCATCGGAGTTAGACGTCGTCGGGTAAGGGGGTTATCGTGATGTTGGACGTTGCCGGCGTGGGGGTTTGTGTGTTGTTTTTCTTTGGCTGCGAAGCGTATATACGCTACTGCGATCGCCTCTTAAGGCAGCAAATGCGAACCAGGGGAAGGGGTGGAGAGTCGTGACCGAGATGGTCATTGGAGGCATTGTCGGCCTCTTGTCGGTGTTTTATCTTTTCTATGCGCTTCTCTATCCTGAGAAGCTGTAACCCTGCCCATATGGGGTTTCGCCAAGAGCGGTCAGAGCCATGGCTCTGACCGCTCTTTCATGCCCGACAGGGCCCAGGATCCGTCGACGTTTTAGGGGTCCCTTCAGGGCCTGAAATCAAGTATTCTTTTGGCGACTAATGGCCGTTGGCACGAAAAACCGCCCCATCTTCCGGATACGACAAAACGCATAGACTTTTTTGGGGATAAATGCCGATACTAGGTCAGGGTTACGTTGTTGATGGAGGTTGAGGCCGATGTTAGACATCGAACTGCTGGGGCTGATTGTGGCTCTGATGAGTATGCTCTTGGCCTTGCTGCACTATTTGGCGCGCCTTTAGGCGCAATAGGGGGGCATGTCGTGGAAGGCGCGGTATTGCTTGGCCTCGCGGTGGCCGTCAGCATTTACTTGGTGTACGTCATTATTCGCCCTGAGAAATTCTAGCGTATCCGGGTATCCAGAGGAGATGATTTTTTGTCGCTGCAGACGGTAGCGGTGTGGGTGGTGGTTGTGGGCGTCTTTTTGGTTACGCTAAAACCCCTCGGAACCTATATAGCAAGCGTGTTTTCGTTTGAACCCACCTTTTTAGACAAACCTTTGCGACCCCTTGAGCATGGCGTCTTTCGTATGTTTGGCATCGACCCGTCGGCGTCGATGACGGCCAGGCAATACGGGGTCGCCTTGATCCTGACTAATTTTGCCTGGATTGTGCTTTCCTACGTCCTCCTCCGTCTGCAGGGGCAGTTGCCCTTCAATCCCCAGCACATGCCCGCCGTCAATCCTCAGCTCGCCTTCAATACCGCTACGAGTTTTGGTACGAATACGAACTGGCAGGCATACAGCGGTGAAAATACGATGTCCCTCTTTTCGCAGTTTGGCAACTTGGAATTTCTGCAATTTGTTACCCCGGCCGTTGGCGGGACCATGGCGATTGCGTTTATTCGTGCCCTGTCGGGGAAGAAGATGGGCAATTTTTTCGTGGACTTGGTTCTCATGTGTACCCGCGTGTTGTTGCCACTCTCCGTGGTTTTCGCCATCCTCATGGTGTGGCAAGGGGTTCCGGAAACGTTGGGGGCCTATCTTCACATCCATACCATTACGGGCAGCACTCAAGTCGTGCCTCGAGGTCCTATGGCCAGTTGGGAAGCTATCGAGCACTTGGGAACCAACGGCGGTGGCTTTACCAATGCCAACAGTGCCAACCCATTGGAAAATCCTACGGCGCTAAGTAATCTCTTTCAAGTGATTATGATGGGCCTTTTACCCGTCGCCTTTTTTTACACGTTAGGCGTCATGACCGGGAAGCGAAAAATGGCGTGGACCTTAATCTCGGTGGCCGGACTAATGTATTTAGCCATTGGCGCCATGGTGTACTTTCCGATGGAACTCGGCGATCCGGTGATTAACGCGCTAGGCCTTCATGGACATATCTATCGCGTGGGCACGGAACTGGTTTTTGGCACCGGCGGCACGGCAGCCTTTGAAACCTCGACGATGTCGTTTACCACGGGCTCCGTGGCCAGCGCACATGATAGCGCGCTGCCCATCACTCAGCTGGCCTATTTTTCGGCCATGTTTTTGAACCTGGTGTTCGGGGGCAAGGGCGTGGGGCTGCTCAACATGCTCATGTTGGTGGTGATCACCGTGTTCATCATGGGTCTCATGGTGGGCCGCACGCCGGAATTTTTGGGCAAGAAAATCGAGGCCCGGGAGGTGTCGCTGGCCTCGATTGCGTTTTTGCTGCACCCCTTCCTGATCTTAGTAGGGACGGCCCTCTCGGTGGCGCTCCCCGCGGGCCTCAAGGGAGTGTTTAATCCCGGACCCCAGGGGTTTGCTGAAATTTTATACGGAATTACCTCCGGTGCCGCCAATAACGGCTCGGCGCTGGGCGGGCTCGGTGCCGCGCTGCCCTATTACGAGGTGACCATCGGCATCATTACCGTGATTGGTCGCTTTGCCTCGGTGATGGCGATGTTCTTGCTGGCCGAATCACTGTTAAAGAAACGCTCGGTGCCCGCCTCATCGGGCACGATGCGCACTGAGGGCATCCTGTTTGGTGGCATCTTGGCTGGCTCCGTCGTGGTTCTCAATGCGCTCACCTTCTTTCCCGTGATGGCACTGGGTCCCTTGGCCGAGCACTATCTTTTGCTCGCGCATCACCTATTTTAGGTCGGTAGAGGGAGGTTTATACGTTTATGACAGCCATGTCGCATACGATGGATAGCTCATATTTTATGCAGGTATTGAAGGATACCTTTGCCAAGCTCAATCCCGTCGAGATGGTCCGTAATCCCGTCATGTTTGTGGTCGAGATTGGCACCGTGGTCACCTTGATTTTTACCATCGGATCCATTGGCAAAGCGGCATTTCAATACGAACTTCTGGTAACCATCGTACTCTTCTTCACCATCTTGTTCGCCACCTTCGCGGAGTCCTACGCCGAGGCCCGTGGCCGTGCCCAGGCAGATTTTTTGCGACGGACCAAGTCCAGTACTCGAGCCAAGCGCTTGAAAGGCGACGGCGCTTGGGAATGGGTGTCTTCCGAGGAACTGACCATGGGCATGCGGGTGTTGGTAGAACCGGACGATGTCATTCCTAGCGACGGAGAAGTGGTCGAAGGCGTGGGCTCAGTGGACGAATCAACCATCACCGGAGAATCTGCTCCGGTGATTAAGGCCACGGGCGACAGCGTCACTGGGGGCACCCGACTGCTCTCTGACCAGTTGGTCGTGCGGATTACGACGAATCCTGGGCAAACCTTCTTAGACCGCATGATTGCCCTGGTGGAGGGCGCCAGCCGCCAAAAGACGCCCAATGAAATCGCTCTATCCGCCCTCTTGGGGGTATTGACCCTGATCTTTCTCTTGGTGGTCGTCACCTTAGTGCCTCAGGCTCGATATTATGGTCCCCACGCCACCGATACCACGACCATGGTGGCCCTTTTGGTCTGTCTCATCCCTACGACGATTGGTGCTCTACTCTCCGCCATTGGGATTGCGGGGATGAATCGCGTGGCGCAGGTTGACGTGGTGGCCAAGAGCGGTCGTGCCGTCGAGGCGGCGGGCGATATCGACACCATCATCTTGGACAAGACGGGCACAATTACCATTGGCAATCGTATGGCCACCGAGTTTATGCCCGTAACGTCCGTCCGGGTCGAGGAGGTGGCCGAAGCGGCACTACTCGCTTCGCTGTCCGATAGCACCCCCGAGGGACGGTCGGTCGTCGAGCTGGCCAAAGACGTGCTGCATTTAGAGGCGCTGCCCCTGGTCGAAGGCGAAGCCGTGCCCTTTTCTGCGCATACCCGGATGAGCGGCATTGACCTGGCGGACGGCCGTCAAATCCGAAAGGGGGCGATAAGTGCCATTGTCGAAATTTCCAGTGCAGAAAAGCGACCCGAGCTGGAGAAGCTAGCCGAGGCGGTTGCCGGGGAAGGTGGGACGCCGCTTGCCGTCGAAATCGACGGGCGCGCCCTGGGCGTGATTCGCCTCAAGGATATTGTCAAATCTGGCCTCAAGGAACGTTTCGACGACTTTCGCAGGATGGGCATTCGCACGGTCATGGCCACCGGAGATAATCGCATCACGGCGGCGGTCATTGCGCAAGAGGCGGGGGTTGACGATTTTATCGCCGAGCTCAAGCCCGAAGACAAAATTGAGACCATCAAGCGCGAACAGTCGGAAGGCAAGCTGGTGGCGATGACGGGCGACGGTACGAATGATGCACCGGCGCTCGCGCAAGCCGATGTCGGGCTGGCCATGAATACGGGCACCATGGCGGCCAAAGAAGCGGGCAACATGATTGACCTAGAGTCCAACCCGACCAAGCTTTTGGACGTGGTCATGGTGGGAAAGCAACTCTTAATCACTCGGGGGGCCTTGACCACGTTTTCCATCGCCAACGACGTGGCCAAGTACTTTGCCATTATCCCTGCCATGTTCGCCGCCGTGCCCACCTTAAGCGTGCTCTCGAAGCTCAATATCATGGGGCTTAAGACGCCCCATGGAGCCATCTTGTCGGCGCTCATTTTCAACGCCTTGATCATTCCCGCATTGATTCCCTTTGCCATCCGGGGAGTTACATACCGAGCTGAGGCGGCGGACAAAATGCTCGCAAGAAATATCTTCAACTGGGGTGTTCTGGGCATCGTGATTCCCTTTGTGGGCATCTGGGGAATCGATCGTGTGCTGGGCTTATTTGGATTGGCCTAGGAGGTGACGACGTGAAATATCTAAAGCCTCTCGTGGGGGTCACCCTGTTTCTTTGGTTGTTGTTAGGTCTGGCTTATCCCTTAGCCATGACTGGGATTAGTCAAGTGATTTTTCCCTACCAGGCCAACGGCAGCCAAATTAGGCTAAACGGTCGGGTGGTGGCGTCAGCCCATGTCGGGCAGTATTTCGATCAGGCAAAATATTTTTGGGGCAGGCCTTCCGACACGGTTTCGACCACCACCGCCAAACCCGACCCCTACAACGCTTATAGCTCGGCGCCAAGCAACTTGGCTCCCACCAACCAAGCGTTGATGGCTGAGATTCGCTCTCGCATTGCCGCGTTGAAAAAGAGCATCCCTGGGTTGAAGACCAGCCAAATTCCACCCGACCTAGTGGAGGGCTCGGGTTCAGGTCTAGACCCGGACATTAGTGTCGAGGCGGCTATGAT
Source organism: Bacillota bacterium (assembly GCA_021797635.1). GTDB lineage: Bacteria > Bacillota > Sulfobacillia > Sulfobacillales > Sulfobacillaceae > JAJZZI01. The sequence continues at coordinate 10,975 of JAJZZI010000162.1, read as the reverse complement.
CCAAATTCCTCGCGTGGCCAAGGCGACCGGGCTTTCCCAGAGCTTTCTACGTGCGCTGGTGGAGGCATCCACTTCGGGGCCGCAGTGGGGAATTTTTGGTGCTCAGGTGGTGAATGTCACCCAGTTGAACATTCTTCTCGATAAGGCGCTTCATGGCTAGCGGGCATGAAGGGGGAGCGGCTCATCACCGCTCCCCAAGCGTCCTCACAAAGGAGCCTGATTGTTGGCCTCCGGCCGCCAGCGCCCTCGTTTGAATACCCAGCCTCGCGAATTCAAAAAATACACCAGGCCCAGGTGGGTCTTGGCATCGGCTGCCCGGCCCTCGACCAACAAGTTAGGCACCTCGGATGCCGGGATAATCTTCACGACGATTTCCTCTGTGGCATCCCAATGGGTCTCTCCCGGTACCGGGTCGACCGTGTAATACAAGTGGACTTTATGCCGAGAAAGTCCCACAGACGGATAGAAGCGAGACAACAACCTTAGATCGCCAGCGCGGTACCCCGTTTCTTCTTGAAGCTCACGACGGGCACCTTCGACCGGATCTTCGCCACGATGCAAACGCCCTGCTGGAAGTTCTAAGATTTTCCGGCCCAAGGCGGGTCGGTATTGCTCGACTAGTACGACGCCTTCAGATGTTTCGGCAATGACCGCACAAACATCGGGCAGCACCAGATACTCGTGAATGTAATGGGTCCCTCGTACGGTCACGGGAACTCGCCGTATGCGATTTCTTAACACGATGTTTTAGGCTCCTAACCACGACAGTCTTTCCTATTATAACAACTCTCGTCCAAAATGGGGAAAGGGCTCGGTGGAGCTTAAAGGGGATGGCTGGCGCGTAAGGCTCCAGCCCGGGAAGGGGTCCAAGGCAAAATTTGGAGGCCTCGACCGAGTTGGTGGGAAACGCCAAGGGATTCCCAAAAAGTGCCCTAAACCGTTATAATATTAGGGTAGACGGATAGATCCTGGCGCACTCCTCGGATTGTGGTCGTATCAACGCGAAGTAGGTATCAGCGTTCGGGATGAAATATTTTCCCGTTTCGGTGGTGTGGTCAGCACTTCTTACCATTCGATCGCGATGGCCAGGCCGGGATCGGGTGCTCCGCGAAAGCTTTGAGTGAGTGGAAGATTTAAGGTCGCGCTGGTTATTTATGCATGTCTTTGGATTTATAGTAGAAAGTTTTCCGTAGCCATGGTAGAATCGCTGATACATGGTTTGTGTATTTGAGCCCGATGGCTATGCCTCGCGACGATAGGACGCTGCCATTTTTATCCGAAGCTGAGACTTTCCTCAGAAAGGAAGGTTACGTAGAATTATGAGCTTTTCTCGAGCGCCCAAGGCGCAAGGCCTGTACGATCCCAAGTGGGAACACGATGCATGTGGAATTGGATTTGTAGCGAACATCAAGTCTAAACGGTCTCACGCCATCGTGCAGCAAGCGCTTTCGGTGTTGGAGAACCTTGATCATCGCGGTGCTCAAGGCAGTGAGCCCAATGCAGGTGATGGAGCGGGGATTTTGATCCAGTTGCCTCAGCGCTTGCTCATGGAGGAATCCACGCGTCTGGGCTTCGCGTTGCCGGAGCTGGGTGCTTATGGTGTGGGTATGATGTTTTTGCCTCAAGACGACCATGCACGCTCAGTTTTTGAACAGCAGATTGAAGCGGTCATTGTCGAAGAGGGTCAGACGGTCTTGGGCTGGCGTGATGTGCCGAGCAACCATGATGGGTTGGGCCAAGCGGCGCTGGCATCTGAGCCGCGCCTGCGCCAAGTGTTTGTGGCACGGGCAGAGACCATTTCTAGTGGGGATGCGTTTGAGCGGAAGTTGTATGTGATCCGCCGCCGCATCGAGCATGACTTGCGCGAGCATGGCCTTTCCGGAGAGCATGCATTTTATTGTGCAAGTTTTTCGAGCCGAACGCTTGTCTATAAAGGGATGTTTACCTCATATCAGGTGCGCAGCTATTTTCCCGACTTGTCTGACACGCGGACCGAGTCTGCCTTTGCCTTGATCCATTCGCGTTTTAGCACCAACACCTTCCCTAGCTGGGAAAGGGCGCATCCCTATCGGTTCGTGATTCATAACGGTGAGATTAACACCCTGCGAGGGAATGTCAATTGGATGCGGGCTCGTGAAGCATTGCTGCAGTCTGATCTTTTTGGTGACGACTTAGCCAAATTGCTGCCGATAATCGATGAGGACGGCAGCGATACGGCCGTATTTGATAATACGCTGGAATTTCTCGTGTTAGCTGGTCGGCCGTTAACCCAGGCGGCGATGATGATGATTCCTGAACCCTGGTCTAACCACGAAAGCATGAGTCCGGAGAAGCGGGCCTTTTATGAGTACCACAGTTGTCTCATGGAGCCCTGGGATGGTCCTGCAGCGATGGTTTTGACTGACGGCAAGCAAATAGCTGCCATCCTCGACCGTAACGGTCTTAGACCGGCGCGCTATTATGTGACCAAGGGAGACCTCATTGTGTTAGCTTCTGAGGTGGGCGTCTTGGACATTGCCCCCGAGGAGGTCGTGACCAAGGGCCGACTGCAACCGGGTCGTATGCTGGTGGTGGATCTGGAGCAGCAGCGGATTGTCTCCGATGAGGAGCTGAAATCCCAATTTGCTAGCCAGCATCCCTATGAGGACTGGCTGAATCAGCATCTCATTCGGCTAGAAGATCTGCCCGAGCCGCCGTCGGTTCCGGAGCCGGATCATGACACGGTGCTTCGTCGGCAAATAGAATTTGGCTACACCCACGAAGAGCTCGACAAACTGGTGAAGCCGATGGCTATAGAAGGGGCAGAACGGGTAGGATCCATGGGCGTGGACACGCCGCTAGCCGTGTTGTCCGAGCGCCCCCAACTCTTATATCGTTACTTTAAGCAGTTGTTCGCTCAAGTAACGAATCCGCCCATCGATGCCATTCGCGAAGAAATTGTGACCGCCGTCGCTACGACCCTGGGTTCGGAAGGAAACCTGCTTCGCACCGAACCCGAAGCCTGTCGCCAAATTGAGCTGCCTACACCGATTTTGACCAACAGCGAGTTGTATAAGCTGGTGCATATTAATCGTGAGGGTTTCTCCTCGCGTACGCTTTCGATTTTGTATGAGGTGGGCAGAGGCGAAGAGGGGATGCGGGCGGGGCTTGACGCGTTGTTTCAGGCTGCGGATAGCGCGATTGCCCAAGGGGTTAACATTGTCGTGTTGTCAGACCGTGGTCATGACGAAGTGATGGCGCCCCTGCCAGCATTGTTGGCCGTGTCTGCCCTGCATCACCATTTGATCGACATGGGTACCAGAACTCAGGCGGGACTCGTCATCGAATCGGGAGAGCCCCGAGAAGTGCACCATTTCGCGACCTTGATTGGCTATGGAGCCAGCGCGATTAATCCCTATTTGGTCTTCGAATCGATCGAGGACAAAATTCTGAAATCTATTTGGACTGGTATTTCGGTGGACGAGGCGATTCACAATTATGTCAAGGCCAGTACCAAAGGTGTCGTCAAGGTCTTGTCGAAGATGGGGATTTCCACCATCCAAAGCTATCAAGGTGCTCAGGTGTTCGAGGCGGTGGGTCTTAACCAAGATTTTCTCGACCGCTACTTTACGAGAACGTCGTCGAAGATTCAGGGAATGGGCCTTGCGGAAGTAGCCGAAGAGGTGCGACGTCGCCACCGCCAAGCATACGCCCAACGCAAGGGCGGAGCGCTGGCCTTAGAGTCTGGTGGCCACATTCAATGGCGGGCAGACGGCGAGGAGCACATGTATGACGCCGAGTCGGTCTACCTGTTGCAACAGGCTACGCGCCAGAATAATCCCGACTTATTCGAGCGTTTTAAAGAGAAGATCTTGGAATTTTCCAGGGCGCGCTTTAATCTTCGGAGCTTGTTAGACTTTAAGTTTGCCCAAAAGCCTATCCCGCTTGATCAAGTGGAGTCGGCGGAATCGATCGTCCGTCGCTTCAAAAGCGGAGCCATGTCCTTTGGCTCGATTAGCCAAGAGGCCCATGAAGCATTGGCCATAGCCATGAATCGCATCGGGGGCAAGAGCAACACGGGCGAGGGGGGAGAGCATCCTGACCGCTATACCCGTGATGAGAATGGTGATTGGCGGCGCAGCGCCATTAAGCAGGTAGCCTCAGGGAGATTTGGCGTCACCAGCCATTACCTGGTTAATGCCGATGAAATCCAGATCAAGATTGCTCAGGGGGCGAAACCTGGAGAGGGCGGTCAGCTCCCCGGGAAAAAGGTATATCCGTGGATTGCCGAAGTGCGGAACTCAACCCCTGGGGTGGGGCTCATTTCTCCGCCTCCGCATCATGATATTTATTCGATTGAGGACCTGGCGGAGCTCATCTATGACCTGAAAAACGCCAATCCCAAGGCGCGGATTACGGTGAAGTTGGTGTCGGCGGTAGGGGTTGGTACCATTGCCGCGGGAGTCGCCAAGGGTAAGGCTGATCTCGTGCTTATCTCGGGATATGATGGGGGTACCGGCGCTTCCCCAGAAACGAGCATCCAGCACGCTGGCATGCCATGGGAACTAGGGCTGGCTGAGACGCACCAGACCCTGCTGTTAAACGGACTTCGCGATCGCATTCGGGTGGAAACAGACGGGAAGTTGCTGACGGGACGGGACGTGGCTATCGCTGCGCTTTTAGGTGCCGATGAGTTTGGATTTGCTACCGGTCCCCTGGTCAGCCTGGGTTGCGTCATGATGCGCGTGTGTCACTTGGACACCTGCCCCACGGGAATTGCCACCCAAAATCCGGAACTAAGAAAGAACTTTACTGGCGATCCTCAGGCCGTGGTGAACTTTATGATGTTGGTCGCGAACGACCTTCGCCATTACATGGCGAAGCTCGGCGTGCGCACGGTTTCGGAAATGGTGGGTCGCAGCGATCTTTTGAGCACGGTCAGTTTGTCGGACCACTGGAAAGCCAAGAATTTGGACCTATCCGCCATCTTAACGCCGCCTCCCGACATCGATCGAAACCGGGAGCGTCAGAATCATCACTTGAGTGAAACCTTAGATGCGACGGAGTTGATAGAGGCAGCCCTTCCTGCGCTGGAACGGGGAGAGCCGGTGGTGCGTGAATTTCCCGTCCGCAACGTCAATCGCGCGCTGGGAACTCGCTTAGGGAGTGAGATCAGTCTGAAGTATGGCCGCGAAGGGCTACCGGAAGACTTGATTCAATTTCGCTTTCAAGGTTCGGCGGGCCAAAGTTTTGGTGCCTTCATCCCGCGCGGCTTGACGCTTTGGCTACAGGGCGACGCCAACGACTATGTGGGCAAGGGGTTGTCGGGCGGCAAAATCCTCGTCTATCCCGATGCTCGCGCCTCGTTCGTGGCGCATGAGAACATCATCATTGGCAATGTGGCGCTTTACGGCGCAACCTCTGGCGAAGCCTATATTGCGGGCATGGCGGGAGAACGCTTTGGCGTGAGAAATAGCGGTGCGCAGGCGGTGGTTGAAGGTGTGGGAGACCATGGTCTGGAGTATATGACGGGCGGTCGAGTGGTCGTGCTGGGGCGGACGGGTAGGAACTTTGCGGCGGGGATGTCGGGCGGCATCGCCTACGTTTTGGATGAAAAGGGGACGTTTGCGCACCGCTGCAACTTAGATATGGTGACGCTGGAGAGTTTGGATGATCCGGCCGAAGCGGCCGAAGTTCGGAGCATGATTGAGCGTCACGTCCATTATACCGGGAGCCGGCGGGGAGCGGAGTTGCTCCAGAACTGGAACGGGACCCAAGAGCGCTTGGTGCGGGTCGTGCCCAAGGACTACCGCCGAGTACGAGAGGCTATTTTACGGGCCAAACAACAGGGACTCAGTGAAAATGAAGCGGTCATGGCCGCCTTCGAGGATAGTCAAACGGGATTGGTCGAAGTGGCAGGAAAGTAGCAGAACAAGGAAGGAGGCGTGCGCATCGGATGGGGAAAATTACCGGGTTCATGGAATATCCACGCCAGGTGGCGCCGGATCGCGCGCCAAAAGAACGCTTGAACGACTGGCAGGAGTTTGTCCAGCCACTGGATCGGACCGAAGCGGAGACCCAGGCGGCCCGATGTATGGATTGTGGGGTTCCCTACTGCCAGAGCGGCATTATGTTAAACGGCATGGCGTCAGGTTGTCCGACCCATAACCTCATTCCCGAATGGAATGATCTGGTGTACCGGGGAGCGTGGCAAGAGGCACTGACGCGCTTGCTGAAAACGACGAACTTTCCGGAATTTACGGGACGGGTATGTCCTGCACCCTGTGAAGGCTCATGCACGGTTGGCCGCTTAAGCGGCCAACCCGTCACCATTAAGACGATTGAACGGCAGATTATCGACCGCGGCTTTGATGAAGGCTGGGTGGTGCCTGATCCACCGCTGGTGCGCACGGGTAAGAAGGTGGCCGTGATTGGTTCCGGGCCGTCGGGCTTGGCGGCGGCGGCGCAGCTAAATAAGGCGGGTCACTGGGTGACGGTTTTTGAACGCGCTGATCGACCTGGCGGTCTTTTGATGTACGGAATTCCCAACATGAAGTTGGATAAGGCAGTGGTCGACCGTCGGTTGGACTTGATGCGGGCCGAGGGGATTTCGTTTGTGACCAACACCGAGGTCGGCCGAAATTATGCCGCCGAGCGCCTCAAGCAAGAGTATGACGCCGTCGTCATTTGCGTGGGTGCGACCGTGCCCCGGGACTTGCCCGTTCCCGGACGTGACCTCTCGGGCGTGTACTTTGCGATGGACTTTCTGCGGAATAACACGCGTAGGCTCTTTGAACCGGATCACCCCTATATTTCCGTAGAGGGTAAGGACGTCATCGTGATTGGGGGCGGGGACACGGGTACGGACTGCGTGGGGACGGCCATGCGCCAGCACTGTCGTCAGGTCGTGCAGCTCGAGATTTTGGAAGAAAATCCCCTGGTTCGTGGGCCGGAAAATCCCTGGCCGGAGTTTCCTCGGATCTATAAACAGGACTATGGACAAGAAGAGGCTTCGGTCATTTTTGGTCGTGATCCCCGGGAATACCGCACCACCGCGAAGCGGCTGGTAGGCGACGAAAATGGCCAGGTGCAGGGGCTCGATATTGTGCAATTGCGCTGGGAGTCGGATGAATCGGGTAGAAAACGGCCGGTCGAAGTGGAAGGTAGTGAAGCGCGTTTGCCGGGGCAAGTTGTGCTGTTAGCGATGGGATACTTGGGTCCCGAAGCGAGCCTCTTGGATGCGCTCGGCGTCGAACGAGACGCGCGCAGCAATGCTAAAGCGGCTTATGGTTCGTTTGCCACGAGCGTGCCAGGCATCTTTGCGGCCGGGGATGCCCGGCGAGGCCAAAGCTTAGTGGTTTGGGCCATCAATGAAGGTCGCGCGGCAGCACGTGAATGTGACCGCTATTTGATGGGGGAGACTGATTTGCCGTAACATGGGGACGGCGGACTTGGCTCGGTCATAAAGACGGGCCAAGTCGTGAGCCCCGTGGGGTTTCAAAACCTGGAGAAACGATTAGAATATCTATAAGCACGTGGAGCAAGGGGGAGTCTTGGTTGAGCGTCAGCGTGAATAGCATCGCTGAGACGGCAACTCAGTGGAACGTGGACTTGCGTGTCTACGAGGGAGTGTATCAGAAGGACCACTACCCGGTGCGGGTGGTGGAGGTTCCCTCGCCGCCTCAGGGCATAAGCGCGGAGGTGCTTGAACGGAAGATGGCGGAATTTGTGCTAAACCAAGCGCGCTTACATATGAAAAGCGGTTCCTTACCCCCAAAAGGGATGCAACTCAACGGTCACGACGTTTGGAATACGGAGATTGAGGAGCGTCGTGCCGCTGAGAGTCCAACGCCAAGCTAGCGCCCTGGGCTCGACCGGGGAACAGGAATCAAGGAGGAATTGGTGGGATGGCAGACACTGGATTTAAGGCAGGCCTGGAAGATGTGGTCGCGCTAACCTCGGACTTGTGCTTTATTGATGGGAAAGAAGGCCGTCTGGTCTATCGCGGATATGATGCCGTGGATTTGGCCGAACATGCCACCTTTGAAGAGGTGGTCTTTTTACTTTGGCACGGAAGCTTACCTGATGCCAAAACGCTTTTGGCGTTTCAACAAGAATTGGCGGATAATCGCACCTTAAACCCATCTGTCAGTGGACTTATTTCTTGGATTCCCAAGAATACACCGCCCATGGATGTGCTGCGGACCGCAGTGAGTATGGCCGGGGTCTATGATCCCGATGCAGACTCGATGGATCGGGCTGCCAACCACCGCAAAGCGGTGCGTTTGGTGGCCCAAATCCCTACGATGATGGCCGCTTATGAGCGCAGCCGAAACGGCCAGGACGTTATTGCTCCCGACCCGGATTTGCCCCTGGCGGAGAACTTCTTGTGGATGTTAACGGGAAAGCGGCCTTTAGCGCAGCATGCCAAAGCGCTTGACACCTCGCTCATTTTACACGCCGATCACGAACTGAACGCGTCGACGTTTTCTGCGCGGGTGACGGCAGCCACTCTTTCGGACATCTATTCCGCCATTACTTCTGCCGTTGGCACCTTAAAAGGACCTTTGCACGGCGGAGCTAACGAACAGGTGATGCGGATGGTCGATGATATTGGGACTTTGGATAACGTGCAGTCGTGGCTCGATCAGGCATTTGAAGCAAAACGCAAGATTATGGGCTTTGGTCACCGGGTGTATAAGACCGATGACCCACGAGCCGTGGTATTACGGCGTATTTCTCAGGAAATGAGCAAGAGTGAAGGCAACATGGACGTCTTTGAACGACTGGAAGCGATCGCCGCCTACGTAGGCGACCAAAAACACCTCCACGCCAATGTCGATTTCTATTCGGGATCGTTGTACCGCATGATGGGCATCCCCATCGATATGTTTACGCCAGTGTTTGCCATGAGTCGGATTGCGGGTTGGACGGCGCATGTTCTGGAGCAGTACGATGACAATCGCCTCATTCGTCCCAGAGCGGAGTACACGGGGCCAACCCACTTGACGGTGAAGCCCGTGGATCAGCGCTAAGCGAATTCGCCGAAGCGAGGTGCCTTTGTATACCTCTTGATCGGCGAAAGCTTTGGACGAACTCTTTCCCCACCTGGCTAAGCCAAGGTGGGGGTTTCACCTCTTCGGGTGTTTCCGAGGGTCACCGGGATTACCCCGCCAGAGGTTCCTGGTTCGCGGAACATTGCGAGTTCCGGGCTTACACGATTCTCTCACTCATCTTCGCGGTAAAGCTCACCCAGATGGGACCTAGGGTCGTTTCGGGCCTAGGGTCTTAAAACTGGCACGTCTCACCCAATGACTGGTAACTGAGGCTTTTATTTAGTCGGTTGAGGTGATGCAATGGTGGACGTTTGTTGCTGAATTCGGGGGACTCCCCTTCCCGCTGGCTGTGCGTGCCGCGCCGGATGGTTTCGCGTTTCGCTCTGCGTTGGTCTCTAATCCCTTCCCCCTATTGGCTTGTCATCACTTAGACCGTAGGGGTTGCCCGAAGTGTGCTAAAGGCATCAAGGTTTCGTCATCCCCGCCCGGCACGGTCTCTGCACAGAGCGAGATGGTACCGTTGGCGGATAGA
>JAJZZI010000162.1:0-1398 GCA_021797635.1 Bacillota bacterium | reverse complement strand
GATCTGCACGCGATCAAGGGGAATGATCCGCCCGTTCCCCGCTCACACCTAGCCGCGACTTGAGGGCTTCTTGTAGAACTTGGGAATAATTGATACCAGCTCGGTCTGCCGCGTCGGCCAGCCATTTGGGAACGGTTAAATTTTTCTTGACCGACTGATTGGCCATTTTGCTGCGGATCACGGGCATCCACGCCTCCACCACGGCGACTATTGCCTGGGGAGGGACGGTTTCGGGCTTCAACCGGGACGGCTCGGGAATTGGATCATGATCCGCTTCTGTGCCATATACATGCAATTCCAAGGCTTCTTTCGCCATGACAAACGCCTCTTCCAGGGTGTTCCCTTCCGTAATACAACCCGGCAGATCGGGAAACGTGACCGTATACCCCGCCGTATCGCCAGGTTCAAAAATAGCCGGAAATAGATATCGGTCTTTCATCGCTAACTCGCCTCCTGGGTTTTCGGTCTATGGGAACATGATACCGGATTGCCTCGCGATACTCCGTAGAGTCTTCGGGTCCAAATCCTTTCGAGGTGCGGAATGGTGGTTTTGCCGGGCTTGACGCGATGCACCAGCTGAACGTGAGACCCAGTCTGGTGTTTAATCACCCAGCCATCTGCCACGAGGATGCACAAGACCTCACGTGACGAATACGACTTCATGGCCGCCTCCCCCTTTTTGGTATAATACGTACTACAATGCGCATCAATGCAAGGGTCGTACCCCGAACGATGTCGTTGGGGTACAGCAGACGGCGCATCGCAAACCGCATGAAACCGCCATTTCCGCTGCCCTTTTTTAGGAGGGTTTTGGGGCACACCTCGATTCGCCCGTTTCAATCTGCAACCGCGCCTGGGTCCGTTGGATGGTGCTTAGACGGACGCCATACGGTTTGGCTGCCTTGCGATAGCTGTGACGGCCCGATGTGACGGCCTCGACGGCGGCGCAGGCTGCTTGCCACTTGGCCGTGTCGGCGATCATAGCCTGGCGGTCGACTGCCTTGCTTGACGCTTGGCGCGGTCCATGCCTGCTTTCACCCGTTCGTTAATCAGGGACTTTTCAAGTTCGGCGTAGGCGATGGTCATGTCATACATCATTTCCCCCATGGGGCTCGTCGTGTCCAACCGCGCCTCCTGCTGGCTCTTCAGGCCGGCGCCCCAATGCTTGAGCGGCATGCAAGGCGGACCGGAAGGCGCGGTCCATGCGCCAGACGATGATCCCGTCGATCTGGTACAGCCGGGCGGCTTCCAATAGCCGATACCAGGCGGTCCGGTGCTTGAGGTCCGTGGTCGCGGGTGCTGACGCGGGCATAGAGGGCGATGTGCACGGGAAGTCGCGTCTTTTCTGCCTTTCTACCTATAGGCAGGACGCAAATAAAAACACCACTCCCCGAGGCT